>JBIJBO010000199.1:0-5893 GCA_044345215.1 Prosthecobacter sp. | reverse complement strand
GTGCGGCGATGGCGGTCTTTCTCGCCTCGCCGCAGGCGCGCAACATCACCGGCCAGACGCTCAACGTCGATGGCGGCCAGGTGATGCACGCCTGAGGCGTGCGCCTCACTCGTAGACGGTGAACAGGCCCGAGTGGTCGAGTTCGCCACCGCCCTTTTCGTGGACGAAGCTCTCCCACTGCGCGCGGCAGTTGGCGAGGGTGGGCGAGGCGAAACCGAGCGACTCGGCCAACTCGCAGATGAGGCGCACGTCCTTGAGCTGCAGGGTCGAGCGACCGCCGGGCGCGAAGTCGCGCCGCACCATGCGATCGCCATGCAGCTGCAGGATGCGGCTTTCGGCAAAGCCGCCGAGCAGGGCCTCGCGCACCTTGGCGGGATCGACCCCGGCGAGTTCGGCGAGACGCAGCGCCTGCGCCACGGCATCGATGGTCTGGGCGACGATGAGCTGGTTGGCGAGCTTGGTCACCTGACCGGCACCGGAGGCCCCGAGGTGGCTGACGCGGGCGCCGACTGTTTGCAGCACCGGCAGGGCGCGTTGGAAATTCGCCTCGCTTCCCCCAGCCATGATCGTCAGGTTGCCCGCCTCCGCGCCGACCTGGCCGCCCGAGACCGGCGCATCCACCCAGGCCAGACGTTCGGCGAAGCGCTGGGTGGCAGGCACCGAGGTGGTGCCGAAGTCAATGATCAGGGCTTCCGACGACAGACCGCGCTGCATGCCCTCCTCGCCGAACACGGTCTGCTCAACAACGTCCGTGGTGGTCAGGTTCAGGCAGACGATGCCGTCGCCGACGGCGCGCGCCAGTTCCGGCAGGCTCGCCGCGCGGCGCATGCCGAGGGCGACCGCCGCCTCGGCCGCGGCATCGCTGCGATTCCAGACAATGACCTCGGCGCCGGCGGCCTGCAGATGACGCGTCATCGGCGCGCCCATGTGACCGAGTCCAACAAAGCCAATCGTCTGTCCAGCGAGGGAGGGTTTCATGCCACGCAACCGACAACAGGCCGGTCGGCTTGGCAAGATGTAGCCGCTCGGCGGTCGCGGATTTTGGACAGGTTTTTGCGCTCGTCTCCGCGCACCGAATCGCGTTTACTTCCCTCATGCTGTCGTCGCTCCTCCGTCCTTTCGTCCTGCTGCTCGGTCTCGCCCTTGCGGCCCCCGCTGCCGAGGAACCCGGCTTTGCCAAGTTTGCGGTGGCCACGGTCCACCCGCTCGCCACCGACGCCGCACTGGCGGCCCAGGCCCGGGGCGGCAACGCCGTCGATGCGGCGGTCGCCGCGGCGCTGACCCTCGGCGTCGTCGATGGCCACAACTCCGGCATCGGTGGCGGCTGCTTCTTTATCATCCGCGCCGCCGATGGCAGCATCACCGCGATCGATGGTCGCGAGCGGGCGCCGGCCGCCGCGCACCGCGACCTCTACCTCGTCAACGGCAAGCTCGACGAGGAGGCCAGCAAGACCGGCGCGCTCGCCGCCGGCATTCCCGGGGCGTTGCGTGCCTACGACCTCGCCCTGCGCAAGCACGGCAAGCTGACGCTCGCCGACCTGCTGCGCCCGGCCGCCGATCTCGCCGAGAAGGGTTTTGCGCTCGATGAAGTCTATGCCCGCAAGCTCGCCGCCACCGCCGCCAAGCTGCGCCTGTTCCCGGCCTCAGCCGCGATCTTCCTGAAGCCGGATGGCAGCCCGCTCCAGCAGGGCGAGCTCCTCGTGCAGAAGGACCTGGCCGCCACCTACCGCGCCATCGCCGAGCACGGGCTCGACTGGTTTTACGGCGGCGAGTTCGCACGGCGCACGGAAACCTGGATGAAGGCCAACGGCGGCATCGCCACCGCGGCCGATTTCGCCGACTACCAGGCGGTCGAACGCGAGCCGGTGCGCGGTCGCTACCGCGGCTATGAAATCGTCGCCATGCCGCCGCCGAGCAGCGGCGGCCTGCACGTCCTGCAGATCCTCGGCATGGTTGAGCGCTTCCCGCTGCGCGAGCTGTCGCCGGCCCGCCGGGCCCATGTGGTGGCCGAGGCGATGAAGCTCGCCTTTGCCGACCGCGCCCACTGGCTGGGAGATCCCGATTTCGCGCGCGTGCCGCGCGGCCTGCTCGATGCCGACTACCTGGCCGGGCTGTCGGCGTGCATCGATCCCGACAAGGTCACGCCCGTGCCCTTGCACGGCCTGCCGCCGCGCTGGCAGGGCGACGTCTTTGGCAAGCACACGACGCACCTGTCGACCGCCGACGCCGAGGGCAACTGGGTGGCGCTCAACCAGACCATCAACACCGCCTTCGGCAGCAAGGTCGTCGTGCCGGGCACCGGCGTCCTGCTCAACAACGAGATGGACGACTTCGCCGCCCAACCCGGCGTGCCCAACGCCTTCAAGCTGGTCGGCGCCGAGGCCAACGCCGTGGCGGCGGGCAAACGACCGCTCTCGAGCATGAGCCCGACCCTGGTCTTCAAGGACGGCCAACCCGTGCTCAGCACCGGCGCCGCAGGCGGTCCGACCATCATCACCCAGGTCGTGCAACTGCTGCTCGGCGTCCTGGACGACGGCCTCGGCCCCAACGCCGCGCTCGCCCAACCGCGCGTGCACCACCAGTGGGCTCCGGATGAACTCAAGGTCGAGAACGGTCTCGGGACCGAGACGCTGGCCGAACTGGAAGGCCTCGGCCACAAACTCAGCCGCTCCGAGCGCTTCGGCGCCTGCCAGTGCGTGCTGTTCGACGCCCAGCGCGGCCTGCTGGTGCCGGCGCACGACCCGCGCGTGCCGGGCAAGGCGGCGGGCCGGTGAAGGGCGTTACTCCGGCAACTCGCGGTTGGCGACTCCAGCCGTGCCCGGCGGGAAGAGGTTGTCGGCGAAGTGCATGCCGCGCGGGGCGTTCGGCCCGCCCGGCAGAATCACCGCGACCTTGTAGCGCGGCGGGCCGGGGTTGTGGATCAGGTTGCCGCGCACCAGCACGTCAGTCAGCGGCGGATCGTCGGCCTGCTGGCCGGTGTCGAACTTGAAGGGCGACCGCTCACTGCCCCAGATCCAATGGGCGTCGCCGTGACCGAAATCGGAGATCAGGTTGTCGGCGATGATCGATCCGCCGTCGTAGTTCTCCGCATTCGCGGCCGCGCCCGGCATGAGACCGATCGCCCACAGACAGTTTTTGACGAACTGGTTGCCGGTGATCAGGACATTGCGCGAGCCATGCATCGCCTTCAGGCCCATGAAGGAGTTCACGATGACGTTCTGGGCGACGATGACATGGTCACTGTGCAGGTCGATGCCCTGGGCGGCGTTCTCGATGTGATTGCCAACGATGCGCGTCAGGTCGCTCACGGTCGGCGAGGTGACGATCAGGCCGGAGCCCTGCTGCCAGTTGTCGGTGTAGCCGCGCTCCCAGGTCTCCGCGTTGATGAAGTTGCCGCGCACCGGGTTGCGCTTGCTCCACTCGCCGAGCTTGTGCTTGGCCTTCAGTTCCGGGGTCGGCCGCAGCCGTTCCTCGACGATGCGGTTGCCCTCGATAAGCGTGCCGGTGCAGGCCTGGATGCTGAGGCCGGTGCCGTCGGTGCAGTGGAAGGCATAGCCCCAGTCCGGGCTGGCCGTGCGGTCATCGACGGTGACGCGCATGTAGTTGCGCACAAGGCAGCGGCTGATGCGGGCATCGCGACACTCGCGCAGGGTGACGGCACCGGCGCGGGTGGGGTGATCGATCACCTTGACGTTCTCCAGCACCAGATCGCGGCAGCGCAGGGCCAGCACCGCCTCGCGGTCGGTCTCCGCCTTGTCTGCGGGACGGGTCAGGGTCAGGTCGCGGACTTCAACGCCGGCGGCGTCCTCGATCTCCAGGATCGGCTGCTGCGGGTTCTGCTGCACAAGGCGACCCGGCCCGCGCAGGCCACCGTGACCGGCGCGCAGGCGAATCTTCTCGGTGAGGAGGTGGTCGCCCGCCGGCACGAACACGACCGCCCCCGGATTGGCATCGAGCGCCGCCTGGATCGAGGGATAATCGACCGACGACACCTCGGCGGCGCGGAGGGCGAGCGGCAGCAGGCAGAAAAAAAGAAGGCGGTGCATGGTGGGACAGCATCGCGGGGGGTGCCCGCAAGATCAAGAGGCCTGACGCGCGATGGAGCACGCCTCACTCCCCGCGGATTTTCAGGTGCACGGCGCGACAGGCTGGTGTCGAATGCAGCCATGAAACGCCTGCTCGCCGCCTTGGTCGCCCTCGCCTGTCCCGTGCTTGCCGCACCGGAACAGCTCAACATCGTGCTCATTGTCGCCGATGACCTCGGCTATGGCGACCTCGGCTGCTTTGGCTCGACCACGATCCGCACGCCGAACCTCGACCGCATGGCGGCGGAGGGCACAAAGTTCACCAACTTCTGCGTCGCCCAGGCCGTCTGCAGCGCCTCGCGCGCGGCGCTGATGACCGGTTGCTACCCAAACCGGGTCGGCATGCAGGGGGCGCTCAACCACACCAGCCGCGAGGGCCTGAGCCTGGAGGAGCGACTGATGCCGGAGGTCTTCAAGAAGCACGGCTATGCGACCGCCGCCTACGGCAAGTGGCACCTCGGCACGCGGCCGATGTTCCACCCCTGCAAGCGCGGCTTCGACGAGTTCTGGGGCATTCCGTACTCAAACGACAACAGCAAGTACCACCCGAGCCTCGCCGCCGAGATGCCGCCGCTGCCGCTCTACGAGGACGAGCGCATTGTCGCCACCGACCCCGACCAGAGCCAGTTCACCCGTCGCATCACCGAGAAGTCGGTCAGCTTCATCCGCCGCCACGCGGAGAAACCTTTCTTTCTCTATGTGCCGCACGTCATGCCGCACGTGCCGATCTTCGCCTCGGAACGTTTCAAGGGCCAGTCACCGAACGGTCTCTACGCCGATGTCGTCGAGGAACTTGACTGGTCGATCGGCATGATCCTCGAGTCGATCAAGCAGGCCGGGATCGACGACAAGACGCTGGTGATTTTCTTCTCCGACAACGGCCCCTTCCTCAGCTACGGCAACCACGCCGGCAGCGCGGCGCCGCTGCGCGAGGGCAAGCTGACCTCCTACGAGGGCGGCGTGCGCGTGCCCTGCCTGGCGCGCTGGCCCGGTCACGTGCCCGCCGGTCGCAAGTCGGCCGAACTGCTGACCGCCATGGACCTGCTGCCGACCTTTCTGACCTGGCTCGGCGCCGAGGCCCCGGCGAAGAAGATCGACGGCGTTGACGTCGGCGACGTCCTGCTTGGCAAGGAGGGCGCGGTGAACCCGCGCACCAGCTTCGTCTACTACGCCGGCAGCGAACTGCAGGCGGTGCGCGAGGGCGACTGGAAACTGCACTTCGCCCATCCCTACATCACCCCGCATGAGATCCCGGGACGCGACGGCAAGCCTGCGAACTGGGAGAACATGAAACCGGCGGCGATCACCCAGTCGGGCATTGAGGGCATTGCCACCCGCCACGGGTACAAGGTCGCCCAGCAAGCGCTGGCCCTCTACCATCTGGGCGAGGATCCGGGTGAAACGAAGGACCTCAGCACCACGCATCCGGAGATCGTCGAACGCCTCAAAAAGCTCGCCGCCCCCCTGCGCCAGGAGCTCGGTGACGCCCTCACCGGCACCAAGGCCAACACGGCACGACCTGTTGGTCGCGACGAGGGCTGAAACCGATTGCCGACCACGCCCTGCAGGTATGCGCCGTGTCCTTATCCTGACCCTGGCAGGGCTGCTGACTTGGTGTGCGGTGCGGATCTGGCAGCGCTCACCCAACCCTCCCGAAACCATGCCACCCTACCCCGCCCCTCCGGCCCCCGAAATCTGGCGCGCCTGGTCGCCGAAGCAGCGGCTGACCGATCTGCGGGCGCGGGTGCAACCGCAGCTGGCCGAGCGGCTGTCGGCGCAGGAGACGCCGTTGGGTTCGCCGGCGCTGC
>JBIJBO010000198.1:0-5947 GCA_044345215.1 Prosthecobacter sp. | reverse complement strand
GGTCGAGGCCGGCATCGCTGATGCCGGTGTTTTCGAGGTGCAGCTCGGTGAGGTTCTTCATTGCCGCAACCGCCTTCAGGCCGGCGTCGGTGACCTTGCTGCGGGCGAGGTCGAGCGAGGCGATCTTGTCGGCCACCGGTGCGAGCGGACTGAGGCCGGCATCGGTGAAGTCCTTGGCGACGTTGAGCGCGGTGAAGCGCCAGGCCTTGCCGTCAGCCGCCACGGGCAAGAGCATGGCGCCGGAGGCGTTGACCTGGTCAACGGCGGCTTTCAGGGCCGGATCGGTGGCGGGCTGGGCCTGGGCAAGGCCGGCCAGCAGGACCAGGGCGAGGAGGGGGAGGGTCGGACGCATAGGAGGGGGAATGAGGAATTCGTCAGGAGGCGGAGTGACCTTTCAAAAGAGCGTCCGCGCTGGCCTTCAGGTCGGCGGGGAACTTGGGGTCGTCGAGGCGGAGGGACTCGGAGGCACCCGCCTGAATCCACCAGCGGAAGAGGGCGGTTTCCTCGGGCGTCATTTGTTCCTTGCCCTCCGGCGGCATGTGTTCGTCGTCATCGGCCGGCAGCAGGATGCGCTGCAGGGCCAGGCTTTCGTCCGGTTTGCCTGGAACGAGGGCGGTGCCGCCGTCGCCGCCTTGCACCAGCAGGGCGTGGGTGTCCATGCGCAGGCCGCCCTTCGACTTGTCCTCGTTGTGGCAGTTGTTGCACTTGGTCTCAAAGATGGGCATCAGCAGATCCTGAAAAACGAGGGGGCTGGCACCAGGTTTGGCGCCGCCGGGGGCGGCGGGTGGTTGGGATGCCGGGGTGGGGGCTGGAGCTGGGTTCGTGGGCGGGGAAGGATTTGTGGCCGGGGCAGGGACCGGCGTCACCGCGACAGCGGGGGTTGGGGTGGGTTTGGGCTTTTCCGCAAAGCGAAGCATCCATTTTTCCATGCCGATCATCTGGCTCTTGAGCGGCTCCGGTGCGTGCTCGGTGAGGAACTTGCTGCCGTGGCTCATGTTGCCGCCGAAGTGGGCGCCCAGGCCCATGATGCCGAACGACAGGAAGAAGAGCGCGCGGTAGGCGTGCATCAGCTCGCGGTTGTCGCGGCTCATGGCGCGCAGGCGGACGATCGCGGCCAGCAGCACCCCGCTGGTGCCGATCAGGGCCAGAGTCTGGTGCAGGGTGAAGTTGGCGCCCTCGTAACCGCCCTCGCGGGAGAGCAGGATGCCGGCGATGACGGCGAAGACCGAGCCGGCGGCGCCGACCAGTAGGGTGAGCAGGGCGGCGGCCCCCAGTTTTTCCTCGCCGGCCCGGGTCAGGCAGCCGAGTTCCATCAGGCACAGAAGGGCGAGCGCGCCGACCGGCAGGTGCAGGAGGATGGGGTGAAAGCGACCGAAGAACAGCAGGAGCGTGGACACTTCGCCGTCGGCATGTTCGTACCGGGGTGGGAAGGCGAGCAGGGCGGCGACATAGCCAAGGATCAGCAACAGGACGAGCAGCCAGCTGCCGGAGCGCGATGGAGTGGAGGAGAATTCAGGGGAGGACATGGCCGGAGGTTACGGGGAGTACGTGGGCTTGCGGCCGCTTTGTTCATGCAGGGATTGCGCAAAGGCGCCCGAATCATGGCGGATTCAGGCTGGTGCGCCAGTGGCCGGCGAGGGCGCCCGCGAGTTCGGCCGCCGCGGCGAGGGCTTCCGGGGCGATCCAAACCCAGCCTGGCAGGACGCCCCAGGCGCAGAGCAGGCAGAGGGCGGTATGGCTGGGCAGACCGTTGCGGGCGATGCCGATGGCGAGCAGGCTCATGAGCAGGGCGGAGCCGCCGACGATCAGCCAGACCCAGGCGGCGGGCAGGGGCAGGGCGACTGCGGTCATGGCCGCGAGCAGCACACCGGTGGCAAGCCGGTACCAGAACAGTCCGGCGCGCCGGCGTGATTCTGCCAGGGCGCGCAGCTCGTCGCGCTCGCGCATCGTCAGCCGATTGCCGGACAGAAAGCCTGGATCAGGGAGCATGCGGAGAACCGCGTGGAGCGCGGCTAGAGCAGGGTGTCGTAGGCCCGGCCGTCCTTCTTCTGGAAGAAGTTGATGAAGGCGCGGTTGACGGTGGCATAGCCGCCCGGGGTTGGGTAGTCGCCACTGAAGTACCAGTCGCCATACTCGGGACCGAGAGCGGCGTGCAGGTTGGGAATGGTCTGGAAGATGACCTTGACCTCGCCCTTCCACGGGGTGTGCTGTGGAGCGACGAGCTGGGCAACCTTGGCGGAGATCTCCTCGTTGGTGAAGGGTGCGTAGATGGCCTTGACGGCGTTGCCCATCTGGTCGCGCGGCTTCTTCAATTCTTCCTCGCAGGCCTGGCAGACCTCGCGCAGAATCGAGCGGTTGCCGCGTTCGCGGTGCAGCTCGACGGCGGCCTGGAAGGCGATGAACTTGCCGAGCTCTGACATGTCGATGCCATAGCAGTCCGGGTAGCGGATCTGCGGGGCGGTCGAGGCGACGATGATGCGGCGAGGGTTCGTCCGCGCCAAGATGCGCAGCAGGGAGGTGCGCAGGGTGGTGCCGCGGACGATGGAGTCGTCGATGACCACCAGGTTGTCCTGCGGGGTGACGACCCCGTAGGTGATGTCATAGACGCTCGACACCATCTGGTCGCGCCCATTTTCCTGGGCGATGAAGGTGCGCATCTTGATGTCCTTGTGGGCGATCTTTTCGGCGCGAGGCCAGTTGCGCAGCACCAGGTCGTCGAGGGCTTGCTCGTCGAACGAGCCCTCCTGAATCATGCGCACCAGGGCGTCCTTGACCGCCTGCCGGCGCGACTTGCGCAGGCCGTCGAGGAATCCGTAGTAGGCGGTCTCGGCAGTGTTGGGGATGAAACTGAGCACGGTGTGCTCGAAGTCGTTGTCGATCGCCTCGATGAGCTGCGGCACCAGGCACTCGCCCAGCAGCTTGCGCTGGTGGTGGATCGCCGAGTCGTTGCCGCGCGAGAAGTAGATGCGCTCGAACGAACAGGGGCGCGGCTCGCGTGGCTCGGTGAAAGGGGTGATTGTGAGGCTGCCGTCGGCCTTCATCACGGCGACATGCCCGGGGGGCAACTCGTGCACTTCCTCCTCCTCGATCTCGAACACCGACATCAGGGCGACCCGTTCCGAGGCGAAGGCCAGCATCTCGTCGCTCTCATAATAGAAACAGGGGCGGATGCCGTTCGGGTCGCGCATGACGAAGAGATCGCCGTTGCCGATCACGCCGACGATTGTGTAGCCGCCGTCCCAGAGCGCGGCCGACTTTTGGATGATGCCGACCACATCCAGCCGCTCACTGATGTGGCGCGGGATCTCGGCGCCGGGCATGCCTGCATCGCGCAGTTCGTGGTAAAGGGCGGTGTGCGCCTCGTCGAGCTGGAAGCCGATTTCCTCCAGCACCGTCTGAGTGTCGGTGGAAAACACCGGGTGCTGTCCGCGCTGCATCATCACCTGGTTGAGTGCCGCGGTGTTGGTCAGGTTGAAGTTGCCCATCACCATCAGGCTGCGTGTCGGCCAAGTGGTGCGGCGCAGGTAGGGGTGCAGGCTGGCCTTGCCGAAACTGCCCGAGGTGCCGTAGCGCAGGTGGCCGATGTTGATCTCGCCGGCCATTTCAAACTCGCGCTTGATCGCCTCGGGATCCTCCTCAAAGGGCGGCAGCTCGCGGCCCGTCTCGTGACGCTCCTGCTTGCGCTGCTCGTCGATGCGCCGGGCGATGCGCTTGTACTCTTTGCGCAGGTCGGCGAAGACCTCGCCCATCTGCTCGACCGAGGTGTCGGAGCGCTCGCGGAAGAGGTAAGGCGCTCCAGGCGGCATGTTCAGCTTGCAGCAGCCGATGCCAATGCCGTCCTGGCCGCGGTTGCGCTGCTTGGTCATCAGCGCCGCCAGCATGTTGAAGCCATGGAGCGAGGTCCCCTTGGTCTCCTGGTAGTAGGCCAGGTCTTTCTTCAGACGGACAACGGCAATGCCGCATTCGTGTCGGATGGGGTCGCTCATGCAGGAGGGGAGTCGTCATCCTTCGCTGTGTTTGCCGGGAGCGCAAGACGCGAGGCGCATTTTTCCGGGTGAGTGCCCCCGACATTCGATTCATGCCCCGTGGTTCTGGGTTGCTTGAAATATTTTGGAAAAGCGAGGCGTGACTGCCTTGCGCGGGGTTAAGTTTGTAAATTTTTCCAGGTTTTCGCCGTGCTGGCCCGGTTCCAGATTGGGGTTGTTCGGTTTGAGGCATTACCTACTCCCATTCAAGGCATTGAAAAATAAAGGTTTGCGAATCATTTTGAAATTTCTCATCTTGACATGATCCGCTGGGTGGACACCCTAATTCCCCCCTTGGGCTGCGGTTCGACGCGGCGCTGGGTGTGACCAACCCCCTTCACGTTTTGAGTCGCCTCCTCCTTTGCCTTGCCCTGTTGCCCTCCCTTGCCGCGGCACAAAACAATCCCCCGGCCCCGGACCCTCAGGTGCGGCAGAACCTTGTGCTGCAGGGCGTGCGCACCACGGCCTACACGCATTCGGAGAAGGACCACATCAAGTATGGTGCCCGCACAGCCGCCGGCACGGCCCTGAAATTCGGCACCATCCGCAGTGCGGCCGCCGACTGGTCGATCTACCCGGTTGGCACGGTGTTCCAGATCGAGGGCAATCCGGCCGTTTACATCGTGGATGACTACGGCTCGGCTCTGGTCGGCACCCGCACGATCGATCTTTACAAGCCCTCGCCTTCCTACGTCAGCCGCTGGGGCGTGCGCCGGGTCAACATCACCATTCTCAAGTGGGGCAGTTATGCCAAGAGCCTGGCCATCCTGAAGCCGCGTGAGAACAAGGCGCCGCACGTGCGCCGGATGGTCGCCCGCCTTGAGGCGCGCTCGGCCTGAGTCGTGTGGCTTCCGTGTCTCCCTCCTCGGATCGTCTTCCATGGCCACCGGGTGGCTGCTGGGACAGGCCTGGAGAAAGCTGCAGATCCCCCAACTCGCCAACGGTTCGGCCGAGGCGCCGGGGGAACTGCGGGTAAGTCTGAGCCGGCTTACTTGCCGACCCGGAACAGCTTGTCCTGGGTGCGGATGAACAGGGCTCCATCGGCCACGGCGATGCTGCTGCGCACGCTGCTGGCGTCGCCATTCGGCTTGCTGCCGTCGCCCATGGCGTTGACCGAGAGCATTTCAAACTGGCTGCCGGCGGCGCGGGCGACGTAGACCTCGCCCCAGAAGTTGGTCATATACACTTTTCCATCGGCCACCGTCGGGCTGCCCTCAAACTTCGCCTTGCTGCCGAGGTCGCCCTGCCAGACCAGCTTGCCTGTTTTCGCCTCGACGCAGCTCAGGCTGCGGCGGTCGCTGTCGAGCACGTAGAACTTGCCGTCGTGGTAGGCCGGCGTCGAGACGTCGCTGCTGGCGTCCTTGGGGTCGGAGACCCAGGCGACCTCGGCCGTGCCGCTGGCGCCGAGCTTGACCGCGTAGACCGGGTTTTTCTTCGGCGCGCAGGCCAGGGCGATGCCGTCGCCGGCGACCACGCTCGGCACCAGGCGCCAGTGGCCAATCTTCTCGGTGTTCCAGGTGCCCCAGCGCCAGAGTTCCTTGCCGGTGTTGGCGTCATGGCCGGTGATGCAGTCGCCGCCGACGATGAGCAGTTGGCGCTGGCCGTTGACGTCGTGGGTGACTGGCGAGGAAAAACCCTCGAGGCTCTCGGCGACGGCGTCCGAGGGGCGCACGACCTTCCAGAGGTCCTTGCCGGTGGCGGGATCGAGCGCGAGCACGTAGGAGGCCATGTCCTTGCCAGGGGTGCCCTTCTGGAAGCCCTGGAAGTCGAACACCTCGTTGCGCTGCAGGACCTGTATGTACAGCTTGCCGCCGTCGAGCAGCGGGCTGCTTCCGTAGGTCCACTGGGTGGCGAAAGCGCCGTGGGTCTGCTTCAGGTCGCGCTGCCACTGCAGGCTGCCGTCGAGTCCGTAGGCGGCGACC
>JBIJBO010000197.1:0-5976 GCA_044345215.1 Prosthecobacter sp. | reverse complement strand
TTCTTGGAGTGGATTCGAGCATCGGACAACGGGTTCGAATGAAACGGCCCGCAAAATCAGGCTTCCTCCAATGGTCTTGCTTCAAGTTCCATCCTTGATCCTTTCATCAGCAGGCCGTTCGGCCGCATCTCTTTTCAATCCGTGCCTTCGGGGACTCCTTCAACTGGGTCTCTCCTGAATCAGCCCACTCTGTGGACTGATCTCCTTTCATCCGCTTCATCCGTGGACTTTCAGAGCCGCAGGCGCAACTGCTGCTGGGTGGGCGCCATGAGGGTCGAGACACCGATGCCGAGCAGGCGCAGCGGTCCGCTGACCAGCTGGTGGCGCGCAAGCAGGAAACAGGCGAGGCGGTAGAGGTCGCGCTCGGAGGCGACCGGTTCCTCAACGCGGATTTGGCGGGTGAGCGTGGTGAAGTCGCTGTAGCGCACCTTGACCTGCACGGTCAGCGCGCCGAGACCGTGCCGGCCCAGCGTCTGCGCCACATCGAGTGCCATTTCCTTGAGCGCTGCGCGCAGCCGGCCGCGGTCCCCGGTGTCGGTGCGGAAGGTGTGCTCGGCACTGATGCTCTTGCGCTCGTCGCTCAGGTCGAGCGGCCGGTTGTCGTGTCCAAACGCTCGCTCGCGCAGCTTGACCGAGAAGGAACCCGCGACGGCGTCAAGCGACTGCGTGCTGTCCTGCAGGTCGCCGATCGTGTGCAGGCCAAGGGCCTGCAGTCCCTGGGCTGTCACCGGGCCGACCCCGTGAATGGCACCGACCGGCAGCGGTCGCAGAAAGGCGACTTTGGCGCTGTCGAGGATCAGGGTGATGCCGTCGGGCTTGTTGAAATCGCTGGCCAGCTTGGCAAGGAACTTGTTCGAGCTGATGCCGACGCTGGCGGTGAGGCCGCGCTCGGCGCGGATGCGCTGTTTGATCTTCATTGCCAGCGGCCGCGCCGCCTCGATGGCTGCGTCGGGTTCCAGTCCCGACGCAAGGCAGGCGCTGACGTCGAGATAGGCCTCGTCAACCGACACCTGCTCGATGAGCGGTGTGAAGTTTTGCAGGATCGCCATGATGGCCGCCGATTCGGCGTGGTACACCTCCATGCGCGGGCGCACAAAGATGCCGTGCGGGCAGAGTCGTCCGGCCGTGCGCGAGGGCATGGCTGAGCGGACCTTGAATTTCCGCGCCTCATAACTCGCCGCACACACGACGCCGCGCTGGTCCGGCGGCGAGCCGACGATGACCGGCTGGCCACGGAACTCCGGATGGTCACGCTGCTCCACCGACGCAAAAAACGCGTCCATGTCGAGATGGAGGATCACCCGGGACATGAGCGCGCGAAACGGGCTGCAGCGCCAAACCTCTCGCCCGTACCTGAGCGCAGGCACGGCGGGATGGAAGATGGGAAGCTGGGCCGCACAGGTTCAACCAAACCACCGCCGCGCTGCCGTCAACTGTCGGGGATGCTGGTTTGCCGCCGTGGCAGGGCGGGCATGCCGGGCGAACTGCATCGCCAAGCCGGCTCGGCATGCCTTCTGGGTTGTGCCCGCGGCATGGGGCAGCATCTGGTCCGCGCTGTGCAGCTTGTCGCCAGGGGGGATTCGGCCCGCTGCACGCGTGTTGCAAAGCCCGCGCGAAAGCTGGTTTGCGGCCCGCGCGTTGGAGTTGAGCTCCGTCTTCCGAGACGGTTGTGAGTTGTCAACCCTGCGCCCATGAACCTTCCCGCCACTGCCCCCGCCGAAGTCGAATCCTCACGCCTGCTGTCGCTCGATGCGCTGCGCGGGTTCGACATGTTTTGGATCCTTGGCGCGACGAGCATCGCGGGGGCCTTGCAGAAGATGCAGCCGAATGAGCTGACCACGCTGCTGACGACGCAGCTCACGCATGTGAGCTGGGAGGGCTTCCGCTTCTACGACCTGATCTTTCCACTCTTCCTTTTCATCGTCGGGGTGTCGATGGTGTTCTCGCTCGACAAGGCGCTGTCAAGAGGTGGGCGTGCCGAGGTGCTGGGCCGGGTGCTGCGGCGCAGCCTGCTGCTGTTCGCGCTGGGGGTATTTGCCTCGGGAGGTCTCTCCAAGCCTTGGCCCGACGTGGCGCTCGGCGGGGTGCTGCACCGCATTGCGGTCTGTTACCTTCTTGCCTCGCTGCTCTATGTCTTTGTGCGCAGGGCACGGGGACTGATCGCGGCGAGCGCGGTGCTGCTGGTGGGCTACTGGGCACTGCTGACCTTTGTGCCCGTTCCGGATTTCAAGCTCGACAAGCCCGTGGTCGAGGGGATCGCCAGTCGCCTCGGTTCCGACGCTCCGTCGGCGATCAGTGCCAGCGTGACGGCACGGGTGACGGGATCCTACGAGGAGGGGCGCAATCTCACCAACCATCTCGATTTCCGCTTCCTGCCCGGCCGGAAGGCACAAACCTACTACATCAACGAGGGCCTGCTCTCGACGCTGCCCGCCGTGGCCTTGTCGCTGTTCGGGGCGCTGGCGGCGCTGCTGTTCAAGAACGCGGGCATCGCGCCAAAGAGAAAAGTGCTCTGGCTGCTCGCCGGCGGGGTGGCCTGCATTGCCCTGGGCCTGATGTGGTCGGCACAGTTCCCGCTCATCAAGCGCATCTGGACTTCGTCCTTCGTCCTGATAACTGGCGGTGCGAGCGCCTGCCTGCTGGCGCTGTTTTACGGGGTGGTCGACGTGTTGGGCTGGCGCGGTTGGTGTCGGCCCTTCGTGTGGATCGGCTGCAATCCTCTGACCCTTTACCTCCTCAACCCGATCGTCGGCTTCCAGTCGCTCGCCGCGCGTCTCGTCGGTGGCGACGTCAGCCGCTTCTTCGACGCCTGTGTCGCCCCCGGTTTCGGTGGCCTGGTTGTCGCAGTCACGGGCATGGCCCTGGTGGTGCTGATGGCGCGTTTCCTGCATCAGCGCGGCATCTTCTTGCGGGTGTGAGGGGTGTTCGCTTCGTCCGACCCGAGCGCGGTGGCCAAAGATGACAATCCGCGCGCCTTTGTGCATGCCAGCCTGGAGTGAGGCTGGGACGATCCACTGAACTGCATCGAGACTCTCCAACCTTTTCGGCAGACCCGATGGTGATTGGCGTAGATCGAGATCGAGGTGCATTGGCTTCGACAAGGCAGCCGTTCGCTGCGCACTGGCGAGTCGATCAGGAATCCCACCAAGACCCATTCCTTGAACACGTCCGTGAACTCCTCGCCACGGATTGGCGGTAGGCCAAAAAATCTGCCGATGAAGAGGGCAGGTTCGCCACCGGCCTGCACATCAGCGTGCTCAACGGCGCGCCTGCCGAGCGGAAGTTGAAGTGCGGCATCAGCCAAACGGCCACCGACGAGATCCGGAGTCAGGTGGCTGATTCCGATCAGATGACGATTTGAAAAATACTGACTCCATTCGATTACCTCCACACTTTCCCCATCAACCTGCGAAATTCACCCGCAAAGCTTAAATTTAGGCCTGTTGAAGGCTGTGTTTTTCCTAATCGGAAGCCAAGTCACAGCTTCTGCAAGCGTTCTCGACTCGGTGCGCCGAAATAAACTAAGCATCCCCAGTGTTAATCCACCCTGTGGGAAAGGATCCAGCTTGGTTGAAGCGATCATCATCCGATGATGAGGTATCCAGCCGGAACGTTCCGCAAAGATAACCGACTTAAGTTTGGCAATCTTCAGACAAAACCCAGACCTGCCTACCCGTTTTCTCAAATATGACCTTCGAGATTTGTGCTCTCAGCTCACTGAGGGCTGCATTTCATTCAAGGTTGTCCAAATCTGAGGTCGGCTGCACGAACTCTTGACGGCCAACTGCCAGACCCCTACAAACTGGCACGGTAATTGCCCAAACTCTTGTCATGTCAGATCCTGAAGCCTCCGACGCCTCGCCTTTCCCTCCCGCACCGGGTTCCTCGCCGCCACCGCGCACCACGGGTGGAAACTGGCGCTGGGAGCCGCCTTCTGCCGAGGAACTGCAGAAGCTGATGCCGGGTTACACGATTGAAAAGATCCTCGGACGTGGCGGCATGGGTGCGGTCTATCGAGGCATACAGACGAATCTCGACCGGCCCGTCGCGATCAAGATCCTGCCACCCGGCGTTGAAGACGAGGACCCCAGCTTCACCGAGCGCTTCCGGAGCGAGGCGAAGCTCATGGCCAAGCTCAATCATCCCGCCGTCGTCGCCGTCTATGACTTCGGCACCACAATGGGCGGCCAGCTTTACTTCGCCATGGAGTATGTCGATGGCAGCGATGTCTCCCAGATGATCTCCGCGCAGGGCAAACTGTTGCCGCAGCACGCTCTGGCCATTACGGCGCATGTGTGCGACGCGCTTCAGGCTGCGCACGAATTGGGCATCGTTCATCGCGATATCAAACCCGCGAACGTGCTGCTCAACATGAAGGGTCAGGTCAAGGTGGCCGACTTCGGTCTGGCGAAGATCGAGGAGCCAGGCCAGCACGGTCTCACCAAGGCCGGCTTTGCCATGGGCACGCCGGATTTCGTGGCCCCGGAGGCCCTCATGCTCGGCATCGCCATTGACGGTCGCGCCGATCTCTACGCGGTGGGCGTGATGCTCTACCAGATGCTCACCGGCAACATTCCGCGCGGCGCCTTCAAGCCCGCCTCCGCGCTCGTGCCGGGGCTGGATCCGCGCTTTGACCTCATCATCACCAAGGCCATGCAGCACGACCGCGCCGAGCGCCAGCAGAGCGCGGCGGAATTGCGGCGTGAGCTTGACCTGATCCTGAATGTCCCCTTTGTACGGAATGATGCGCCGGTGAGTGCGGCCATTCCTGTTGCTCACGTGGCCCAGATTCACGGACAGCGCAGCGCGGCACAGAAGCCGGTTCGCAAAGCGCCGCAGCCGCGAAGTGCAGACATCCCCGGGCTTCAGCCCGCCTCAGGCAAAGCCGGTGAAGGCAGCCGTTCTTCCGGGTCGCCCGCGAAAAGCAAGACGCCTTTCTTCATCGGCCTCGGAGCTGCCGCGGCCATCGGCATCGCTGCTTTCGTCATGCTCGGCGGTGGTGAAAAGGCGCAGCAAAAAGGTTCACCAGATGCGTCAGGCGGAGCCCAGGTGGGGGCATCCTCCGTGAAGGAGGTCCGTCCCTCGAAACCTGTCCCGGATGCGCCCGAGCGACGTGTTTCCTCGGCAACACCCGCCGCAACGAAGCCTTCTGTTCCGACGAGAAATCAAGACGGCGCAGCATCCGACGCGGCTCCGCAGTGGCGAAAAACCGATTTTGCGAGCCTCGGCAAGAAAGCCTTGGGTAAAAATCGCTTGGAGAACGGATTTCTCCACGTGACGAACCACGAGGGGTGGAACCCGGAAGGGCCTGACGAAATTTGGCGCAACGGTGCCATCCGCACCACCCTGCTTTGGGAAGGACCGAGCAAGACCAAGGGCCCACAGATCCATATTCGTGGTCTTGGCGGCCATGGCAGCTACTTCATACGCCCCACCGGTCGTGAGCTACAGGTGTTGTTTGGCAAAACGGGACAAGCTGAGCGACAGCTCGCCAAATTCCCCATCGAGCCGCCCTTCAAGCCTGACAGCGAAGTCTCCGTGAGAATTGCTGCCATCGGCAAAAGGTTGATCCTTTGGGCCAATGGCCACCATTTGGGTTCCTTGGATGATGAGACGCAAACCAGGCCAGGCACGCCCTATCTCAGCGCTGAAGCCGCGCGTTTTAAGAGCATCGAAGTCATCAACCTCGATGGCCTGCCTGAGACGGAGGCGCTCAAGATGCTCGGGGTGGAGGAGCAAGGCAGGGACCCGCGCCAACCTGCTCCCGCCGTGGCCGAGACAGCCACCCCCGCATCCTTTCCTGCCGGCCGGTGGGTGAAGTTGCTGACACCGGGCTCAGTTCTGCCAGAGGGGGCCATTTGGGAAAATCAGTGGATCGTGACCGATGGTGCCATGCTGCCCCTCTTGGTGCGCCCCGCCAAGGCTTCGTTCACCAATGCGGCATTTCGCGCAACGATCAAAAAAGAACCCTCTGGC
>JBIJBO010000063.1:0-19366 GCA_044345215.1 Prosthecobacter sp. | reverse complement strand
ACGTTCGGAGATTTTTTTTTATTGATCGAAAGCTCGAGTGGGCGATATAAGCAGATCTGAAATATAAACTCCAGAATTACATGAAAAATACCATCGTTCAGAATACCAATCAGCGTTTCGGCAAGCGTTTCAACGCTTCCGGCATGACCCTCATCGAAATCAGTTTGGTGATCGCGCTACTCCTTGGCCTGATCGCTGTCGTCTTCATGGGACTCGGAAGCTACCGTCAGGGGGCTGACAAGGCGAAGTGCAAGATGCAGCTCGCGGCTGTCCAGAAAGCGATTCGCGCCGGTGCCAACATGCAGAATCTTGCGATCAACGCCGCTCTGGCAAACGGTTCCGCGGTTTTTGGCGCTGGCCTGCTTATGGAAACCGCTCCGGTTTGCCCCTCGGGAGGCACCTACACATGGGCTGACATCGTTCCTGCAGTCGGCACGCCCTATGGCAACTGTGATTTTGCCGGCTCCGGAGCGACCTCGACGCACGTGCTTGCCGCCGCGGACACCGCCGACTGGTAAGCGCGGCCTGGCTTGACTCAGCGTCCTGCCAGCCGTCTCCCCGCATCATGCTCAACATTGTTGATCCCGGTGAACTCAAACCGGCTGAGATTTACAGCCAGGCGCGAACCGTGGCATCAAAGACGAGCCGGTCGAGGCATGTTGACTGGTATCGGACGCCCGAGGAGCTGAATTGTCAGTGGCATCTTTGGTTCGACGGCGGGAGGGAGATCGTATCGGCGACCTTTTCCCGCTCGGAAAACCGCTGGCGCACGGGGCCCGAGCTGCCGCTTTCCAAGCTGACCACTGGAGAAGGCGTCAAGGAACTGCTGGGCGAATTTTTTTCAACCAAGTTCTTCGATTCCAAGCCGAAGTCACTGGGGGTGATCCTGCATGTGGCCGATGAGTTTGGTCTCTCGGAAGTGGTCGACCTTGGTGAAGGAAGCGCGGAAGGTGGCGACGATTTTGGCCTGCTGCGTTACAATCTGATCGATGAGCCCCTCGAGGTGCTTGCCGATCGTGATGTTTCCCCGGACACCACCTCCTGGCGTCTGCTGCCGTTCTGGGGAGCTCTCCCGGGACAGTCACGCTGTGCCGCAGTCGCTCTCTCGCGTGCCCGCGAGTCCTTTCTGAAGACCTTGATGGATTGCGGCGAGGACCTGCGCATGCCCATACGTGTGGCAGTGGCGAGTGCGCCCGTTGAGGCATTGGCCGGACTGCCGCTTGCTCGGCCGGATTTGACCGGTGGCTGTCTCGTGGTGATGCCTTATTTCAAGCTGACAGTGGTCTTTGCCCTGAGTGCGGGGGGGGAATTGCGGGTTGCGCGCAGTCTCAGCCACCGCGGCGGCGGCATGGTCCCTGCGGGATTTGGTGACATCCTCTGGAACATGGCCGTTGGCGCAGAGTTGGCTGGCGGGGAGCACGGCGGCAAACCCAAAATTTTGTTGGTTTCCGCGAACAAAAAGGCCCTGCAAGCAGCTGCGGAGGATCTGGAAATGTTTTCGCTCAGCCGGCAGTCGCTCGAGTGCGAGTCGCTTGACCTGACGAGCTTGCCGGCCCTGAACGAGGTGCCCGGACATTTGCTGGAGTTTCTCAGCTACGATCCCGCCGCTCTGGAAAAAGCCCGCGCGGGTGTTGGGCCGCTGCCGGCGAGTGAGACCTTCGGGTCGCTCTGGCAGGGCTGGGCCCATCAGAACTACATGGACATTGCACGGCTGGACGCTCTGTATCCAACACGCAGTGACCTCAATCTGCTGCGTCTCTCGCGCGGATTGCTAACCCTCCTGGTTCTGGCCCTGATTGCCACCGGTGGCTATGGCACCTGGTCGCTTATGGCGGCGATGAAGCATCCCTCCTGGCATTTGACGCCGGATGAGGTGCAACAGGCCAAGGCGCGCAACACACTCCTGCTCAATGAGCAAAAGCAGATTCATTTGGTGGAGAAACTGATGCTTCCCAGATCGCGCGGGTGGATGGCGATGGAGTTTCTCATGCAGATTTTCCCTGAGGATTCAGGGGTGCGTGTCGACAGCTACAACTACGTCCTCGATACCGCGCGTGCGGCGCGGGCGGCTTCGCGCGGCAAGGCGCCTGAACCGGAGTTCTGCGGATTGAGCCGAAGTTGGCAGATCAAGGGATTGGTCAAACCCAAGGCCATGGAACTGTTGAGCGGCATCAACAGTCAGCGCGGAGTCAGTGCCTTCTTTGAAAAACTGGCCGAGGTGACCGGCGACGAGTCCTACCGCCCGAATCAGGACCGTTCGCTCACCGTTACCCTCACCCAGGGGCGCAACTCGCGCTACGACCCGCAGGCCGGTGCGGATGACTTGGCGCGTGATCCAGTCATGGCCTACCCCTTCAATTTCGAGATCACCATCAGCCAGACGCTATCCGACAAGGATCCCTGGGCACTGCCTCTGGCCAAACCCTCTGGAACATGAGCGCCTACACCCAACCCATCATACGGTTCGGCCTGGTGACTCCGGCCGCCTTGAATCTGCTGATTTTCGCCGGTGTATTCACCGCGGTGAACAAGCTCGAGCAGGTGAGGCTGCAGAAGGAGGAAATCTACCGGGAACACACCATGCGGCAGGGTGCCATCCGCAAGCTTGAAAACGAGAATGCTCCCAAGCGACCGGTCTACGGGGATCAAAAGAGGCTGTTTGGCTCGGATCCTGTCCAGCTGTTCACCCGCCTGCTCGACAGCATCCTGCCCAAGTACAAGGAGATTGAGCTCGAGCGCAGCAGCCTGGTGTTTCCGCTTGATCGCGGCCGCGTCGCCAAAGAGGCAAAAACCGAAGTGGCTCGCGTCAAGACCAGTTTCACCGGCGGCTACGGCCCGATGCAGGAGACCTTTTATCAGGTGGAGTCTCTCATGCCCCAGGCCGTCCTGGAGGACATCAAGATCACCCGCAAGACTCATGTGCTGACCCAGCGCGAGCACTTGTTGATTGAGGCCACGCACACCTGCTGGAAGGCCGGGGAGGAGGCGGCAAAATGAGCGCGCGGCTGCTATGCTTGTGGGTGTTGCTGGGCGCGCCGCTGAACCTTCTGGCGCAGACGCCGTCAAGGCCCGCGCCGCAGGTGGGCCGTGGGCGTCTTTTTCTGGGCAGCGACAGCGCCGGGGCGGCTTGGCTGCCGAAGACGGAACTGCTGCCCAAGGAACAGGCCATGGAAACGGGTGCCCGCAAGCTGGCTGCGAGAGTG
Organism: Prosthecobacter sp.; assembly: GCA_044345215.1. Taxonomy (GTDB): domain Bacteria; phylum Verrucomicrobiota; class Verrucomicrobiia; order Verrucomicrobiales; family Verrucomicrobiaceae; genus Prosthecobacter. The sequence continues at coordinate 16,163 of JBIJBO010000063.1, read as the reverse complement.
CGCAACTTGGATCCCTTCGGCGCGCCCACCTTTCCACGAGAGGACGTGGTTCCTGTCCTTGAAGGCAAGCCGGAACGCGAAACACCGCGTGTCACCCTCAACCAGGCCCTTCAGACCCTGCGCATCAATGGCGTCAGCACCGGCCGCAAGGAGTTCCTGATCGGAGGGCGCAATGTTTTTGAGGGCGATGTCATCGAGCTCCTTTTCAAGGGCGAGGTTTTTGAGGCCCAAGTCCTCGAGGTGGGCTATGCCGAGTTGCGTTTTCGTGACCTCATTCGTGGGGAAAAGGGTGTGTTGCCGCACAATCTCGTGCCGCGTCTTGCCATGGAGCCGCTGCATCGCGCGGCTCCACTGCTCAAAGGTCAAGCCTTTCCCATGGAACCTGCCAAGCCCGCCAACCCATGAGCACCCTTCTTTACCGCTGGATCTTCTCCCTTGCCACCGGCTTCCAGCTGGCTGCCGGAGCTCAGGACGCGGTTGCGCCCGCTGAAGCGCCTCCGAATGCCCAACCTTCCCAGTCGCCGCCTGCCGCACTGTCGTCCAGTGGCCTGCCCGCATTGTCGGATGAGGGTTACTGGATTGACAATGCGCCCATCAACGAGGTGTTCCAATACCTCGCGCGCAGTGCCGGCCTGCAGTTTTTTCACAACAACGAACTCAGTGCGCCGCAGTTCAATGTCACGGGCCACCTCAAGGTCGAGGATCCGCGGCAGCAGATGGAGGACCTGGCCATCGTCTACGGGCTGACCGTTTATCAGCAGCGCAATTCCGTGAGTCTGCTCACCGACACACAGCTGGCTCGTCTTCCCCTCGAGGTGATGAGCTACCAGTTGAAGTATCTTCGTGGCGCTGCCCTGAACCGCAGTACGGTGACCTCTGGTGACCTGAGTGGCATGGCCGGCGGCGGCATGGGCGGCGCGGCCATGGGTGGCGCTGGCATGGCCGGCGGCGGCATGGGTGGCGTCGGTCAGCCCGACTTTGAGAAGCTCAAGTCCATCATCCGGCCCATGTTGACCCGGGAGGTTGGCCAGATCGAGTTTGAAGAGAAGACCAACACCCTGCTGGTCACTGACAACTCCGTGAAATTGGAGCGCGTTCGCGCCCTGCTCACCGAGCTCGATCGGCCCAAACAGCAGATCCTCATCAATGTGCGGGTGCTGCGCATTCGTCGCAACGAGGCGCGGCAGGTTGGTATTGACTGGAGTCAGGCGCTTGGAGATGTGGGGACGACCATCAGCATGCAGCAAAGTCTCAACGCTTTGTTCAACCTGCCCGACACCTACCAGATCGCTCGCACCGGCGATCCGTCGAATTCGACGGCCAGCCTGAACAAGCTCAACCAGGAGGGCGTCGGCCTTGTCTTTGGCAACACCCAGGTGCAGGCCATCTTGCGCGCGCTTGAGGAGGCTGACATCGTCAGCCAGGAGGCGGCGCCCACTTTGATCACCGAAGACAACGAGCAGGGAACCATCTCTGTGGTTGACCGTTTTCCGGTCATCACTGCGAACGTTTCCTCGACCACTGCCGGTCAGAACATCTCGGAGGAGGTGCGCTACCAGATCGACGAGAAGGATCCTGACCCCAGCACCAACCCGGAAAGGAGCCGCGAAATTGGCGTGACTCTGACGGTGACGCCGACACTGCTGCCCGACGGCACGGTTCGCATGAAATTGCGTCCTCGTGTCGCCAAGATCGTTGAGTTGGTCGCTGGCAGAGGCAGCAACGGCACAGCGGGAAACGTTTATCCCCGCGTGAGTGAGTCCACCATCGAGGCCATCAGCCGAGTCCCGGCGGGGAGGTCGCTCTTTCTTGGCGGCTTTTATGATTACAACAACAACGAAGGCAACAACAAGATCCCCCTGCTCGGCAGCCTTCCGGGCTTTGGCAGACTGTTCGGCTCGGAGAAGAAAAAACTCGAGCAAGTCAGCCTTGTCTTCGTCATCACGCCGCAGGTTTACGATGCCTCCATGGAAGGCGAGATTGAACAGATGAACCAGCGTGTGGGCGGGTATTCCGCCATGCCCGCGGAGGCGGGCGGTGCCCTGGCTCCCCTGCTGCCCGAGCCTGGCTGGAAGTCGCCATCCAAGACGACCGTGCCGGAACCCGCGCCGTCGCAGCAGTCCTGGCTGCGCCGCCTTTTTGGCAGCAGGCCCGCCGGCGGCGCGTCGCCGACACAAGCCGGCAAACCCACCGGCCGTGCCACCCTCCGATAATTCATCATGGTCACGCAAGCCGAGGGCCCCGCAGGCCTGCCCAGTTCCACCGAAATGGCCGCACCCACCGACTTGCGCCCGGTTTTGGAGCGTGTCGCCGGCAGTTGCTTGAAGCACCTGAGCCAGGGCGGTTGTCTGTCCGACCCTGAGGCTGCATCCATGATGGACGCCTACCTTCAGACGCTTTCGCGCCCGTCGCCCAAGGACTTCCTGCTGTTCGTGGCTGAAACCCAGGCGGAGAAGCATTCCCTGACCGTTGAAGGCGAGGTGAGTCGAATGCAAAAGCTGCTGCGCGGCAGTCTGAATGACCGTTTCCACTACTGGACCTTCGGGCCACTGCCGGGCCGCGCTGGCTCGCTCTACAAGCACTGCCCTTCGCTGCGGACCATTTGCTCGGCACTGGGGTGTCCGGCGGTTGTCGATGGTGAGACAAGCATTGTCCACGTCGCTTCGATCAATCCCGTGGCCTTGACTGCGGCATCCTTCTGGATTGCACACGAGTTGAATCGTGTGACAGGCGGCGATTCGCCCTTTGTCTACCTGTTCCTGACCGATCTGACTACCTGGAGCCAGCTCATGCAGAGCCACTTCGCCCCATGAACCTCAACATCGGCATCGAATTCAATGAGACCATTCAGAGGCTGATCATGAGTCAGCTGCGCTCCTCGCTGGCTGTCCAGGATGGACTGAGCGATGAGGCCCTTGTTCGCAAGGCTTCGAAGACCCGCATTCTCGGTGCTGTCAGCCGGGCCTCCGGATTGCCCGCCTTCCCGCAGGTGCGCGAGCTGGTCGATCCGGAGTTTGTCGGCTACTGCGATCCCGCCGTGCTTTCGCGCGGCATGTTCGTGCCCCTCCGTCGCAGCAGCAAGCAGGTGCTGCTTGCCGTCGCCAACCCGTGGGATTACCGGGCCGACGACTACTGTGCCGCCCGCTTTCCGGACGACGAGGTGCTGAAAATCGTCACGCTGGCCTCGGAAATCTCTTCAGTCATCGAGGGCTCCGCCAGTTCCTCGGGGCCCAGCCGTGCGGAACTGGAGGCCCTTGAGGTCGAGGAATTCTCCAATGAGAGCCCCGACTTTGATGTCACGCGTCAATATGACGAGCCGATTGCCCAGCTTGTCTCAAGCATGGTCTCGGACGCCATCAAGCAGCATGCCTCGGACATTCACATCAAGACTGAGAAGGCGCTGTTTCAGTATTGCTACCGCCTTGACGGCTCGCTTGGCCCGCGAGTCGACATGCCGATGAAGTTGCGTGACCGAGTCGATGCCTTTCTGCTCAACCTGATGCGGTTGGCGCCGGAGGAGCGCAACAAGAGACCTGGCATTTCAGGGCGCTTTACCGCGAGCTACTATGGCCGTGCCGTCGGCGTGCGCTATGAGCGCCACCGCACCTATCGAGGCTACCACGTGACGATGCGTCTGCTTGACAAGACGCACCTGGAGGCGCGCTTGGGCATGGGCACGCTGGCCTTCGATCAGGAGACGCTCTTTGAGCTCGAGAAGGCGATGGCGGTGCCCTCGGGCATCATTGTCATGTCCGGGCCGACCGGGTCCGGCAAATCGACGACGCTGAACGCCATGCTGCGCGAGTTGAACCATCCCGAGGACAATATCCTGACCCTGGAAAACCCGGTTGAGGATGAGATTCCGGGCGTGACCCACTGTGACTTGAAGGACTCGAGCGAGTTCAAGCCGATGATCGCGAGTTTCATGCGGTCCGACCCCGACATCATCCTGATGGGGGAGGTGCGCGACCGCGAGTCGGCTGAACTCGCCATTGAGGCGGCGATCACCGGCCACAAGGTGCTCACGACGATTCACACCCCGCGCGCGTCGCAGATCATCGAGCGCTTCCAGCAGCTTGGCATGGAGCGCTGGAAGATCGCCCAGACCCTCAAGGCCGCCTGCGCACAGCGCCTCGTCAAAATGCTGTGTCCCGCTTGCAAGGAGCGTCTGAACGGCGTGCCCGAGCGCGAGTTGCGCCTGTTTCACCTGGATGCGTCCTGGGCCACGCGTCCGGTCTACGTCCACCGCAAGGAAGGCTGCGCGGAATGCAAGGGACGCGGCTACTCGGGGCGAACCGCCATCCTGGAGATCCTGCCCATCAGCCCCAGGCTTGGCGACAAGCTGGCCAAGGGGGAGATCACCCCCTATGAGGTCGAGCAGGAGGTGCGTCGTGACACCGGCCTGCCTTCCCTGCGCGACAATGGACTGAAGTTGCTGGCCGAGGGCAAGACCGATCTTGACGCCCTCAAGAAGGTGCTCGACATGACCTACGAATCCTGAGCATGAACGTTTTTCAGGTCACCCTTCGCCACAGCGAGCGCCCGGATGTCTCCAAGGTGCTGGAGATCGAGGCGCCCAACCGAGAGCAGGCGGCCCAGACGGCGGCGCGGCCGGGTTATCGGGTGGCCATGGTCAAGCCGATGAATCGCGCAAAGCGCAGCGCCAAGCGCCCGCACGGCATTCCGCGCAAGGAACTGATCAAGCTGTTTCGCGGTCTGGCCTCGATGTTGAAGGCCAACATCAGCACTTCGGACGCCATCCTTTACTATGCTCAGGGATTGCCGGATCCGACGCTCAAGGCGACGCTGATGAACATCCGCAACCGCCTTGAGGCGGGTCTGCCGGTGCATGTGGCTTTTGCCAAGGAGCAAATCTTTGACAGCACAATCATCACCATCATTGAGGCGGGTGCCGACTCCGGCCAGCTGGGACAGGCCTTTACCTCCCTGGCTCATCGCATCAAAATCGAGATGACGTTCGCGAGTAAGCTGCGCACGGCTCTCTTGGTGCCCACCCTGATCATCCTGTTCCAGATCGGTCTCTTCATCTATTCCCAGGTTCACGTGGTCTCCAAGGTCGAGGAGACCCTGCAGAGTGTGCGCCAGGAACCGGATCCGATTTCCGTTTTCATCTTCTCGGTCAGTCACGTGGTCCAGAAGGTCTGGCCATTTTTTGTCATTGCCCTGGTCAGTTTCTTTGTCGCGCTGTTTCGTTCGGGGGATTTCCGCCAGCGACTGCTCATCCTGCTGATGCGGCGCTGGGGTCTGCTGCGCAAGCTGGTCATGAGTCTGCGCCAGAGCGCCTGGATCGGCACCCTGCAGATGCTTTACTCCAACGGCATCAACCTCGCCCGCGCATCCATGCTCTCCGCCCGTGTGCTTGGCGGCACGCCGATGTATGAGCATTTCCTCAAGGCGGCCCGCATCTATGAGTCCTCCGGCGTGCCATTTGCCGAATCTCTCAAACGCCACACCGAGCTCGATCCCCAGGTCGTGCACATGATTGGAATCGGTGAAAAGTCTGCGTCACTGCCGCAGCAGTTGGAACTCCTGCGTGATATTTACGAGGAGGACACCGCTGCGACCATGGCCGATTTCACCCAGGTCATCAACTTTGTCACCCTTGCACTGGCCGTGTTCCTGATCGGCTTCGTCTTCACGGGCTCCATGCTGCCCATCTTCCTGATGGGGCCGCGGATGATGCAGTCCGGCAACATGTGATTCGCCATGATCCGACACCTGCTCTTTTTTGGATGGATTGTCACAGCTGCGATTGGCGCTGACTCGTCGATCAAGCTGGTGCCGAGGCCCATTCCCGGTCTGTCCGGGACACCAGCGGCTGAGACTGTCAAGGGTGTGTTGATGCCCTCCTTTGCGTCGAGTGAGGGCGCACGATCTTCGCCTTCTCAGCTCGCGGCACGGCGGGTCAACCCAGGGCCTTCGGTCGCTTCCGCCGCCAACGAAGCAGCGCGCATCCTGTTTGTGCACCGCCGTGACCGCTTGCCGCCGGCAATGAACCAGCGGCTGGAAAAATTTCCCGTCGAGCCTTCCCCGGCTGCTGCCCCGCCGCCCTCCGCCCGATTGCCGGTCGAGGAGCGTGCGGGCGCCGTGCGTATCATTCCCAAGTCGGATGTGAGGAGGCTCACAACCCCTGCGCCGCCAACCCAGCCCTGAGCCCGTGAAAGTCTCGCCATCCACCACCGCCTCTGCGCACGGCTTCAGCTTGATCGAGGTCAGCCTGGTGATTGCCCTGCTGCTTGCCCTGAGCACCTTTGCGGGGCTCACTGTCACATCCGTGCGCAACTGGCAGCGCGCCAAGGACGCGTCCCTGTCACTGCAGGCGGTTTTTGCCGCCCAGCGTGCCTACCTTGCCGATCATCCGACCGCCAACATAGCCTCGGTCAACTCCGCCCAGCTTCAAGCCTATCTTCCCTCGGGCTGGTCGGAATTGCCAAGCTTCACGGGGCTCGCCAATGAAGCCCTCACCCTCGATCATACGGTCATGCCGCCCGTGCTTTACGCCAATGGTGCCGTTTATGATCCCTCCGGCAAGCCAGACGACGGACTTTGGGACACGGGCAGGTAAAAGGTTTTTGACCATGCCCGATGCATCCAGTCTGATCATTCCCGCCGGCACCCGCTTCGGCTACCGCGAGGGTCCGCCCTGGCACCGCCGCGAGCGTTGCCTGGCGCGTGCCGCCGAGGACATCCACATCGGCCCAGGCCTGCATCTCTTTGTCGCTCCCAATGGCTCGGGCAAGACGACCCTGTTGCGCACCCTTGCCGGCCTGCTGCCGTTCCTGGAGGGCGGCTCGCGCGCGCAGGCGGGTGTTCACTACATCGCGGACGAACTGCGCGCGGATCCGGAGCTTAAGCCGATGACCTTTTTTCGCGCCTGGTTTCGCGGCGAGGCTCTTGAACTCGCCCGGGCGCTGGCGGAAACCCTGCATCTCGACCTGCGCCAGCCGGTCGGCCGGCTCTCGCGCGGCAACCGTCAGAAGGTCCTGCTCATCCTCGCCGAGGTAAAGGCGGCCTTCGCCGCGCCCGGCCTGCTGCTCATGGATGAGCCGCTCACCGGGCTCGACGCCGAGACGCGCGCTCAGGTCGCCGATCTCTGGGCGGCTTCGGCGGCGCGCACCGTGCGTTTGGTGATCCTGCATGAGCTCGAATCGGTGGGCTCGGCCGACTCGCTGCTCTCCATTCACGCCGGCACCCTGCGCCACTCCCGCGAGTGCCGCGGAGGTTCCTGGCTTGCCACCTACCGTTCCCTCCAGGCATGAAGCGTTTCCCCCTCTTTCGCCTGGCTCTCTCCGGCCTGATGAGCCGCGGCAGCGGCTGGCTGCTGCTGGGCGGGGCCGTCGTCTTCACCTGGCTCGCGCCACTGGTGGCTCCCTGGGAGGAAAACCCGCAGATCCTCCAGCCGGCACGCGCCCAGGCAGCGTGGACTTACGCCTGGCTGGCCCTGCTCACCTGGCTGCCCTTCCAGGCGGCCGCCCTTGGCCACCGCCTGCGCAGCGAAGGCATGCTCGAGCACGCGCACGCCGCCGGTACCCGGCGCGTCAGCCTCGGCCTGCAACTCGGCGGCGCCGTGCTGGTCTGGCTCGGCGCCCTTGCCCTCATCGCCGCGCTGCTCACCTGCACCTGGTGCCTGCCGCGCCGCGCCGGCGAGGCGGGTCTCTGGCTGCAGCTCGTTGGCCAGTACTCGTCCCTCTACCTGCTCTGCGCGGCGCCCCTGATCCTGCTCGCGGCCGCCCTCGGCACGCGCACCGCCGAAGTGATTGCCTTTCTTGTGCCCACCGGCCTGCTGGTCACCGGCCTGTTCGGCGCGGCCTGGCTCGCCCCCCTGCTCGGCGGTTCCTCAGCCGAACTGCTGCAGTCGCTTTGGCTGGCCGTGCCGCACTACCATCTGGCCGATCTCACGCCGCGCCTCGTGTTCAAGATGGGACCTCTGCCGGCCGCCGACTTCCTCGCCTCGGCCGGCGTGCTCGGCCTGCAGGGACTGGCCCTCAGTCTGACTGGCTTATGTCTCTTTCGCATCCGATCCTGATCCTGACGGCGACTGCTGCGCTCTGGACAGCGGGTCACCGACTCGCGGGGCCGCGCGACGCCAGCTCGCCCGGATTTCTCGGCTTGCCCGGCAGTGTCTATGGCAGCCTGGCGGCCCGCCTCCTGCGGGATTCCCTGCACAGCCACTGGCACGGTGGCGAAAGCGCGATGCAGGTCCCCCATGAACCGGCGACGTCGCCCGCCGCTTCGGCCGGTGTCTTTGCGCGTCGCGCGGCCGCAGCACCCGCACCGGCCCCGACGGCGGCCTCCGGCCTTGAGGCCGCCCTCGTGCGCCTGGCCCAGCTTGAGAAGAGCCGAACCCGGCGCAACAGCCCTTTTCCCACCACCGAGGCGCATCGCCGCTACCTCGAAAACGCGGCGTTCTGGCGTCTGAGGTCGGCCTGCGCCCTCGACCGCAGTGATGCCGCCCTCTACGAAATCCTGCACTTCCAGCTGGCCGCGCGTGCGGCCCGTGATCCCGCGTTGCGCGGGGAGGTTGTGCGCTTGGCTGAACAGGCCATCGCGCAGGCGGATGCGCCCATGGCCGGTGCCAACGCGGCCTTGACCGGCGCGGGGGCGGCGATCAACCTGCTGAACGACCTGCTCGTTCCCGGGCTGACCCGGCGAGATGACGCGGCCATCCTGACACGCTGGCGCCAGCTCGGCCATTGTCTGCAGCGCTACCAAGGCATTCATGATCAGGCGGTCGCTGACGGCTGGTGGCAGGGCATCCCGGAAATCCGCCGCCAGGAGCTGGAGCAACACGCGGCCCTGATCCGGCGCATTGCCGAAACCATTCGGCGACAATTGGAGGCTCTTCAGCTGGTTTCCGGGGGTGGCGGACGCTGAAAGGGCGGCGAGCCTTCGTTTTTTGCAGCCAGCTCGCGCGTGCACTCGTTGACACTTTCGGCCTTATGTTTTAGAATCATTCCAATTCTAATTCTAAAATTATGCCCCCCAGTTCTTCCCGCCCACCCGCCAAGCCCACCGGTTTGGAGTGCCGCATGGCCGTGCTCGGGGCCGATGTGCGCCTGACCCCGCACCGGCGCGAGGTTTTCGAGATCCTGCAGGCCTCGACCGATCACCCGACCGCCACGGACATCTTCACCCGGGTCAAGGACCGTGCTCCCGGCATCTCGCTGGCCACGGTCTACAACTGCCTCGAGCACCTCACCGGCGCCGGCCTGATCAAGCAGGTGCACCTCGAGCGCGGCCAGTCGCGCTACTGCGCCAACCTGCACGAGCACGTCCATTTTCACTGCGAAACCTGCGGCAAGGTGATCGACGCCCATCCCGCCGCCGACTTCGATCCCGCCAAGTTCTGGAACCTGCCGGCCGGCACCCAGGTCAGCCGCATGGACATCGCCATTCACGGCACCTGCAGCGCCTGCGCGGCGCGCTAGGGTGCATTTCAAATTTCAGATCTCAAATTTCAAATTCCCAACATGTCGCTCGTCATCCACAACCTCCACGCCCAGATCCCCGGCCGCGAAATCCTCAAAGGCCTGAACCTCACCATCAACCCCGGTGAAGTCCATGCCATCATGGGCCCGAACGGCTCGGGCAAAAGCACGCTCAGCAAGGTGCTCTGCGGCCACGAGGACTACGAGGTCACCGGCGGCGAGGTCCTGCTCGACGGTCAAAACATCCTCGACATGGCGGTCGATGAGCGCAGCCGCGCCGGCCTCTTCCTCGCCTTCCAGTACCCGCACGAAATCCCCGGCGTCAGCAATGCCAACTTCCTGCGTGCCGCGCTGAAGGCGCGCCTGCCGGCCGGCGAGGACATCGACGCCGTGCAGTTCTACAAGCGGCTGTACGCCCGCATGGACGCCCTCGAAATGGACCGCAGCTTCACCGGCCGCAGCGTCAACGAGGGCTTCTCCGGCGGCGAGAAAAAGCGCAATGAGATCCTCCAGCTCATGATGCTGGAACCCAAGTATGCCATCCTCGACGAAACCGATTCCGGCCTCGACATCGACGCGCTGAAAATCGTCGCCCGCGGCGTCAACGCCATGCGCAGCGAGAACCGCGGCATCCTGCTCATCACCCACTACCAGCGCCTGCTCGACTACATCCAGCCCGACATCGTGCACGTCCTCATGGACGGTCAAATCGTCAAGACCGGCGGCAAGGAACTCGCCCTCGAGCTCGAGGCCCGCGGCTACGACTGGGTCAAGGAGGAGCTCGCCGCCGCAGCCTGACCTCAACTTGAAACTTTCAACCTTCCACTTTAGTCCCCCGCCTTCCATGGTCACCGCCCCAGATCTCCCCGCGGAACTCGAAGCCCCCGACCTCGCCGACATCAAGGTCGACAGCGTCGGCGACTTCACCTTCCCGGAACGCAACAAGTATGACTCCGGCTTCGGCATCACCGAAAAGACGATCGACTACATCTGCGACGTCAAGGGTGACCCCGACTGGATCCGCGAGTTCCGCAAGAAGGCGCTCAAGGTCTTCCTCGACAAGCCCATGCCGACGCACTGGGCGACCAAAGACCTCGAAAACATCCACTTCGACGAGTTCCGCTACTACCTGAGCGACGGCCAGAAGCCGAAGCGTTCCTGGGACGAGGTGCCTGAGGACGTGAAGAAGACCTTTGACCGGCTGGGCATCCCCGAGCAGGAGCGCAAGTTCCTGGCCGGCGTCGAGGCGCAGTACGACAGCGAGGCCGCCTACTCGAACATCAAGGCCGCGGTCGAGGAGCAGGGGGTCATCTTCGTCAACAGCACCGAGGGCCTGCACAAGCACCCGGAGATTTTCAAGAAGTGGTTCGGCAAGGTCATTCCCACCGGCGACAACAAGTTCTCCGCGCTCAACAGCGCCGTTTTCTCCGGCGGCAGTTTCATCTACGTGCCCCCGGGCGTGAAGGTAAAGCATCCACTGCAAGCCTACTTCCGCATCAACTCCGAGCAGTTTGGCCAGTTTGAGCGCACCCTGATCATCGCCGACGAGGGTGCCGAGGTCATGTACATGGAGGGCTGCACGGCGCCGAAGTTTGAAACCGCGACCCTGCACAGCGCCGTTGTCGAGCTCGTCGCCATGAAGGGCGCAAAGATCCAGTACGTCACCGTCCAGAACTGGAGCAGCAACGTCTTCAACCTCGTCACCAAGCGCGGCATCGCGCATGAGGACGCCGAGGTGCGCTGGATCGACTGCAACATCGGCAGCCGCCTGACGATGAAGTATCCGGGCGTCATCATGAAGGGCCGCCGCGCCCGCGGCGAGGTCATCAGCATCGCCCTTGCCAACAGCGGCCAGCACCAGGACACCGGCGCCAAGATGGTGCACGCCGCCGACGAGACGACCAGCAACGTCATCTCGAAGTCGATCTCCATCGGCGAGGGCCGCGCGACTTACCGCGGCCTGGTCCATATCCCGAAGCACCTCAAGGGCTGCAAGAACAACACCGAGTGCGATGCTCTGCTGATCAACCCGAACAGCCGCACCGACACCTACCCGGCAATCAGCGTGCGCGGCAACCAGCACGCCACCCAGCACGAGGCCAGCGTCAGCCAGGTCAGCGCCGAGCAGATTTTCTACCTCATGCAGCGCGGCCTCACCGAGGCCGAGGCGATGAGCCTCAGCGTCAACGGCTTCATCAACGACCTCGTCAAAGAGTTCCCGATGGAATACAGCGTCGAGCTCAAGCGCCTGATTGACCTCGAAATGGAAGGCAGCGTCGGCTGATCCCGAACGACCGATCTCTCCCCATGTCCGCCACTCTCGACGTTTCCCCCGTGTCTTCCGGCCTCCTCACCACCGCTCCCACCCGCCCAGCCGACGCCGCCCCCGAATGGTTCCTGAACCGTTCCAACGCCGCATGGATCGAATTCCAGGCCCTGCCCCTGCCGGGTCTCAAGGATGAAAACTGGCGCTACTCGAGTGCCAAAAAAATCGAACTTGCCGACCATGCGCCCGCCCAGGCGCCGACCTCGGCGCAGACCGCCGCCGCGCTCGCCGCCACCGAGGGACTGAATCAGCGCTCGGCGCGTTTTGTCTTCGTCAACGACACGCTCGTCGATTCCGACACCGCCGGCCTGCCCGCCGGTGTCGTCTGCGTCAGTTTTGCCGAAGCCCTGAAAACCCATGGCCCGGCCCTTGAGCCGCATTTCATGAAGGCTGACCTGCCGCTCGGTTCGGGCAAGTTCGCCGCACTGCACCTGGCCCATGTCAAGGCTGGTGCCGTCATCCTGGTGCCAAGGAACGTCGTCATCGAGAAGCCCGTCGAAATCTTCCACTGGGTCGTTGGCGACCACGCGGCCATTTTTCCGCACACTCTCATTGTCACCGAGGACAACGCCCAGGTCAGTGTGGTCGACCACTACCGCAGTCTGGAGGGCGAGGGTGGTCTCAGCATTGCCATCGCCGACCTTGTTGGCGGTCCGGGCAGCCGGATCACCTACGCCGCCTGCCAGGAACTCGCCGACGATGCCCAGGCCCTGCATCTCTCCGGCATCCGCGCCGGCCGCGATGCGGCGGTGAAAAGTTTTCAGGTCCAACTCGGCGCCGCTTTCAGCCGCAGCGAGAGCGTCAGTGACCTCGTCGGTGAGGGCGCCCGCAGCGACATGCTCAGCGTCTCGATGCCGGTCGGTGATCAGGTGGTCGACCAGCGCACCCTGCAGCGCCACAAGGCGCCGCATGCCACCAGCGATCTCCTCTACAAGAATGCTCTTTATGGCCAAGCGCGCTCGGTGTTCAGTGGCCTGATCATTGTCGACGAGGGCGCGCACTACACCGACGCCTACCAGACCTGCCGCAACCTGCTCAACAGCGAGCAGGCCGAGGCCAACTCATTGCCGGGTCTGGAGATCAACGCCGACCAAGTCAAGTGCAGCCACGGCAGCACCAGCGGCCCGATCGCCGACGAGGAACTCTTTTACCTCAAGGCGCGCGGCATCCCCGACGGCGAGGCGCGCAAGCTGATCGTCGAGGGTTTCCTTGCCGACGTCATCGAGCGCTTCGGCAACAGCGAGGTGCTCGACACCCTGGTCGCGCGCATCGACGACAAGCTGCAGCGCGCGGTCTGAGCGAGGCGGCGAAGCCGCCGGAGATGGGAGATGGAAGATCGGAGATGGACTGTGCCGCGGGAAAGCGGCCCCTGTTCAACTTGCTCGTGCGGCGCAACCCAGGATCATGGACTGCGGCAGGCTGCCTGCCGCTTTGGGCATCGGCAGCCCTGCTGCCAGGGAGGGATGCGCAGCGTGCGATCGGAGACGACGGCGGATCGTTGAGGAGGAAGCGAGCCGATGGCTCAGACTCCTTGGTCCTGCCAGCAACCTCCCGCATCGGCCCACTGCGCGTACGCAAGAAGGCGGCAGAGGTCTGCCGCCTTCGAGTGTTGTGTGCCAAGCTGGAGCCGGATCAGCCCTTGACCGCGGCGACGATTTTCTGGGCGGCGTCGGTGAGGCCGTCGGCGCTGGTGATCGCCAGACCGCTGGCGGCCAGGGTGGCCTTGCCGGCGTCGACGTTGTTGCCCTCCAGGCGGACGACGAGCGGAATGTTGAGCGACACCTCCTGGGCTGCGGCGATGATGCCGTGGGCGATGACGTCGCAGTCCATGATGCCGCCGAAGATGTTCACCAGGATGCCCTTCACGTTGGGATCGCCGAGGATGATCTTGAAGGCCGCGGCAACCTGCTCCTTGGTGGCGCCGCCGCCGACGTCGAGGAAGTTGGCCGGCTCGCCGCCGTGCAGCTTGATGATGTCCATGGTGGACATGGCCAGGCCGGCACCGTTGACGAGGCAGGCGATGTTGCCGTCGAGACCGATGTAGTTGAGGCCGAACTCGCTGGCGGCCACCTCGCGCGGATCCTCCTCGGTCGTGTCGCGCATGGCGACGACGTCCTTCTGGCGGTAGAGCGCGTTGTCGTCGAAGTTGAACTTGGCGTCGAGGGCGACCACTTGGTCATCACGGGTGATGGCCAGCGGGTTCACCTCGACGAGCGAGCAGTCGCTCTTCAGGTAGAGGCTCCAGAGCGAGAGGAAGAGCTTGGTCGCCTGGGCGGCGAGTTTGCCGCGCAGGCCGAGATCGGCGGCGATCTTGCGCGCCTGGTAGGCCTGCAGGCCGAAGGCCGGGCTGACGAATTCCTTGATGATCTTTTCCGGGGTCTTCTCGGCGACCTCTTCAATGTTCATGCCGCCCTCGGTGCTGGCGATGAGGGCGTGGCTGCTGCTGCCGCGGTCGAAGAGGATGGCGAAGTAGTATTCCTTGACGATGTCGACCGACTTGGCGATGAGCACCTTGCTGACCAGCTTGCCCTCCGGGCCGGTCTGGTGGGTGACCAGGGTCTGGCCGAGCATCTTGCCGGCGATGTCCTGGGCCTCGGCGGCGGTGTGGATGACGTGCACGCCGCCCTTGAAGCCGTTCTTGAACGTGCCCTTGCCGCGGCCGCCGGCATGGATCTGCGCCTTAACCACGAGGCCTGCGCCGCCGAGTTCCTCCGCGATCTTGCCGGCCTCCTCCGCCGTCGCGGCCACACGCCCGGGCGGGGTGGCGACGCCGAATTTCTGGAACAGTTCTTTGGCCTGGTATTCGTGGATGTTCATCGGAGGGGATGGGGGAAATCGAGCATCAGCATAGAAGGCACGGCCGCGCGGTCAAGCCGGGGGGGAGGATTCTTTGCTCAGCCGAGCACCAGCCAGAGAGCGGCCAGAAGAGTGAGCAGGAAGAGGGTGCGTTCGAAGGCCTTCTGCGGGATGCGCTGGAGGATTTGCCAGCCGAGCAGGATGCCGAGCACCACCACGGGCAGAAGAACGAGGTTGGTGGCAAGCGACTGCGGGTGAATGATGCCGAGGTTGGCGGAGAAGGGGACTTTGAAGAGGTTGATGAAGAGAAAGAAGCGGCTGAAGACGCCGAGGTGGTCTTTTTTCTCCAGACGGCGGGACAGCAGGTAGACGGTCATCACCGGGCCGGCGGCGTTGGCGAGCATGGTGGTGACGCCGGCGCCGAAACCTAGGGTCCCGGCGAAGCCGCGGTGCTCGGTGAGCGCCAGCAGGTCCTGGCGGCGGCGCTCCAGCAGCAGGTGGAAGCCGAGCAGGCCGATGATGAGCCAGCCGATGACGGTGCGCGCGGCCTGGTTGTCGATGGTGTCGAGCAGCAGCCAGCCGGCGATGACTCCGGCGATGGCGGGTGGCGCCATGGGCAGGACCTGGCGCCAGCTGCCGCCGTGGCGGTTGAGAATGTAGCCCATCAGGTCGGCGGCGATGAGCAGGGGCAGAACCAGGCCGACCGAGGCCTTGGCACCGAAGGCCTGGGCCATCAGCACCACATTCAGAGTGGCGGTGCCGGACAGGCCGCTTTTCGACAGGCCGATGCAGAGCGCGGCGATGGCCGCCAGCACAAACACGCGCGGCTCGCCGGTGAAGAGGGTGTGCTGGATCAGCCAGTCGGGCACGGTCAGGGAAGGGGGTCAGGGCTGCCGGCGCTGGTTCCAATAAATCTTGACATTCTTTGATCGCCGACCCGCGGCGACCAGGTCGGTGTCGCCATCGCCATCGAGGTCGGCCCCCATCAGGTCCTCGCAGGCCATGCCATTGTCGTCGATGAGGTCCTGCTTCCAGCCGTTGCCGTCCTCCTTGGTCGTGTAAAACAGTTTCACGCCGACGCGTGGGCCGACCTTCTGCATCGAGCGCCAGCCGACGGCGATCTGGCGGTTGTTCAGGCCGAGGTAGTCGTGGCAGGCGAGGGCGTGGCCGTCGACGAGGGTCTCATCCAGCACGCGCCGCTCCCACAGGCCGTCCTTGGGGCCGCCGGCAGGCGGGGTGTAGAGGACAAGTTGGTGACCGTGCATGGGTTCGACGGTGGCGATGTAGGGCTGGCCACCGGCGAAGGCACCCCAGCGGATCTCACCAGCCCCGTCCAGGCCTGCCTCGGTGTGGTTGGACACCCACTGCGCCTTCCAGCCGGCGTCGCCCGGGGTGAGCCGGACGATGCCCTCCTTGCCGGCGAGCAGCAGGGTTTCCGCCTCGTGAGCGGGGGAGGGTACGACCTCGAAATTGTGGGTCATGTGCATGCCGTCGTGAATCAGCGTCGTGTTCCAGGGTTGGGTGACATTCTCCGGCATGTGGTAGGCGAGCAGGCGCACGCCGGTCCCCGCGCCATTCTTGTTGCCACGGCC
>JBIJBO010000196.1:0-5983 GCA_044345215.1 Prosthecobacter sp. | reverse complement strand
AGGGCAAATCCCCGGTCATCCGCCACTTGGCGCGCGTCAGCAAGCCAGGCCTGCGCAAGTATGTCTCGACCGACGAGATTCCCCGAGTGCTTGGCGGCCTCGGCATTGCCATCCTCTCCACCTCGCACGGCATCATGACCGGCGCCCGTGCCCGCAAGGCCAAGGTCGGCGGCGAACTGCTCGCCCAGATCTGGTAACCCCCACCAAGGATTCATCATCATGTCACGCGTTGGAAAACAACCCATCCCCCTGCCCGAAAAAGTCACCGTCAAGATCGGTGATGACCGCAGCGTCCTCGTCGAGGGCCCCAAGGGCAAGCTCACTTGGACCCTGCCTGCCGGCATCAATGTGGCCAGCGAGGCTGGCGCCCTTAGCGTCACCCGCGCCAATGACGACCGTGTCGTCCGCGCCATGCACGGCACCACCCAGCGTCTCATCGGCAACATGGTCGAGGGCGTCAGCAAGGGCTTCCGCAAGGATCTTGAGATTCATGGCGTCGGCTTCCGTGCCGCCGTCAAGGGCAACGTCATCGACCTCAGCCTCGGCCAGTCGCACGATCGCCTCCACCCGATTCCAGAGGGTGTCAAGGTGACCGTCGCCGACAACACCAAGATCGCCATCGAGGGGATTGACAAGCAGATCGTCGGTCAACTTGCCGCCGACATCCGCGCCTATTATCCGCCGGAGCCTTACAAGGCCAAGGGCGTGCGCTACGCCGGCGAACAGATCCGCCGCAAGGCCGGCAAGAGTGTGAAGTAACAACAGGAGAGACTCATCATGGCTGTCAAGAACCGCAAACTGACCCGCGAGCGCATTCACGCCCGCATTCGCAAGACCCTCCGGGGCACGCCCAAGCGCCCCCGTCTCGCCGTCTACTTCTCCAACACCAACGTCTATGCCCAGGTCATCGACGACGAGGCCGGCCGCACGCTGGTTTCCGCCTCGACCAAGGAGAAGGGCTTCGGCGAATCACGCGCCAATGTCGCCACCGCCACCCGTGTCGGCCAGGCCGTTGCCGAGCGCGCCCTGGCCCTGAACATCACCGAAGTGGTCTTCGACCGAGGTGGTTTCATCTACCATGGCAAGGTCAAGGCCCTCGCCGATGCCGCCCGTGAAAAGGGCCTGAAATTCTAATTCCACCGATCCCGCACATTATGGCAGAAGCTACTCTCAGTCCCGCCTTCGGCGAATCTTCCGGCGACTCCCGCCCGGATACCATCGAGAAGGTGGTCCACATCAACCGCTGCGCCAAGGTCGTCAAGGGCGGCCGCCGCTTCAGCTTTTCGGCGCTCGTCGTCGCCGGCGACCAGCAGGGCAGGGTGGGCTGGGGCTTCGGCAAGGCCAATGAGGTGGCGGACGCCATCAAGAAGGCCACGGAAGCCTCGCGCAAGAAGATGAGCCGCGTCCATCTGGACAACGCCACCATCCCGCATGAAGTTGTCGGTGAACACGGCGGCGGTCATATCATGCTGAAGCCTGCGGCTCCCGGCACTGGCATCATCGCCGGCGGTGGTGCCCGCGCCGTGCTTGAGGCGGCCGGCGTCCGTGACGTCATCGGCAAATCCCTCGGCTCCAGCAACCATGCCAATGTGGTCAAGGCCACCCTCGCCGCCCTCAGTGCCCTTCGTCCCAAGGACGAGATCCTGCGCTCGCGCGGCAAGACGCCACGTGAACGCCAGGCTCTCTGAGACCCCATCTCCACCCCCATTCCCCATTTGATTTCATGAGACTCCACGACGTTCAACCCCGCCCGGGAGCCAAGAAGCGCCGCAAGCGCATCGGCTGCGGCGAAAGCTCCGGTCACGGCAAGACTTCCTGCAAGGGCCACAAGGGTCAGAAGGCCCGCGCCGGCAAGGGCATCCGCCCGGGCTTCGAAGGCGGCCAGATGCCTCTGCATCGCCGCCTGCCGAAGAAAGGCTTCAGCAATGCCATGTTCCGTGACGTGTATGAAGTCGTCAACGTTGGCGATCTCAACGCCTTCGACGATGGCGCGACCGTCAACGAGCAGGCCCTTCGCGAGAAGGGCCTCGTCAACCGCAGCTGCGACGCCGTCAAGATACTTGGCAGTGGTGAACTGACCCGCAAGCTCACCATTCAGGTGGACAAGGTCAGTGCCTCGGCCCGCGAGAAGATCGAAAAAGCCGGCGGCAGCATTGCCGCCTGAGCCCCCGACAGCCTTCATCACGCCAGCGGGCCGGTCACGGACGAACCTTCCGGGTTGTCAGTTGGCCGAGCCCGTTTTCTCTTAGCCCATTCTCATGATCTCCGCCTTTGCCAACGTCTTCAAAGTCCCTGAACTGAGGTCCCGCATCCTCTTCACCTTGGCGATGATCGTCATCGTCCGGGTCGGCACCGCCATCACCCTCCCCGGGGTGGATGCCACGGTTCTTGACGAGTGGGTCAGCAGCCGCACCTCCGATGCCAGCTCCGGCGCGGCTCAGGTGGCGGCGCTCTTGAACGTTTTCAGCGGCGGCGGTCTCGCCAACTGCGCCATTTTTGCCCTGGGCATCATGCCCTACATCAGCGCCTCGATCATGCTTCAGCTGCTCACCGCCGTCGTGCCCCGGCTCAGCAAGCTGGCGCGCGAGGACGGTGGCCGGCAGAAGATCACCCAGTACACCCGCATCGCCACCATCGCGCTCTGCCTGTTTCAGGGCTACTTGCTGGCCAAGTCGCTGCAAAGCCCGGGCCAGAACATCTTCCTAGGCGGCCTGCAGGAGGTCATCGACCGTCTGCAGCGTCCGCTGGTGCCGAACTACGGCTTCTTCGAATTTGTCCTGCCGACTGTCATCACCATCACCGCGGGCACCATGCTGATGATGTGGCTGGGTGAGATGATCACTGAGCGTGGCATCGGCAACGGCATCTCCCTGCTGATCTGCGTCAACATTGTTTCCGACCTTCCCGGCGCCCTAGTGCAGGTCTGGCAGACCTATGTCGGCAATGTTGGCGGCGACATGACCCGGCCGGCCATGCTGGTGATGCTGCTGGCCTTCATGGTCCTTGTCATCGCCGGTGTCATCGCCTTGACCCAGGCCACCCGGCGCATCGTGATCCAATACGCCAAGCGCGTGGTCGGTCGCAAGGTTTACGGCGGCCAGACCCAGTATCTGCCCCTGAAGATCAACTACTCCGGCGTCATGCCGATCATCTTCGCCCAGGCCATCCTGCTTTTCCCCTCGCAAATCATTTCTTCGATGTTCCCTGATGTCGGCTGGATCCAGCGCTTCTCCGCCGCGGTCGCCTCCGGATGGATTTATTACACCATCTCCGCGGCACTGATCTTTTTCTTCAGCTACTTCTGGGTTGCCACCATGTTCCAGCCCACCCAAATCTCCGAGGACCTGAAAAAGAGCGGCGGTTACATCCCGGGCATTCGCCCCGGCAAGCCCACCGCCGATTTCCTCGACTTCACGATGAGCCGCCTGACCTTTGCCGGCGCCATCTTTTTGACCCTGCTCTACGTCATGCCGGGTGTCATCAGTGGCGCCATGGGCATCGCTCCGCAGACCGCCCAGTTCTTCGGCGGCACCAGCCTGCTGATTCTGGTCGGTGTCGTGCTCGACGTCATGCGCCAGGTCGAGACGCACCTGCTTCAAAGCCATTACGACGGCTTCCTGAAGAAGGGGCGCATTCGCGGCCGCTTTGACCGAATCCAGCAGACTGGCAAGGTGGCTGATGCCACCACCCTGGTCCGCCTGTGGATCGCCATTGCCATCATGACCCTGATCGGCGTCGCCTGGTTCATTGCCGGCAAGTAAGCTCATGCTCGCCGGCAAGATCCCCATCCGTCACGGTGCCCAGCAGCAGGGCATCCGCGTCGCCTGCGGACTCGCGCGTGACATCCTGCTTGAGACCGCCGCGCAGGTCCGCGCCGGCATCACCACCGGCGAGGTCGACCGCTTCGCCGCCGCTGTCATGAAGGAGCGCGGCTGCAAAAGCGCCTTCCTTGGCTACCGGAAGTTCCCGGGCCACATCTGCATCTCGATCAACGAGGAGGTCGTGCACGGCATTGGCGGGCCGCGTGTGATCCAGGATGGCGACATCGTCAAGATCGACGTCGGCATCGAGTATCAGGGCTGGATCGGCGACAACGCCCTGACCGTGCCGGTTGGCGAAGTGGACCGTGAGACGCTGCGCCTGATGGCGGCCACCGAGGAATCCCTGCATGTGGCGATCAACTTTGCCCGCGACGGCTGGATGCTGGGCGATCTCTGCCACTCGGTCGAAAACCATGTCACCCCGCATGGCTTCACCGTCGTGCGCGAATTCGTCGGTCATGGGGTTGGCCGCAAGCTTCACGAGGAGCCGCAGGTGCCGAATTACGGGCAGAAGGGCGCGCGTCCGCGCCTGAAGGCGGGCATGACCCTCGCCATCGAGCCGATGATCAACCTCGGCACTGGCAAGACGCGCATCCTTGCCGATGAATGGACGGTCGTCACTCTGGACCGCAAGCCCAGTGCCCACTACGAGCACGTGGTTCTTGTCACGGAGGGAGACCCTGAAATTTTGACGCATCGCAGACGCATGTTTCCGAAGGGGGTTGAGGATCTGACACCCCGAGGGGTCCATGATCTGTTTTAGCCCTCTTCGGGTCGATCCCGATGGTCCGGCGCCGAGGAGCTTGTGCCTAGGTTGACTGAATCTGAGGGGGCGGAGTTCTTTTTACGAGATTCTGATCTTCCCGTTCGACCTGAGAGGCTTGCCTTCAATCGTAGAAATTCATGATTCTGCCAGTTTGTGCTTGGCAAGATTTCTGAATTGCTGTTTTTATAGCTCGAAATCTTTATTTTCGCCTAGACCAACCCTGCCCGCGCCTTCACACCGCAACGCCCACCAGTCCGCTGGTGTGCGCTGCTATGTTTTAGCATCCATTTCCCATTCCTTTTCATGAAAAAAAGCCGCTTGCTTCCATGGTTTCGCGTCCACCTGCGCGTGCCCTGCACCTGTCTTCTGTTGGGCCTGTTCAGTGTCTGGGCCACGGGTGTTCATGCCGCCACGGGCACTTGGATCCTCAACAACGCGGGCAACTGGACCGGTGCGCCGGCCAACTGGCAGGATGGTGTCATTCCCAATGCGATCGGCGACGTCGCCATTTTTCGCAATGACATCACCACGAACCGCTCGGTGACGCTCAACGCGCCGATCACCTTGGGCGGGCTAGTCATGGGCGATCTCTTGGGCGGACAGGTATTTACCTTTGCCGGCAACCAGACCTTGACCTTGAACAACACCACCGGCAACGCCTTTGTCACCAAGCTCGGGAGCGCCACGGACGTCTGGCAGGCCCCGCTTTTGCTCACGGACTCAACGGATTGGAACATTCACACGGGCATCCTGGACGTCAATGGTGTGACCAATGCCACCGTATCGTACGGTGGTGCCGGCGACACCATCAAAAACGGGGCCGGAGCCCTGCGCTTGAACATCAATGCGGCTTCCGCACTCGGCAATTACACGGGCAATTGGATCGTCAACTTTGGCACGCTCAATCTCGGCGGCAACAACGGGGATTCCAACTCCTTGGGGGAGGGGACGGGCGGCATCATTCTCAATGGCACGGGCCGCCAGGATTTGGCGGTGTTCAGCTTGAACAACAACGGCAGCGGTTCCGACACGACCGTCAACTACGCGTTCAACAGTGATGTTTACGTCCGCGGCGGTGCCGCGCTTAACGTCGATCGCAATTTCATCGGCGGCGCAAACGACCGTGTCACGCATGTCCTCAACGCCCTCAATTTCGACGGCGGCGTTCTGCGCGTGACCACAGGCAACAGCCACATGCTGCGCTTTGCCGGCAACACCACGCTGACAGGCCAGACAAATGTTTTCGACATTCTGGGGAATGGCACCGCCACGCTCGCCAACCTCACGCTTGCAGGCGACATCACCGACGGCTTGGTCACCCGCAACCTGATCAAGGAGGGTGCGGGACGCATGGCCATCCTGAGCAACACCAACACCTACGACGGTGTCACTGCGA
>JBIJBO010000062.1:0-19378 GCA_044345215.1 Prosthecobacter sp. | reverse complement strand
TCTTCCAGAGCATCCCGCCATTCGGCCTCGGTGCGCACGATGCGCACCCCGACGCTGGAGCCCTCGCGCGGCGGCTTGGAGACGAGCGGCAACTCGATGGCGCGCGCCATGCTGCCATCGAGCGGGTAATCCTGGGCGCGCGGGGTCGGCACGCCGGCGGCAAGAAAGCGGGCCTTGCTGAGTGACTTGTCGAAGGCGGTGCGACTGTCGGTCACACCGGCGCCGGTGTAGCGGATGCCGCGCGTCTCGAGCAGGGTCTGCAGCTGGCCGTCCTCGCCAAAGGTGCCATGAATCAGGTTCATGGCGATCAGGACATCACCCGGGCAGTCGAAGTCCGGGCCGGTGACATCGACGGGCAGCACCTCGGCGCCGAGAGAGCCGAGCGCCGCCATGACGCTTTCCGCCGTTTTGACCGAAACCTGCCGTTCCGAACCGGGTCCGCCAAAGAGGACGGCGATGCGTTGTCCTGTGATGTCGAGCATGGGCCTTCAGCTATGCCCCGTGGAGAGGCGGGTGCCAAGGGGAAATCCGGCGACCGCCGATTGCCCTTGTTTCCCGGCCCGCCTTCGGTCACCTTGATCCCGGATGAGACGGTCGAATCTACCCTGGCGATGCCTGTTGCCGGCGCTGCTGCTTCTTGGACTCGCCCCGGCCTGCCCTGGGGCACTGTCGACCGCGCGCCTGTGGAACGAGGAAAATCTCGCCGCCATCCGCATCGACCGGCCCAATCCACCGGTGCACGCGCGCAACCTGTTCCATGTCGCCACCGCCATGTACAACGCCTGGGCGACCTATGACAGCGCGGCGGTGGGCTGCCTGCACCACGAGCGGGTGACGCCGGCGGACCTGCTCGCCCAGCGTCAGCAGGACATGCAGACGACGGCGGCCTTCCTGCGCACGCTGGCGGCAAGCGGCCTGCCAGGCCTGGAGAGTGCCGCGGCGACCCTGCGCCGCTACATGGCGAGTCCGCGCTTCAGCATCATCAGCCTCAAGGACATCGAAACCGCGCGCCGCGAGGCGATCAGCTACGCGGCCTACCGTGTGCTGCGCAGCCGCTACCTGAATTCCTTCAGCGCGTCGGTGACCGCCCAGCGTCTCGACAAGCGCCTGCGCGGCCTCGGCTACTCGCCGGCCAACACCGGCACCACGGGGAACTCGGCTGCCGCGGTCGGCAACCGGATCGCCGCCGCCATCCTTGCCTGGGGCCTGACCGATGGATCCAACCAGTCCGGCGGCTACCGCGACCCGTCCTACGTCAATCCACAACCGGAGCTGATTGTTCTGGAAGGCGGTTCAGCCAAGGCTGGCATACCTGCCGGCACCGACCCAAACCGCTGGCAACCCCTCGCCTTCGACAATCCCGAGACCCAGAACCAGTTTCCCGGAGAACTGCTGCAAACCTTTGTCGGCGTCACCTGGCTGAACACCCGGCCCTTCGCCCTGACGCGCACCGCGCCCGGCCTGCCATGGATCGATCCGGGTGCGGGCCCCTCGTTGTTTGGAAGCGCCACGGACGCGGAATACAAGCAGGGGGCACTCGACGTGCTCTGGGCCTCAAGCCGGCTCAACAGCACGGAGATCATCGACATCTCGCCGGGCCTCGGAGGCTACGGCAACAACCCGCTCGGCGAGGACAGTGGCAATGGCCATGCGGTCAATCCGGTGACCGGCAAACCGTATCGGCCGAACCGGGTCGAACTCGGCAACTTTGCGCGGGTGCTGGCCGAATACTGGGCCGACGGCCCCGATTCGGAAACCCCGCCCGGGCACTGGCACAAGATCGCCAATCAGGTCAGCGACAGCAGGCGCCTCGAGCACCGCATCGGCGGCGAGGGCCCGGAGGTCGACCGCTTGCAATGGGATGTAAAACTCTACTTTGCCCTCAGTGCCGCCACTCATGATGCCGCCTGTGCCGCCTGGTCACTCAAGCGCTACTATGAGGGCCCGCGGCCGATCACCATGATTCGCCACCTGGCCACCCTGGGCCAAAGCTCCGACCCCGAACTGCCCTCCTACCATCCCGACGGCCTGCCGCTCGAGCCGGGTGTGGTCGAGTTGGTCACGGCCGAGACGGCCGCACCCGGTGGCCGCCACCATGGCGCGGCGGAGCCGGGCGAGATCGTCGTCCACTCCTGGCCGGGCGAACCGGCCGACCGCAAAAGGCAAACCAGCCGGGTGCGCTGGATGCGCGCGCTGGCATGGATTCCCTACCAGCGCAAAACCTTCAACACCCCCGCCTTCCCGGGTTACATCTCCGGCCACAGCACCTTCAGTCGCGCCGCCGCCGAGGTGCTCACCGCCTGCACGGGTTCGCCCTGGTTTCCCGGTGGCATGGGCAGCTTCATCGCCCGCAAGAACCAGTATCTGGTGTTTGAACGCGGTCCTTCACAAACGGTGGTGCTCCAGTGGGCGAGTTATTTTGACGCCGCGGATCAGGCGGGACTGTCGCGCCGCTTTGGCGGCATCCATGTCAGCGAGGACGATTACCATGGCCGCCTCGTCGGTGCCGAGGCCGGTCAACGCGCCTGGGTTCTGGCAAAGAAGTACTGGGATGGCAGCATCCTCAGCGAACCGCTGACACCGACCGTCAGTCCTGAGGAAGGCGGTGTGCGCGTGGCCTGGACCGGCCACCGCGGCCTGCATTATGCCGTGCAATGGAGCGGGGATGGCGAAACGTGGAACACCGTCTCACCGGCCGCACAGGCCACCGACACCGCACTTGATCGCCTCATCTCCCCGGCGCCGGAAGGCGGCAGCTATCGCATTGTCGGCAGCGCCACGGCGTTCTGAACGAACCGCGCCTCAGACCAGCGCCTCCAATTCCAGGATGCCAAAGGCCGAAGGCACATGGAAATCCGGTCGCTCGGTCTGCGGATCCACCCATGTCACCCATCCAGGCTGCACGCTGCCATCGGGCCGATGACCGAACTCGCCGCGGTGCACTCCGGTGAGCAGCTTGCCCGAACCCGGCCGCAGCACACCCAGGGCTCGCAGATCGGCCAGCGGCAGGCGCCCCTCGACACGGTAGCCCCCCTTGCCCAGCCAGGTCTGAAGCCGCAGATCCGGAGCCGACCAATCCCAGTCAAACTGCCGGTGAAACCTGCCCCTGTAAGCAAGCACGGCCCCCCGCGGTTCCATCTCAAAGCAGTAGTAGGGGTCGAGCCCCATGTCGGCCGCAAAAAAAAGCTCCACACGATCCGAACCGAGGACACGGGCATGCGAATCACCCTCAGCCAACACAAGATCGGCATCGACACAATCGAAGCGGAAATGCAGATGAACGCCATCGTGCACGGCTCGGAACTCCGTGGCCGGGGCCGGCCGGTTCTCCCACGGAAAGAGAAAGTCACTTAGGACCGCGGCACGCTCCCAGTCGGGAACGTCCAACTCACAGCGGCGGACAGGATGGCAGTGCATGGCGATCAGCATGGTGCCGAAGCGCGTGCAGGGCAAGCGGGGTGGAAACCTGCTTGCGGCCACGCGGGTTCGGGCGTTTGGTGCCCATTGATTGAACCCGCCTGACTTCAGCCGCCTGCTGGAAAGCCTGCAGCATGCGCCGGCCGGCACCTACGTGACGGCGGGTGGCGCGGCCTTGGTGGCCTTCCTCGCCGGGATGGCCATGGCGCGTGGTGTCCTGCGCCAGATCGTCAGCATGGTCAGCCTTGCCCTTTCGGTGCTGGCCGGCATGTTCGTCTTCCAGCATCGTGCCGAGGTTTTTGGCACACTCGGCGCCAGCATGAGCAGCGACCGCCTGCTGTTCTTTTCGGTGGCGGCCGGCCTGCTCACCTACCTGCTCTGCCGCAGCCTCGTCCACCTGCTGGCCGGCCTTGGCCTGCTTGGCCTGCTGGGAGGGCTCACCGGCTGGAAGGGTGGCCTGATCAGCCTGATCCCCTCCGGCTTCCTGATCTGGGCCAGCGCGCTGACACTGCGCGTCACCGGCGGCCTGTTCGGGATGGAAAACGCCGCCGAGGTCCAACAGCAGGGCGAACCCATCGGCCACCGTCTCACCGCTTGGATCCACCAGTTGAGCCAGCAGGTCGATCGCAGCAGCCTCGGACAGGTCGCCGCCCGTCTCGACCCCTACGACCTGCGCGCGCGCGCCAACCTTGCCCGCCTGCTCATCCTCTGGCCCGATGGCCGGGTCTGGCAGGAACTCGCCCAGCGCGGCCCTCAGACGGCCCAGGCACTCAACCACCCGGACATCGTCAACCTCGGCAAGGACCTGAAGGTTCGCCAGGCGATCGAAAGACGGGATTTCGCCGGCCTCATGCACCTGCCGCAGGTGCGCGCCGCAGCGGCACTGCCGGAACTGGAACCCATCCTGCGCGACCTTGCGCTGGAGCAGTCGATGGACGCGATCGTTTACCAGCGCTGAGCGTGGGTCAGGCCGGTCGCAGCGAGGCGAGCACCGCATCGAAACGCTCTGCCATGCGGGAAACGCTGAACTCGCTGCGCACGCCCTGCAGGCCGCGATTGATCATCTGCTCACGCTGGTAGTCGTCGAGCAGCAGCCTCTCAAGCGCATCGGCCAGGTCGACGGCATCGTCCGGCCTGCAGAGCAGACCGCTGCCGGCGAGCTGCACGATCTCCGGAAAGGCGCCGTGCTCGGGCTGGACCACCGGCACGCCGCTGGCCATCGCCTCGAGCAGGTACAGGCCAAAGGCCTCGCCGTAGGTGGCGGGCACGGACAGCACGGTGAGGTTGCGGAAGAACTTCAACTTGTCAGCGAAGCTGACATTGGGATGCCACTCGACACGCGACTCGCAGCCGGCCTCCTGGAGCTTCATTTGCAGGCCGGCGACGTATTTTTCGTCGCCCGGGGTCTTGGCACCACCGATCTTGAGCTTCAGGCGCGGCACCGTGCCGCGCCGGCAAATCTCGATGAAGGCGTCGACGAGGGTGGTCAGGCCCTTGCCGTGAATCATGCGCGCGAAGTAGCCGATGACCGGCCAGTTTGGATCCGGGTCGGCGGTGCCGAACGAGTTGCTGTCGATGCCGTTGTGGACCACCGCCATCTTCTCCTCGCTCACGCCGAGACGCTCACGCATGACATCGGCGTAGTAACCGCTGGGAGCGACAAAGCGGGTCACATGGCGGGCGTTGGCACGCATCGCCTCCCAGGCGCGGGTGCGGTAGGGCTCGATGAGGGTGTCAAGAAAAGCGTCCTCGCCCTGTAGAGAGACGACCACCGGCAGGCCGAGATCGCGCTCGATGGCGGGACACAACCCCATGAGCAGACTGTTGGAGAGGGACACCACGTCGGGCCGCGCCTCATCGCGAATCCACTGGATCAAACGCTGCCACTCCGGCCACTGTGGCCCCTGCTCGCCGATGAGGGCCCCCAGCGTCATCTCACCGAGATCACGAGCCCGGGTCATGCCCATGAAACGGGCGGCGAAGCGCAGGCGTTCGGGTTTGCTGAGCCAGCGATGGAAGGCGCGTGGCAGGAGGCGTGTCCATGGCAGCTTCTGCTGGAGGTAGAGCGAGATCCCGCCCACCTGGACGGGAATCTCCGGGCTGGCCGCCTCGCGATCGTTGACCAACGGCAGATAGAGGGGCGCCATCACGGCGTCATGCCCGCGCACGCGCAGCGCCTTGATCAGCGCGTTGTCGCGCAGGCAACTCCCACAGTGGAAATTGCCGGTGCCGGGCGTGAGATGAAGAAGACGCATGAGGGAGGGCGGGATGCTTAGCGCAGGCGCCGGGTCAGGGCAAGCCCCTCGCTGCGGTCGAGCAGAAAACACGCGCCGGTTGCGTCGGTTCATCTTTTCCCGTATTGAAACGACGTGCGCGATCTGTTGCCCAACCACCGGCCGGGGCTGGTGCTGGCCCCGATGCAGGACGTGACGGACCTGCCCTTCTTCCGGCTCATGGCCCGTTACGGCGGACCGGACGTCTTCGTCACCGAGTACTTCCGGGTCACTTCCGATTCCAGGCCGGAGCCCGTCATCCTGCGGTCAATCACCGAAAACGACACCGGCCGCCCCGTCATCGCCCAGCTCATCGGCCGCGACATCCCCGCCTTGGTCCGCACCGCGCGCGAGCTGGAGGAGCGGCATCCCGTTGCCGGCATCGATCTCAACCTCGGCTGCCCGGCCCCGATCGTCTGCCGCAAGGACGCCGGCGGCGGGCTGCTGCGCCACCCGGAACGGATCGACGCCCTGCTCGGCGCGATGCGCGAGGCCGTGCGTGGACGCTTCACGGTGAAATGCCGCGTCGGTTTCGACAGCCCGGACGAATTCCCGCGCCTGCTGGAGATCTTTCGCCGACACGCCCTTGACGGCCTGACCATCCACGGCCGCACGGTACGCGAGGGTTACAAGACCGCGGTTCACCCGGAATGCGTCGCCGCCGCCGTCGCCACCCTGCCTTGCCCGGTCATTGCCAATGGCAATGTCGTCGACACTGCCACCGGTCTTGCCTACCTGCGCCGCACCGATGCGGCCGGCCTCATGATCGGACGCGGAGCCATCCGGCATCCCTGGATTTTCGAGCGGTTGCGCGCTGTTCTGGAAGGCCGCGAGACGGCCCGGCCGCGCAGCCGCGACTTGCTGGCCTACATCCGCGATCTCTACGATCTCACCGCCGCCTTCCAGGACCGCTTTGACCCGGCGAAGCATGTGCA
This sequence comes from Prosthecobacter sp., assembly GCA_044345215.1. Taxonomy (GTDB): domain Bacteria; phylum Verrucomicrobiota; class Verrucomicrobiia; order Verrucomicrobiales; family Verrucomicrobiaceae; genus Prosthecobacter. The sequence continues at coordinate 12,753 of JBIJBO010000062.1, read as the reverse complement.
GAAAATGAAGCGCTACCTCGGCTTCATCGCCGCCGGCACCGACCGCGACTTCGACTTCCAGATCCGCCGGGTGGCCACCCCGGAGGAGTTCGACGCGGTCTGTCGCCATTTCCTCGACCACGACGGCACGCTGTCCGAGACACCGCCCGGCGACTCGGCTGTGTTCTGCGGCTTTGGCGAGCTGACCAGCGCTGCCTGAAGCTGCAACGCCCCCGGCTCCTTGCGAACCGGGGGGCGTGGAAGGGGTGGAGTTTCAGGCCTTGACCGGCTCCGGCTCAACGGCGGGTTCATCCTCCGGCGGAACCTGCACCGGCTCTGCCTTGCTGACGACCTTGATGAACTTGGGCAGCCACTCGTCCCAGCGGCCCAGGATTTCGCGGGCACGCTGGCTGCCGGTAAGTTCCTGGTGATCGGCGACCAGCTTGCGCAGCTGGTTGACGTCCTCGGGGTCGGTGACGGCCTCGCCCTTGATCATCTCCGGGTTGTGCAGCTGGCCAAAGGTGCCCTGCTCGTCGAGCAGGTAGGCAACGCCTCCGCTCATGCCGGCGCCAAAGTTTTTGCCGAAGCTGCCGAGAACCACGGCAACACCGCCGGTCATGTACTCACACCCGTGGTCGCCAATCCCCTCAACGACGGCGGTGGCGCCGGAGTTGCGCACGCAGAAGCGCTCGCCGGCGCGGCCCGCGGCATGCAGGCGACCGCTGGTGGCACCGTACATCACCGTGTTGCCGAGGATGCTGTTTTCCCACGACTTGAAGTCCGGGTGCACCTTCGGGCTGGGCTTGATGATGATCTCACCGCCGCAAAGGCCCTTGCCGACGTAGTCGTTGGCCTCGCCGACGAGGGTCAGCTTGATGCCACCGCAAAGAAAGGTGCCGAAGCTCTGACCGGCGCTGCCCTCGCAGGTGACGTCGACGCTGCCCGCCGGCAGGCCATGGTTGCCGTGGTGGAAGGCGATCTCACCGCTCAGCTTGGTGCCGATGTTGCGGAAGGTGTTCTTGATCTCGTAGTGCAGCGGCATGACCTTCGCCTTGTCGCGGATGGCGAACTGGGCGTTCTGAATGATGCGGTCGTCGAGCGGGTGGGCGTCGAGTCCGTCGTTCTGGTTCATCAGGCAGATGCGCGGAGCATCCTGGCCGAGCTCCTTGCCGACGTCCTTGAGCACGCGGCTGAGGTCAATCAGGTTGGCCTTCTTGTGGCCGGGCACCTGGCGCTGGCGCAGGAACTCGGGACGGCCAATCAGGTCGTCCATGCGGGCGACGCCAAGCTGGGCCATGATCTCGCGCACCTCGTGGGCGACGCCGTTGAAGAAGTTGACCACGTTCTCGGGCTTGCCCTTGAACTTGGCGCGGAATTTCGGGTCGGTGGTGGCGACGCCCACCGGGCAGTTGTTCAGGTGGCACTGGCGCACGTAGACACAACCAAGGGCGATGAGGGCAATGGTGCCAAAATTGAACTCCTCGGCGCCGAGCATGGCCGCGATGGCGATGTCTCGACCGTTGCGCAAACCACCGTCGGTGCGCAGCGTAACGCGCTCGCGCAGGCCGTTGAGCATGAGCACCTGCTGGGTCTCGGCCAGGCCGAGCTCCCAGGGCAGGCCGGCGTACTTGATCGAGGACAGCGGGCTGGCGCCCGTGCCACCATCGTGGCCTGAGATGAGGATGATGTCGGCATTCGCCTTGGCGACACCGGCGGCGATGGTGCCGACACCGGCTTCGGCGACAAGCTTGACGCAGACGCGGGCGCGCGGGTTGACCTCCTTGAGGTCATGGATGAGCTGGGCCAGGTCCTCGATCGAGTAAATGTCGTGATGCGGTGGCGGGCTGATCAGCGTGACGCCCGGCGTCGTGTTGCGCAGACGCGCGATCATGCGGTTGACCTTGTGCGCAGGCAGCTGACCGCCCTCGCCGGGCTTGGCGCCCTGGGCCATCTTGATCTCGATCTCCCAGGCGCTGCTCAGATACTCGGCGGTGACACCAAAGCGGCCGGAGGCAACCTGCTTGATCTTCGAGTTCGCCCAGTCGCCATTTTCGTAGGGCCGGAAACGCTTCGGATCCTCACCACCCTCACCCGAATCAGACTTGCCGCCAATGCGATTCATGGCGATGGCGAGCGCTTCGTGGGCCTCGGGCGAGATGGCGCCAAGCGACATCGCCGCCGTGGTGAAGCGCTGGCGAATGTCCTCGATCGGCTCCACTTTGTCGATGGGGATCGGGCCGTCGCTGCTGGGCACAAACTCCAGCAGGTCCTTGAGCGCCACCGGGGTGTTTTCGAGCTGCGCCGCGACGTACTTCTGGTAGTCTTCTGGCGCACCGGTCTTGACGAAAGTGTGGAAGTTCTTGATGACCGGACCGGTGATCGCGTGCATCTCACCCTTCTGGCGCGGACGGTAGAAGCCGGGATCGCCAAGATCAACAGGGGCCGTGCCGGCATCCGGCACAGGCTGGCCAAAGCCGAGCACGTGGCGGGCCAGCGCCTCCTCGGCAATCTCGGCAAAGCCGATGCCGCCGATTTGCGAGGGCGTGCCGGTGAAGCAGAAGTCGATGACTTCCTTGCCAATGCCGACGGCTTCAAAAATCTGTGCGCCGGTGTAGCTGCTGAGCACCGAGATGCCCATTTTGCTCATGATCTTGAGCACGCCCTTCTCCAGCGCCTTGCGGAAGTTGCCAAGCGCCTTGGGGTAATCGACGCCCTCCAGTTGCGGCTTTTTCGCGGTCTTGTCGGCCTCAAGAGCCTCGCGGGCGGTCTCAAAGGCAAGGTAGGGGCAGACGGCAGAGGCGCCGAAGCCGAACAGCGTCGCCATGTGATGGGTGTCGCGCGCCTCGCCGGTGTCGACCACCAGGCTCAGGCGCATGCGCACCTGCTTGCGGTTGAGGTGCTGATGCACGGCGCCGACGGCGAGCAGGGCGGGAATGGCGGCGCGACCTGAATCCACGGCGCGGTCACTGAGAATCAGAATGCGCACCTCGTCCTGGACGGCGCGGCCAGCCTCGTGACAGAGCCGGACCAGGGCATTTTTCAGCCCGGCCGTGCCCTCGGCCACCGGCCAGGTGATGTCGAGGGTTTGGCAGGGGAACTCCGGCAGATTCTTGAGGGTCTCCAGCTCGTTTTCGAACAGGAAGGGGCTGTCGAGGTGGACGACCCTGGCATGGTCGGGCGTCTCGTCGAGCAAGTTGCGCTGCCAGCCAAGAACAACCTCAAGGCTCATCACAGCGCGCTCGCGGATGGGGTCGATCGGCGGATTGGTGACCTGGGCGAAGGCCTGCTTGAAGTAGCTCGGCAGCAGGCGCGGACGGGTCGACAACACCGACAGCGCAACATCGTCACCCATGGAATAGATGTTCTCCTCGCCCTTCTGCAGCATCGGCACGAGGGTGAAGTCGAGTTCCTCCTTGGTCCAACCGAAAGCCGCCTGGCGCTGGGACAACGTCAGGATGTCAAGGTCGCCCGCGGGCGGATTCGGGGCCTGGGCGGTGAGACGGGTGCGGTTCTTCAGCCACTCGCCGTAAGGCTGGCGCGCGGCGAGTTCGGCCTTGATCTCGTCGTTGAAACGCAGGCGGCCCTTCTGGGTGTCGACCTCAAGGATTTCGCCGGGGGCGAGGCGGCCCTTGCGGATCACCCTGGCGTCATCGAGATGGATGATGCCGACCTCGGAACCGAGGGCGAAGATGCCGTCCTCGGTGAGCTTCCAGCGGCTCGGACGCAGGCCATTGCGGTCAAGACCGGCCACGACGCGGGTGCCATCGGTCATGACCAGGGCGGCCGGACCGTCCCAGGGTTCGCTGAAGCAGGAGTGGAACTCGTAGAAGGCCTTGAGTTCGGGCGAGGTGGTCGGGTCGATGCCGTAGGCACTGGGCACCAGCATCGCCAGGGCATGGGTCAGGCTGCGGCCGCTCAGCACGAGCAGTTCGAGGGCCTGGTCGAGGCTGGCGGAATCGGAGGTGTTGACGTCCAGCAGGCGCTTGAGCAGGTGCTCCTCGTTGGCCCAGAACTCGTGCTCGAAGTCGCTCGTGCGGCTGGCCAGCCAGTTGCGGTTGCCGCGCACGGTGTTGATTTCGCCGTTGTGGGCCAGCATCCGGAAGGGATGGCTGAGCGCCCAGGTCGGGAAGGTGTTGGTCGAGAAGCGCTGGTGGAAAAGCGCCAGCGAAGTGTCGAACTCGTCCTGCTGGAGGTCGGTGTAGAACTTCTGCAGGGAGGAGGGCAGCAGCAGCGCCTTGTAGACGATGGTGCGGTGGGAGAGCGAGGCGACGTAGAAGTTCGTCATCTTCTGCTCGCGTGCCTTGATCGCCAGTTCTCGGCGGACGAGGTAGAGCGTGCGCTCGAACTCGTTGTCGCCCATGTCCGCCGGCCGCTCCAACAACAGGTGCTGGATGTGCGGCATCGTGCGGCGGGCCTTTTCGCCCAACTCATTCGGGTTAACCGGCACGTCGCGCCAGCCGAGCACGGCGATTTTGCGCAGGCGCAGGATGCTCTCCGTCATCATGTGGATGCGCATCTGCTCCATCGGGTCGTGCGGCAGGAAGAAGACGCCTACCGCTAGGTCGAGGGGGTGGTCGAGAGCGTGGCCGAGCTTTTCGACCTCAGGCATCAGCACCTCATAGGGGATCTGGGTCAGCACGCCGGCGCCGTCGCCCGTGACCCGGTCGGCATCGACCGCGCCGCGGTGCTGGACACTGCAGACGCCACAGATCGCCATGTCCAGGATCTCGCGGCTGCGTTTGCCATGGATGTTGGCCACAAAGCCGACGCCGCAGGCATCCTTCTCATTCTCAATGAGATGCAGGCTGCCTTCGTTGGGGATGTCCTGGTCGTAATGGGGATATTTCATGGAAGCGAAAAACCCCGCGCCGGACGACGACCGTCCGGCCGGAGGGGCGGGTAGTTTGTACCGTTCGGGGAAAAGCGCAAGCAGGGAGAATGCCAGAAAAGGGGGGATCGGGAATCCTCTCCGTCCCCTACCCCCGCTCAAAGCAGGGTCAGCGCGTCCCCGTAAAGGGTGAAATGGTGGTGACTGCGCACGTTCACCTCAAAAATCTCGCCGGTCAGCCGGGCGGCATCTCCCTCGAAAACCACGATTTTGTTGGTCCGGGTCCGCCCCATCAGGCGGGTCTCAGTCGTCTTGCTCGGCCCCTCGCAGAGGATTTCGACCCGCTGACCCACCAGTTCCTCGTAGCGCGGCAGGGCATGGGCGTTGACCAGGGCCAGCAGGTCCTGATTGCGCTCCTCCTTGATCCGCTCGGGCACCTGCAGGGCCTCCTCCATCTCCGCGGCGGGGGTGCCGCGGCGCTTTGAGTAGCGGAAAACAAAGGCGTTGTCGAAGCGCACCTGTTCAAACAGGGCGCGCGTCTCCTGGTAGTGGACCTCGGTCTCGCCCGGGAAACCGACAATGACATCGGTGCTGATGGCGATGCCCGGCCGGGCGGAGCGGATGCGTTCGACCAGATCGATGAACTTGGCCGCCGTGTAGGGGCGGTGCATGCGCTTGAGGATCGCGTCGCTGCCGCTCTGTACCGGCAGGTGGACGTGCTCGGCGAGTTTGGGCAGGTAGGTGAAGGCCTCGATCAGATCCTTCTTGTAGCCGATCGGGTGCGGGCTGGTGAAGCGGATGCGCTGGATGCCCGGCACCTCATGCACGGCCTCGAGCAGCTGCACGAACGGGCTTTTGCCCCCGACCGCAGGAAACTCGTGACGGCCGTAGAGATTGACGATCTGGCCGAGCAGCGTGACCTCCTTGACGCCGCGGTCGGCCAGCCGGCGCACCTCCTCGACGATGTCGCCAATCGGCCGTGCTCGCTCGCCGCCGCGGGTGTAAGGAACGATGCAGAAGGTGCACTTCATGTTGCAGCCCTGCATGATGCTGACAAAGGCGCTGCCCTGGCGGTCCTTCAGGGCGTGGTCGCGGATGGCGTTCTGCGAGGCCTCCTCCTCCTCGACGTCGACGATTGAAAAACGCTCATCGTCCATCTGCCGCTCCTCCTTGGCGCGGATGATCTGGTCGACGTAGTCCACCACCCGGTGATACTTCTGGGTGCCAACGACGAGGTCGACCTTGGCCGTGTTGACCAACTCCGGACCGCGGCTCTGGGCCATGCAACCCATGAAGCCGGTGACCAGCGGCACGCGCCGGCGCCGGGCCATGCCCATCTTGCCCAGGGCCTTCTGCTCGGCCTGGTCGCGCACCGAGCAGGTGTTGATGAGAACGACATCGGCGTCCTCATCCGACGGCGTCATCGTGTAGCCGCGCTCGACGAACATTTGCGACACCTGTTCGGTGTCGCGTTCGTTCATCTGGCAGCCGTAGGTTTTGATGTAGACTCGGGGCATGGAGGGATCCGGAAAATACGGGGTGGCGTGACTTTGACAACCCCGGAGGCCGGTCGCCGGAAAAAGCCGGGCGCATCACCGCGTATGGCCGGCATGCCCCCGCGTTTCCTGCCCCTGCTGCTGACCACTGCCGCCCTCGCCGACGACCCCTACGAGACCTACCTGCGCACCTCGGAGGATTTCCGGCCGGTGCGCCAGGACAAGGAGTGGGCGCTGAAAGCCTGGCCCTCCTGGACCTACATGCCCTGGACCCACCAGTGGACGATCGGTTATGACGCAACGGCGGGACAGTGGAGCCGCGGGCACGGCTACAACGGAGCCTTCATCGATCACGGCCAAATTGCCCTGCCCGGTGGCGCAAAGACGGGCCGCCTCGACTGGATTGAGGCTCACCAGCTGCGCTTTTATGTCGATCACCTCGCCGGCAAGGGCAGCCTGCACCTCTCTGGCGGCGGCAGGGACAAGAACCAGCTTGATGCCCTGCATGGCAATGGCGTGCGCCTTGTGCCACTCAACGAGGCCACCGCCGAGCGCCTGCGCGAGGCATTCATACGCCCGCGCGTGGCGAATGTGAAGGGCTCGCCCCTGCGCGCTGCCTACGCCTTCGACGACGAGGTTTCCTGGGGCCACTTCGTCCATCCCACCATGTGGCGGGTGACCGATGACGACAGTGCCTACCCGCGCTGGCTGGAGTCGGTCTACGGGGCCGGTCGCGCGCCCAAGCGCGACCGCTGGCACACGTATGAGGACCTCCGCGGCAAGTTGAAGGACTGGAACATCGCCGAGTTTGATGCAAGCCCGCTCATGGACCAGTGGAGCTTCAATGACTCGCACTGGTGCAACTTTCTCGGCGGCCTGGTCGAGTTCACCAACTCGCTCGATCCCGACACGCCCTGCGGCATCGTCGGCGGCCAGTCGCCCAACGCCTTCGGCGGCTACGACTACGCCAAGCTGATGCGCAAGGTGCAGTTCATTGAAAGCTACAACCTCGGCTCCTCGCAGGCGGTCATCCGCTCGTTCAATCCCGGCAACGCCCTGCCGGCGGTCACGACCCACTTTCACAAGAGTGTCGCCGACAGCATCTGGCAGACCTGGTACTACCTCGCCCACGGCAACCGCGGCTTCATCGGCTGGGTGCAGGACTGGTTCGACGGCAAGACCCCGAAGGACTGGCACGCTCAGGTCGCGCCCACCTACCGCGAGGCGGCGGAGAAGATCGGGCCCCTGATGCGCGGCGCCACATGGAAACACGATGGCGTGGCCCTCTATTACAGCCACGCCAGCCTCCAGCTAGGCTGGATCCTCGACGCCGAGGCACACGGCAAGACCTGGGTGAACCGCAATGCCGACGAGCGCCTGGCCAGCGCCACCCATGTCCGGCGCGCCTGGGAGAACCTGCTGCGCGACGCTGGCCTCCAGTACAACTTTCTCAGCTACGTCGACGTCATCCAGCGCGGCGTGCCGGCGGAATATCGCGTGCTCATCCTGCCCGCCTGCCTCTGCCTGTCCGACGCCGAGGCGCGCGCCCTGCGCGCCTTCGTCGAGCGCGGCGGCACGCTGATCGCAGACTACCTGCCCGGCGTCTGGGACCAGCACGGCCGTGGCCGGAGCGAGGGTGGCGTGCTTGACGAGCTTTTTGGCGTCCGCCACGACCCGGCACTGCGCGCCGGTGATGTCTTTGGCGAAAAACTTTGGGTCGAAGTCGACCAGGACGCCAACTACTCGTGGAAGAGCTACGAGGAATTCCTCAGCAAGGGCAACACCTGCCTCAAGCATGAGAGCGGCTTCCACCTCGCCGTGCGCCAGATGCCCGCCGTTCAGGAGCGCGCCCGCGGCAAGGGTCGCGCGGTGCTGATGAACCTGTCGCCGCAGTGGTACAACGCCTGGCGCGTCGAGGGCGCGGCCGCCGCACGCCGGGGCGAGATTTTCCTTCAGCCAATCCGCGCCGCCGGCCTGACGCCGGAGGTCAGCCTGGTCGACGCTGGCGAGGCCGGGCACGGCCACGAGATCACGCGCTGGCGCCTGCCCACGGGCCGCGAACTGCTCTTCCTCTGCCTCAACCCGGAGATCCGCGGCACCTCACTCGGCGGCGGCAATTCGGTCGGTTTGAAAACCGCCAGGCTGCCCGTCACCCTGCGCTTCGCCCACCCCGTGCGCGGCGTTCGCGACGAACGGACCGGACGCGATCTTGGCGACGGCTCCGAGCTCCGCTGCGAGTGGACGCAGCACGAGGCCGTGGTGCTGTCCTACGAACCGGCCAAGCCATGACACTCTGAGTGCGGGCTGAAGCCCACGGCGCCTGGGACGGAGGGACAGCCACGTCCTGCAGACGTCAGCCGGATAAAGGTTCGGGATGAACTCTGCGACCGGTCCCCGGCTATTCATCGACGTCAAAACGGCGTTGTCGTGGCGCACGCAGCACGCTGCGTCCACCGTTGCAACGCCTCAGCCCATCAAAGATCGCGTCTGAACCATCGGCCTTCATCTGGTGGACCATGCGCAGCAGTTCGCCGAGCCGGCCCTTGGGGAAACCACCCTTGGCGGCGAACCATCCCAGGTACTCGGCAGGCAGATCATAAATCGGCAGGCCGTCGGGCGGGTGCGCCGCCGGTCCGTACTTGCCAAAGGGCATGCGAGTCCGTCCGATCTCTTCGAGATCTGCGCGCATTCGTGCCGCCAAGTCCTCCATCAAGACACCCGAGCGTCGATGCCCCTTCTTGTCAAAGGCCGCTGGAGCTTGCACAGCGAATGACGCGGGTGTACGTCATGCCACCATGAAAGCCGCCACCCTTCTTTGGCTCGCCCTGCTTGGAGTGCTGACCAGCTGCCGGAGCCTGGAAGCCCCCGTCCATCAGGCAAGCGACCTGTCCGGCTGCAAGAGCTTTCACGTGGTTCCGGGCACGGACGATGAACTTGGCCTGGCCGGGTTGATTGCGGCAGAGATGAGCGCCCAGGGCTTTGCCTGCCGAACCGGCGGCAAACCGGCAAAGGCAGACACTCGGCTGAGCTACCGCCACGAAGCCCTGATCGGCCGCGGTGACCGGCTGGGCCGCCTCGTGCTGGAGGTTCACCAGCCCGACGGTCAACGCTTGGCTGCCAGCCGCAGTGAGCAACCCGCCTCACTGATGCCCGTCGACAACGCCGAGATGGCCCGCCTGGCGGTGCGCAACCTGCTTGCCGCCACACCTGGTCCGAAGGGTCGGCCACGCGGCTCGCTCATGGAGCGGGAAACCCTGCTCTGGTGACATTCCCTGCAGGTTGAGGCAAACCTGACAGGAGATGCGCAGCGTCTCCAATCAAGAGACGAACGCTCTACAGGAACGGTCTGCCAGTCACTTTGCTGGGGGTCAAGGCCTAGGCGCCGAAGTAATGCCTCAGGGCTTCCATCATGCCCTCGCTCGCGTTTTTTTGGGCAACGAAGCCGCCGTGGCTGCGAACGTGGGCCTTGACCGGTTCGAGGGCATTGCCAGGCGCTGCCAGGCGGTGGGCGCGGCGCGGATCCAGCATCGACAGGTCATTGTGGTTGTCGCCGGCGGCGAAGCAGTGCGAGGCGTTCAACCCGAGCTGACGGGCGAGTTCGGCGAGGGCGCTGCCCTTGCTGTAGCCGCTGTGGGACAAGCGCAGGTAGATGCCGTTGCGATGGTACCCGATGTCGGGAACCTCCGCGGCGTGGGTGTCAATGAAGGCGGCAATCCGATCCATCTCGTCCTCGCTCCCGGCGACGATGCCGAGCTCGCCGTAATCGCCATCGAGGAACTGCGCCCCGGTTTCGGACTCGAGCCAGCGACGGATGAGGTCGAGCGAGGCGCGGTGGTCGCGGACAAAGCGCTCGTGCGCCCGACGCGCCTGCCGGTTCCAGGAACCCACATCCTTCCACGCGCCGAAGAGGCCCGGACGGTGGATGTCGCACTCCATGGCGATGATGAAGTCCGGCTCCATGAACAGGCCATACTGGGCGATGCCCTGCAGGGTCTGCGGCAGGCTGCGGCCGGTATTGATGACCCAGGCCGCGCCCTGGTCGCGCAAGTGGCGAATCATGCGTCCAAGCTCGGGATGAAAGACCGGGTCTGAGCCCGTGTGGACGAGCGTGCCGTCGAAGTCGAAGGAGAGCAGGAACGTGGGCGGGCGGGCCATGGGCGGCATGAATGGGTGCGCTGGGCACCAGCGTCAAGACAGGCTTGCGCGGTCAGCGGCGGCGGAAATCCGCATTGCCATTCTGGCGGAAGTAGGCGTCGCGCTGGCGGCGCAGTTCCTCCAGCCTTGAGGCCAGGCCGGAGCTGCCGGGCGCGGAGGGTGCGGCCGGCTCATCCTGGGAACGCACAAAGGGATTGTTCATGCCCAGGCTGCGCCAGGGACCGGGCGGCACCTCGTTGAGGTCGACAAAACGCCAGTCGCACTTCGCCCTGCCGGCCATGCCGAGGAAGTCGCGCACCGCCGGCGACACATCGATGCCGGCCCCGTTGTTGTTGGAGTTCTTCGGCCGGGCATTGCCAAAGACGTAGGCATGATCATCCGTGACGAAGGGGCCGCAATCCTCCCATTGCGCGTAGCAGACGCGGTTGCCGCAGCGGATGGCGACCCAGGTGCCCTTGAGCACCGACTTGCCCGGCCGTGAAAATTTCTGCTGAAACCAGGGGATCACTTGCGCGGCTTCGGGCTTGTGGGTTCGGTAATCGACGCAGTCGTTGTAGGGCAGTGCCACATAGAAGGGATTCAGGCCGGGGGTGAAACCGCGCGGACAAAAATTCGCGGCGCGCCTGGCCGGGTCCGGATCGTCGAAGCCGCCGAAGTTTTGCATCCAGGCGGTGTCCCAGGAACTCTTGTGGTTGGGCGTTGGATTCTTTTCGGTCGGGTCCTCGCCCACCCAGAACACCGTCGCCGTGATGTCGGTCTTCCAAGGGTAGCGCGCGTAACCGAGCCGTGGCAGGGTCGGCGAATTCACCCGCGGCACGCTCAAGGCGGGCAGCGAAGCCCCGGGCATGCCTGCGCGGCCTTGAAAGGCGGCCACGCTGGCGGTGGTGGAGACCTTGGGCACCGACTGCGCCATGGCCGACGACCCGCAGGCCAGCAGCAGCAAGGACAGAGAGGAGGACAGGACTCGGGACATGCGAGGATTCAGGGGGAAGCGGATTTTACCAGAAGCCCGCGCCAACGGGCAACCCCAAATCGCGTCTCTTTCGCTCAGGCAAGGCGAAAGGCCTCGGGCAGCAGCTCGGCCAGGGTGCGCACGACCGGCCGACCGCCGCTGAGAAAGAGCACCTGGGTCGCCCCGCCTGGCAGGGCAAATTCGGCCAGCACCTGGCGGCAGGCGCCGCAGGGGGAAAACTCGCGTCCTGCACAAGCCACCGCCAGCCGGGCGATTTGCAGGTCAGACCCCTCGGTGGTGACCGCGCAACCCACAGCGACACGTTCGGCGCAGAGGGTCAGGCCGTAGCTGGCGTTTTCGACGTTGACGCCCGTGAAGCGGCCGCCGGCGACGGTCTCCAAGGCACAGCCGACGTGGCAACCGGAATAGGGAGCGTGGGCACGGGCCGCGGCGGCGCGGGCGAGTTCGAGAAGATCTTCAGCCATGCCGCCATCCTGCACAAAAAAAGCGGCTGCGGAAGCAAATCCGCAGCCGCCGGAAGAAGTGGCGCAGCAGCGCCCGACCTCAGAGTGTCTTGAACTTCACCGCGCGCCACTGCACCTGGTAGGGGCCGGTGCCCTTCTTGATGCCATGCACCTGGAAGCCGATGTGGCCCTCGGGATCGCCCGGCTGCTTGAAGTCGGCAGTTTTGACACCGTTGACGAAGCTCTGGTAGTGGTCGCCCTTGACGACGATGCGGTAGAGATTCCACTCCCCCTTCTTGAAGGCCGCCTTGGCGGCATCGCTGCGCACCGCCTCGGTTCCGGTCAGGATGCTCCACCAAGTGCCGCGACGGGCCTCATCATAAAAGTCGCCGGCCGTGCCGTTGACCGCGATCTCGCACTGCGGACCGTAGAGACGGCCGGCCGGCAGCGGCTTGCCGCTCTTGCTGCCCTCGGGAGCCGGATCACCTTCCTTGGCGAGCTTGCTGCGCACCTGCACGCCAGAGTTCAGGGCGTCGTCCACCTTGACTTCAAACTGCAGTTCGAAGTCCTTGAACGGCCCCTTGACGAGAAAGGTGTTCGGACTGCCGTCGACCGTCGTGCCGGTGAGCACACCGTTTTCGGCCTTGTAGGTGGCGGTGCCGCTGACGATTTGGGCGTCGCCAAGCCCATCGGCAAACCAGGTTTGCCAGCCGTCATCGGCCGCCAGCGGAGCAGCAATGAAAGCCAGGGTAGCGAGAAGGGTGGAAAAGGAAGTCGGTTTCATGGTGGACCGCCATCAAAGCCGGTTTGTCCGATCCTGCACCCGCAAAATCGCAGGATTGCCACTTTGCTTAACTAAACTTAACAAAGTGAAGGGAT
>JBIJBO010000195.1:0-6182 GCA_044345215.1 Prosthecobacter sp. | reverse complement strand
CCTGAACAAGCTGCTCGGCGCGCGCGTAGCGACTGATGGCCAGCGAGGTCGCCAGGGCCAGCATGAGATCGACCACCTCGGCGCTGGCGGGCATCGACTTCACCGCGAGCTTGGCCATCAGGGCCTCGGCCATGCGCGCCATGCGCGCGATGTCGCAACGCTCCGCCCACACGGAGGCGGCCATGAAGCTGAGGGCGTAGTGGCCGGCAGCCAGCTCAATGATGAGGTCCGGCACGCGGGCCATGTCCGCAAGCTCCTCCTCGCGGCCCTCAAACTGCTCGGCCAGAAAGGCGCTGGCGGCGCCCACCCACTCGGGTTTGGCGTAGGCGACCGCACAGAAATCGGCAAAGGCCTGCGGCAACTGCATGGGGTCATGCAGGTTGCGGCTCAGTTTCTCGGCCGGAGCCATCAGCGGCTTGGGAAACTCGGGCTCGGGAGCGGGCTCCGGGGGGGCGGGCTCGGCCTCTGGCGCAGGGTCCGCGGACGGGGATCCGGTTGCGGCATCGTGCGACAGGTCAGCGGCGAAATCCCTGGGGGGCAGAGCTTCCGGGCCGACCTCGGCCGACGCAGACGGAGGAGGCGGAAAAAGCTCCGCCTCCATCCCGGGCAAAGTGGAGGATTCCGCGTCGCGTTCCGACATGAAACTCTCCCTTACATCGGTTGGCGGCGCGATGCAACGATCCTCTGGTCTGGAACGCACAAGCCGAGGCGCGTCAGCCCACCTCCAGCACACCCGTGCTGTCGCCCACGCGCTCGGCACGCACGCCGAGGCGGTCGAGCATCGAAAGGTAGAGGTTCGTCATCGGCGTCTCCTCCTTGAGCACGACCCGCTTGCCGGGTGTCCAGGTGCCGCCGGCGCGGCCGGCGAGCAGGATCGGCAGGTTGTCGTGATTGTGACGGTTGCCGTCGCCAATGCCACCGCCGAAGACGATCATGCTGTGGTCCAGCAGCGTGCCCTCGCCCTCGCGAATGCCCTTCATCTTGTCGAGGAAGTAGCCGAACTGGCGGACGTAGAACTGGTCGATCTTGGCGATCTTCTCCAGCTTCTGCGGGTCGCTCTCGTGGTGCGACAGGTAGTGGTGGGCGTCCGGCACGCCGATCTGCGGGAAGCTGCGGTTGCTGCCGTCGTGCGCCATCAGGAAGGTGCACAGGCGGGTCGTGTCGGTCTGGAAGGCCAGAACGAGCAGGTCGAACATCATGCGTATGTGCTCCTCGTAGCTCTCCGGAATGCCCTCCGGCACACGGATGCCGGGCGGCAGCTGGGAGGCGAATTTTTCCGAGCGCTCGATGCGCAGCTCGATGTCGCGCACGGACTCGAAGTACTCGTCGAGCTTGCGCCGATCGGTGCCGTTCACCTTGGACTGCAGCGATTTCGCCTCGCCGAGCACGGTGTCGAGCAGGCTCTTCTGCAGGCGCTGGCGGCGGGCGCCCTCCTCGCCGCGGGCACCGGAGGCACCATAACCAAAAAGGCGCTCAAAGACAAGGCGCGGGTCCATCTCCGGCGCCATGGGCATGGTCTCGTTCTTCCAGGCCAGGTTGAACTGGTAGGCGCAGGAATAGCCACTGTCGCAGCGCCCCGAGCTGCGCTGGCCGTCGGTGCTCAGTTCAAGCGAGGACAGACGTGTCAGGTGCCCGATCTTCTCCGCGGCAATCTGGTCCACCGAAGCCCCGAGCTGGATGTCGGCACCGGCGGTTTTCTTTGGCATGCAGCCGGTGAGGAAGGTCGAGGTGGCACGGGCGTGGTCACCGCCGCCATTGCCGTGCGAACGTGCCTTGTCCTGGGCCAGCCCGGAGACGACCATGAACGCGTCGCGATGGCGCTCGATCTGCTTCAGGGTCGGGCTGAGCACGTAGCCGGGACCCTCGCCGGTGGGGAACCACTGCTCGACGTTGACGCCGTTGGGGATGTACAGCCAGGCCGCGCGCAGCGGCGACTTGGCGGCGGCCGGGGCAGCAAAGGCGCGCGTGCCCGCCGACTCCAGGAAGGGCAGGGTCAAAAAGGTGCCGAGACCGCGCAGCACCTTGCGGCGGCTCAGCTGGTGGGTGGCGGCGGCGGTTTCGTGAAAGGGGGTCATGACAAGGGTTTCGAGGATTCTACGTCATCGGACGCTGAAACTTTCCCTGACGCTGTCCACCCGGTGGGCCCGGTCGCCAACAAAAAAGGAATTGAAAAATCCGCCAACCCGCGGCCGATTAACGTACCCCCAAACCATCTCATGAAACACTTCGCCGCACTCGCCGTCTTCGCCCTGGCCAGCCTCGCCTCCCACGCCCAGGAGGGCGACGTCGCTGCCATCGAGCTCAAACCCCACGCCAGCAACCCGCTCGGCTACGACAAGACCGACCTCACCGTCAAGGCCGGCCAGAAGGTCAAGCTGACCCTGAACAACACCGGCAGCATCGCCCCGCAGCCGCACAACTTCCTGCTCATCAAGCCCGGCAAGGACCAGGCCGTTGGCGCCCAGGCCAACGCCATGCTGACCGACCCCCAGGCCATGGCCAAAAACTACATCCCCGAGGCAGCCAAGGCCGACATCATCGCCCACACCAAACTCGTCCAGCCCAACGGCACCGACACGATCGAGTTCACCGCTCCCGCCGAGGCCGGCGACTACCCCTACCTGTGCACCTTCCCCGGCCACTGGCTGCTGATGAAGGGCGTCATGCACGTCACCCCCTGAGCACCGCGCCCCCTCACCATCATGAAAACCCTGCTCGCCACCCTCGCCCTGCTGACCGCCCTGCCCGCCCTCGCGGAGGACAAGAAAGTCAACGCCGGCGGCCTTGACTTCAACCTGCCCTCGTCCGCCTGGACCTCGGTGCCGACCAGCAGCCCGATGCGCGCCGCCACCCTGCAGGTGAAGGCGGAAGGGGCGGACAAGCCGCTCGAGGCCATCTTTTACTACTTTGGCCCCGGCCAGGGTGGCGACGTCGATGCCAACATCCAGCGCTGGCTCGGCCAGTTCGAGGGTGAACCGGTGTCGAAGCGCGAGGACCTCGAGGCCGGCGGTCGCAAGATCGCCCTGGTCACTGCCACCGGCACCTACATGGACGGCGCCATGTTTGGCCCGAAGACCCCCAAGGCTGACTACATGCTGCTCGGCGCCATCGTCCCCGGCCCGGACGCCCCGATCTTCATCAAGCTGACCGGCCCCAAGGCCGCCGTCGACAAGATCACCGCCGAGTTCAAGGCCCTGGCCGCCAGCGCCCCGGCCAAGTGATCTGACGGACATCCCCCTCACTGCGAAGGCAGGCCGCAAGGCCTGCCTTCGTCGTTTTCGGCGGGCGACAACCCCCGCCGCTTGAATGGCAAGACCGGCGCAGCGGCCGCGGCCTTTCGGCTTCAGGGTGAGACACTTCCCACTATGAAACGCCACGACCCCGTCACCCACATCATGAGCCGCCACCTGGTCACCGTCCACCACGGCGACCCCGTTTCCAAAGTCCGTCACCTGGTCCGCGAGCACGGCGTCCACCACATCCCCGTTGTCAGCGGCGACCAGCTGCTCGGCATCATCTCCTGGAGCGACATCCTGCGCGTCAGCTTCGGCGACGCCTTCAACACCGACGAACGCGCGGTCGATGCCACCCTTGATCACACCCTGACGATCGAGCAGATCATGCAGAAGAATCCCGTCACCCTGCCCGACACCGCCAGCGTCCGCGAGGCCGCCGAGGTGCTCTCCCGCGGCGAGTTTCATTCCGTGCCGGTCGTCAATGGCAGCAAGCTCTGCGGCATCGTCACCAGCACCGACCTGATCAAGTACCTGCTCGAGCAGTTCTGACGAGCTGCTCTCTGTAGGCGCGTTGGCCACAAAGCGGGTAAAGTGCGCGGTGCCTAGAGCATAGAGGCACCCCTTCCACTCCCCACTCCCCACTCCCCACTCCCCACTCCCTACTCTCGACTTTCCGGCTTCACCCAAGGTGCCGGAGCCGTCTCGGGTTCGCGCATCCACACCCCCCGCTACTGCTGGAGGAGAGATTCCGATTCCACCGCACGCTGCATTTCCGCACGGATGCCGGCTGGCACCGCGCTCTCCTCGAGCGCCGGCAGCAGCGGGTTCGGACCGCCCGCCCAGGGCCGGAAATCCGGCAGCCGCGGCGCTACCGCCGGCCCCAGTGGATCGAGCGAGCCCGGTGCCAGCAGCGGCGTCGTCTCGGGAACCGTGACCCGATGCAGGCCGATCACGCGCACACGCTGGCCGAGCAGATAAAACACCGTGCGCTCGTTGAGTCCTTCGAGAAGGCTGCCACCGCGCTGGAGCACCGGCCGTCCGCGCACAAAGGCCTCGTCGCCATTGAGCAGGGCTTCCTGGCAGAGCACCCGCGCCGGTTCACCGGCACCGTGCTCGAGGAAGACCTTGCCCACCGCGCGCACCTTGCGCGGCCGGCCGTCGCGATCCGTCTTCAGCACCTCGATTTTCTCCGCCGCCACCCGGCCAAAAAAGCCCAGGTCCAGGCTGTCGCCACTGAGCTCCTTCGCCTCCTCGAAGCTCATGCTCAGCAAAAACGCCAGATCCGCCGCCACCGGCGCCGCGGGTTCTGCCTCCGCGGCCACGGCGGCCTCACCCGCAGCTTCCGGGTTGGCCCCCGGCTTAGACTCCGAAAACGCGCAGCCCGCCAGCGCCCCCAGGGCGACAGCCAGCGTCATGCAGCGAATCCCGATACGTTTCATGCGAACGAAAACCCTACCGTTCCTTGCCAGTTACGCCAGCGCCAAGACAACGGTCGCAGGCTGCGTCCGCAACGACGGGTTCCGATCCCTTTCCACTGGCGTGATGAAGCCGCGAATCCACGGATGGACCCCGGACTTGCCGCCAAGGAACGCAGAGATCGCAAAAGAGACTCTCCCAGAATCCTTGTGATCCTTGCGTTCTTTTGCGGACAAGAACCTGTCACCCCCTGGCTTCCGTAAAATTCATGCTCTTCATGGTTCCCAAAAGGCCCTTTAATCCGCAGCCAGGACGTTAATCGATAGCCCCCAGCGGCTTCGCACGGAGCTCACGAAGAAGCCTTTTGCACGCATCTCCCCTCCTCCGGTTTCAGTGCCCTCGGCGTGGTCCATGAGAGACATATTACAACATAACAATCCCTGAAATCCAGCCTCCTTGCCGTCGCCATTTCTCTGCAAGGAACTTCGTGTAGACCTGAGCACGATCAGCCAGTCGCAACACCATGCCGTCCGGCTTTGGAATAGGCGTTATTGGGTCACACCGCTGGCATCGTATTCCAACAGCCGTGCGCCTGTAGGATTGAGAAAGCCTTCGATCTGAAGACCGGCCCCTGTGGGTTTGGCACCCGCATCAATTCGTAAGCGGAGGCGGCCGAAGACAGCCTTCGAGGTTTTGAAATAAAGCTGCTTGGTCAAACCAAAGCGCCATGGCTTGGATGCAGCCCCAAAGCCACAAGTCCAGGCAGGTTCGTATTCACCCGCAGTAGCAATGTGTGCCCCCTGCTCGTTGGCTTCCACAACGCCACCGCCATCGACGGTAATCGTCAAACTCCAATCAAAGCGTCCCCTCGGATCAGGTTGACCGCGCGAGGCCACAATGATCAACTCGCCAGAGGGCGATGCCTGCCCGTTGAGCAGATCGAATCGCATGGCTTGGCCATCCCATGGCAGTGCAAGTTTCCTGCTGTATCGAACCAAGGATGGCATGGACTCGGAATGAAGCAGCACGAAAGTTTGTGGCTGCCGGGGGGATGGCCTGAAGAGCTCAGGCGAACCCTGAAACGCAAAATCCATCCGCTGCCTGGCGGGTTGCCGATAGCCTGACTTCTGAATGCCTTCAATGGATAAGGTAACGCCTCGATCCCCCATGATGGAAAAACCACCGTCGCGCGCACTGCCAACTTGCCCTCTGCGGCTGTCATCGCCAACAAAACCGCTGGGCTCTAGTCTGCCCGCTCGATGAATTCGGTAGGAAATGACGGCATCAGGAATTGGCTGCTCATCTTGATCCACCACCACCCCCCAGAATTCAATCGGCACGTTTCCTTCGTTGAGCAATCGCTTCACTTTTTCTTCGCACGAAGAGGAGACGCTTGGTTGCGTATGATGCCCCACAGATCTGCTTTCTATGGGTTGCTTGAATCCTAGGATTGGCGCAGTGCACTCACAGTTGCACTCTTGTCGCTCTGAATGCGACCAGAAAAGCAAAAAAATCGAGACAGCCCCCAGG
>JBIJBO010000006.1:0-58298 GCA_044345215.1 Prosthecobacter sp. | reverse complement strand
GCCGCGAACTGCGGCGAGGTAGGTCTTCGCCATGGCGCCGGTTTCAAAGGCCTCACGACACCTGCCGGCGGTGGCCTCGTCCAGTGCACCGAGCAGCACGCCGGAAGTGTCCTGATCGAGTCGGTGCATGAGCCAGACGCGCCCGGCGATGGATTCGAAGCACTGGGCCTTCTCGTCGTACCGGCCCTCGAACGCGGCGAGTTCACCGCGGCGACCCGGATTCGGATGCGACAGCACTCCCGAGGGTTTGTCGACCCCGATGAGGAAACGGTCTCGGTGGAGGATCGGACAACGGGTGGGCAGAGATTCGTTCACAGGAAGGCAAAGTGTTCGTTGACCCAGAGGGCGAAGGTGCGGATATCCCAGGGCATCGTCAAACCGCCGTGCCGGGCAGCGCGCCGCAGAAGGATCCGGATGTTGTGCCCAAAACGCGCCGCCTGCTCGCGAAAACGCTCGGACTGTTCCAGCGGCAACAGGGTGTCGGCATCGCCATGCGCGATCAGCATGGGCGGGAACCGCTTGCCCTCATGAAAAATCGGCGAGATCTCGCGACCCATCCGCTGCCACTGGGCGAGTTCGGCGGCGGTCGGACCGAAGGACTTTTTGAAACTGTCTGGCGGACCGCCGGTGCCGCCACAGTTCGCGAGCATCAGGCTGAGATGTCCTCCGGAACTGCCGCTCGTGACCGCGAGGCGCCGCGAATCCACCCCGTGAGCCGCCGCGCGATGACGGACAAAACGAACCGCGCGATCCATGTCCTCGACAATCTCCTGCGCGCACGCCTGCGCTCGATGCACCTCCAGAGTGGGGTCCTGGCCCTGGCGACGGCCATCGACGACACCGCGGTTCGCCTCGGCTTCGGGGTGCAGGTGCCAACAGGCCGCCACGCCGAGCAGCAGGAGGACGAGGGCGCGCAAACACAGGCGCAGAACGCGGACGGTGGCCATCGCCAACCATGAACAGTGACCGCCGCTTTTCCAAGGGCCAAATGCAAACGGCTCACCCGCATTGCCAGCCACCGCAAAGACCTTAAACTGGGCGCGTGTCCAAACGCCTCTTGCTCGCTCTTACCGCCCTCGCGCTCGCCCTGCTTCTCTTTCGGGGGCCAGACGACCGCTCGGCGGCCCTTGCCTCGCTGTTCGAACGCGCCGCCGCCGAACCTGGATTGGAGGGCGCAGCCATCGGCCTGTGCGTGCTCGATGCCAACGGGGTCATGCAGGCCGCCGTGAACGCGGACACTGCCTTCATCCCGGCGTCCAGCCTGAAAACCCTCACCACGGCCACCGCCCTGGAAGTGCTGGGGCCGGAGTTCCGCTTTGAGACCCGCCTGCTGGCCAGAGCCGAACCGCGCGACGGCGTGCTCGAGGGCGATCTCGTCCTGCGCGGCGGCGGCGATCCCCTGCTCTCGCTCGGCGACCTCGCCCGTTGGGCCGCTGAACTGCGGCGCCAGGGTCTGCGTCGGATCACGGGCCGCGTGCTCGGCGACGGCAGCCTTATCACCGGCTCGCTGTTCGACGACCACTGGAGCTGGGGCGACATCGGCAATGGCTACGGCAGTCCGGTCGCCGGCCTCAACCTGGAGCACAACCGCTACACCGCCGTCTTCACCCCGGGCGCGGCGGTGGGCCAGCCCGCGCAACTCTTGGAAATCGCACCAGTCGTGCCAGGGATCCGCTGGATCAACCAAGTCGGCACCGGACCACCAGGCAGCGGTGACGGCGTGATGATCCACGGGGGCGAGCGCACCCCGCACGTGCACCTGCGCGGCACCGTGCCGTCCGACCGGCCGCAGTTCCGTGTCAGTGGTGCGGTGACCAATCCGGAAACCTTTGCCGCCCACCACCTGTGCGCCGCGCTGGTCGCGGCCGGCATCGAGGTCGGCGGTGTGGCCACTGCGGCCGCAACTCCTCTTGGCGACGACACCCCCGTGCTGCTACGCCACCCGTCACCTCCGCTGAGCGAACTGGTCGCCAGCATCCATGCCACCTCGGACAACCACGAGACCGAATGCCTGTTCCGCCAACTTGGCCTGTCGCGCGGGCAGGCTCCGGAGAAGGTGATCCTCGAACACTGGCTTGGACGCGGCCTGAAATTCCGCGGCCTGCGCCTCGAAGACGGTTGCGGTCTCGCACGGGCGAACTGCATACGCCCGCGTGACCTCGCCGCCCTCCAGCGGCTGGCCGCCTGCGGCCCGCAGGGCGGGGTCTACCGCAACAGCATGGTCGCCCTGCGCGACGGCGTCGTGTTCGCCAAGGGCGGCGCCATGTCCGGCGTGCGCAGCCTCACCGGCCTCGCCCGCTCGGCCTCGGGTGAAACCTTCTATTTCGCCCTGCTCATCAATCACGCCGCAAACAGTTCCAACGCCACCGCGCTGCGCGAGGCGGTGCTCGACGAAATCCTGCGCTGGTAACGATCCTGCCGGTGAAAGCTGCAGGTCTCGATGCTCTTATTGTTCAGCCATGCCGCCACCGCTTTACCCGCTGATTTCCACCCGCACGCTCCCCCGCCGCAGCTTTCTCGCCGGCACCGCCTCCCTCGCCCTCGCCGCGCTCGGCCGTGAACAGGCCCGCGGTGCCACCACCCGCCTGCCGAAATTTTCCGGCTATCCCTTCACTCTCGGCGTCGCCTCCGGCGATCCCGCGCCCGACGGCTTTGTGCTGTGGACCCGCCTCGCCCCGCGCCCTCTCGAGGGCGACGGTGGCATGGCGCCGGAACCGGTCGAGGTGGCCTGGCAGGTCGCCGAGGACGAGGCGATGACGAAAGTGGTCGCCAAGGGAACCGCCGTCGCCACCCCCGAGTGGGGCCACTCGGTGCACGTCGAAGTCCAGGGCCTGCGCCCCGAGCGCTGGTACTGGTATCAATTCAAGGCCGGCAGCGAAACCAGCCCGGTCGGCCGCAGCCGCACCTTTCCGGCCGCCGAGGCCCTGCCAGAGCGCCTGCGCTTCGCCTTCGCCTCCTGCCAGCACTACGAAACCGGTCTGTTCACCGCCTACGAGCACATGCTCGCCGAGGCACCCGACCTGGTCATCCACCTCGGCGACTACATTTACGAGTATGCCGGCATCGAGAAGCGCGTGCGCATGCACCACGGCCCGGAGATCACGACGCTGCACGACTACCGGGTGCGCCTCGCCCAGTACAAGTCCGATCCCGCCCTGCAGGCGATGCACGCCGCAGCGCCCTGGCTGGTGACCTGGGATGACCATGAGTTCGACAACAACTGCGCGGGCGACATCTCGGAGGAACCGGGCGTCGGTCGCGAGGATTTCCTCCGCCGCCGCGCCGCCTCCTACCAGGCCTACTACGAAAACATGCCGCTGCGCGTGGAGGCCATGCCAAAGGGCCACGACATGTTGCTTTACCGACGCGTGCCCTGCGGTCGACTTGCCGATTTCCACGTGCTCGACACCCGCCAGTACCGCAGCGACCAGCCCTGCGGCGATGACAACAAGCCGCCCTGCCCCGAGTCGCTGAATCCGAACGCCACCCTACTGGGCCAGCTGCAGCGCGACTGGTTGTTTGAAAATCTGGCCAACTCCAAGGCCGGCTGGAACGTGCTTGCCCAGCAGGTCATGATGGCGCGCGTCGACCGCAAGGCCGGCGCTGAAATCACCCACAGCATGGACCAGTGGCCGGGCTACGAAATGGAGCGCCGGCGCATGCTGAACCACTTCCACGAGCAGCGCGTCAGCAACCCGGTCGTGCTCACCGGCGACATCCACAGCAACTGGGCCAACAACCTGGTCGCCGACTTCGAAAAGAGCCAGCATCGCGTGGTCGGCACAGAGTTTGTCGGCACGTCGATCTCCTCGGGCGGAGACGGCGTGCTCAAACCCAAGACCCTCGACGAGACCTACGCCGAGAATCCCTTCGTCAAATTCCACAGCACCGAGCGCGGCTATGTAAGCTGCGAAATCACCCCCGGCCGCTGGCGCACGAAGTATCAGGCGGTCGAATACGTGTCGCGTCCCGGCGCACCGCTGCGCACGCGCGCCGAATTCGTTGTCGAATCCGGCCAGCCCGGCCTGCAGAAGGCCTGAGCCAGGCCGCGGCGGCAAAGACGTGGACCGCGGCTTGAATAAAGCCGCGGCGCCCCCGTCGAAACGAACGAACCCCACGTTCACCGCCATGAAGAAAATCCTCGCCCTCCTGCTCGCTGCCGCCAGCCTCGGCACCCTCGTCCCGACCCAGGCCGAAGCCTGGGACGGCCGTCACTCGCACAGCCAAGTCACCGGCTACCATTCCTGCGGTCGACCGGTCTACAGCTCCTACCAGATCTGCGGCCACGACGCCTGGGGCCGGCCCATCGGCCGCTGGGTCAGCGACTACCGCGCCTGCGGCTGCCATGTCTGCCGCCCGCGCGTGGTCGCCCCGGTCTGCCCGCCGCCGGTTCACTATCATCCGCCGGTGCACTACCACCGCCCGTCCCACCGCAGCGTCAGCTGGTTCTTCTCCTTCGGCCGCTGAAAAGCCCCCACGCCACCGCCGCGGATCCCTCAGGGTCCGCGGCGTTCTTTTTGAGCCCCGGCGCGCCGCGCCGCCAGACCGCGGTTGCCATCGCCCCGGGTTGCGGCTACAGGAGCTGCCAAATGTTCGTCGATCAGATCAAAGTTTATGCCCGCGCCGGCAAGGGCGGTGATGGCAATGCCCACTTCCACCGCGGCAAGTTCCGCCCCAAGGGCGGTCCCGACGGCGGCGATGGCGGCCGTGGCGGCGACGTCGTGCTCGAGGCCGACCCCAGCACCGACAGCCTGCGCCACTACTTCTTCAACGCCAAACTCTTCGCCAAGGACGGCGACAAGGGCGGCGCCAACCTGTGCACTGGCCGCAGCGCGGAGGAAGTCATTTACAAGGTGCCCTGCGGCACCGTTGTCTCGAAAATCGTCGATTTTGAGGATCCAGAGACCGGCGAGGTCATCGAGACCTTTGAGCCCTTCGCCGACCTGACCACGCCGGGCCAGCGCTTCGTGCTCTGCAAGGGCGGCAAGGGTGGCAAGGGCAACGTCCACTTCAAGACCAGCACCCACCAGGCGCCGCGCGAGTTCACCCATGGCGAAGCCGGTGAGGAGGGCCGTTTCCACTTCGAACTGCGCAGCATCGCCGATGCCGGCTTCGTCGGCTTCCCCAATGCCGGCAAGTCGACCCTTCTGTCAAAGCTGAGCGCCGCGAAACCGAAGATTGCCAACTACCCCTTCACCACCCTGCAGCCCAACATCGGCGTCATCCCCTTCGGCCCGAACCGCCGCGGCACCCTCGCCGACATCCCCGGCCTCATCGAGGGCGCGCACGACAACGTCGGCCTCGGCCACGATTTCCTGCGCCACATCATGCGCTGCCGCATCCTGCTCTTCGTGGTCGACACCGCCGGCACCGAGGGCCGCGACCCGGTGCAGGACCTCGAAACCGTGCGCACCGAGGTGTCGCTCTACTCCAAGGAACTCGCCAAGCGCCCCTGGCACATCATCGCCAACAAGATGGACGTCGAGGGCGCCGAGGAAAACCTTGCCCGCCTCAAGGAGCGCTTCAAGCGCGTGAAAATCCTGCCGGTATCGGCCGAGACCGGCCTGGGCATGGACAAGCTCATCGAGTTCCTCGACCAGAAGATCGGCCAGGACCACGGAATCGACTTCGAGTGAGCCGCCGCCGGGCTTGCACCGGCGCGCGCGCCATGGCATGAACAGTTTCCCGTGCGCCTCGACGTCATCACCCTGTTTCCCGAACTCGTGTCGGTGCCAATGAGCACCAGCATCATGAAGCGCGCCCGCGACAAGGGATTGGTCGAATTCGCGGTGCATGACCTGCGCGAACACGGCCTCGGCCGCCACCACCAGGTCGACGACACCCCCTGCGGCGGCGGTCCCGGCATGGTGCTGCGACCTGAACCGCTGTTCGCCGCCCTGCGCACGGTCCACACCCCGCAGAGCCGGGTCATCCTGATGACCCCGGCCGGCCGCCGCTTCGACCAGGCCACCGCCCGCCGACTCGCCGGTGAGGAACACCTGATCTTCATCTCCGGCCACTATGAGGGCGTCGACGAGCGCGTCACCGAACGCTGGGTCGACGAGGAACTCAGCATTGGCGATTACGTGCTCACCAACGGCACCCTCGCCGCCGCCGTCGTCATGGACGCCCTCGTGCGCCTGCTGCCCGGCGCGCTCGGCGACGACCAGAGCTCGGTCGAGGAGTCGTTCGGCGCCAGCGGCCTGCTCGAGGCACCGCAGTACACCAAGCCGGCCGAATTCGAGGGCCTGGCCGTGCCCGAGGTGCTGCTCGGCGGCAACCATGCGAAAATCGCCCAGTGGCGCGCCGAACAGGCGCTGGCGCGCACCCGCCGCAACCGCCCCGACCTGCTCGCGGATGCGGGCTTGTAAAAGGCCGGGACCGGTGTAAATCCGGCTTCCCATGAAAGTCACCCAACTCTCCGCTGTCGCCGCGCTGGCCCTGCTCGCCGCCTGCAAACCCGCTGCTCCCGAAGCTCCGCCCGCCGAAATGCCGCAAGGCCAGGCCGCCTCGTCCGAGGTCAAAGACGGCTGGATCCCCATGTTCAATGGCAAGGATCTGACCGGCTGGAAGGACAGCAACGAGACCCCCGGCTCCTTCACCGTCGAGGACGGCGCGCTCAAGGTCGGCAACGGCCGCGCCCACCTTTTCTATGCCGGCATCGACGGCAACGCCAGCTTCAAGAACTTCGAGTTCAAGGCCAAGGTCAAGCACATGCCCGGCTCGAACTCCGGCATCTACATCCACACGAAGTTCCAGGAAAAGGGCTGGCCGGACGCCGGCTACGAGTGCCAGGTCAACAGCACCGGCCACAAGGATCCGAAGAAGACCGGCGGTCTGTACGCGGTCAAGGATGTGCTCGACACCGCCCCCGTCGCCGACGGCGAATGGTTCGACTACGGCATCAAGGTCGAGGGCAAGCACATCGTCATCAGCATCAACGGCAAGGTGACGACCGACTGGACCGAGCCCGAGGCCTGGGATCCGGCCACCGCGCTGAAGAACATGCCGGGCCGCAAGCTCAGCGAGGGCACCATCGCCATTCAGGCCCACGACCCGAAAAGCGTGGTCTATTACAAGGACCTCATGATCCGCCCCCTGTGAGCGATCCCAACCTGGCCGTCGTCGAAGTCCGCAGCGAGTTTGTGCGCGGGCGCAACTGCCTGCTGGTGCGCGGGCAGTTCAGCCCGCTGTACATGGACTACTACCTGCACCTGATGCAGCACGGGCTGAAATACGCCGACGGCCCGGACCAGATGCTGAAGGATTCCTTGGCCGCCCTCGCCCTGCACCTGGCCTCGCGCCCGCAGGACGAGGGCTGCGCCTGGACGATCCACCTTCACGAGCCGCTGATGAACCTCTTCGTCACCGGCGGCAGCCGCCCAGGCCGCGTCACCGGTCGCATCTTCACCGAGGACATCAAGGACAGCGGCAACAGCCTCTTCATCGCCCAGACCACCCGGCCGCACATGCAGCCGCGCCAGAGCATGATCGAGTTTCAGGGCACCGACCTGCTCGCCGCGGTGGAACAGTTCTACACCCAGAGCGAGCAGCGACCGACCCGCTTCTTCCGCCTGCCCGACGAGGATTTCGTGCAGATCTCGGCCGAACCCGACGCCGATCTCGACTGGCTCAATGGCCTGACCGACGCCGACATCCCGAAACTCGCGGAGACCGAAACCCTGTCGCTGCTGGAAACCCGAGGCTATGTCTTTGAGTGCGGCTGTACCGTCGACCGCCTCTACCCCATGCTCACCCGACTCACGGCCGAGGACCTCGACTACATCTTCGAGGACGGTTTTGCGACCATCACCTGCCCGCGCTGCGCCGCCATGTTCAAGACGCCGAAAAGCGCCTTCGACGCCTGGCAGACGCGTCAGCAAGCCTGACGCCGTTCGTATCCTCGTCCCCCCGCATGAACGCGCCCGCCTACAAGATCGGCAACGAGAAGCTCATCAAGGTGCTTCCCAACGCCGCCCAGCGCCTGAACAGCCTGCTCACCCGCCAGGGGCGCGCCGAGACCGGCGCCCTGCGCATCGCCGTCGTCGGCGGCGGCTGCTCGGGCCTGCAGTACAAGATGGACCTCGTCGACGGACCCGCCAACCGCGACATCCTGGTCACCTCCAACGAGGTGCGCGTGGTCATCGATCCGAAGAGCGCGCTCTTCGTCACCGGCTCGGAACTCGACTACAGCGACGACCTTCAGCAGGGCGGCTTCAAGGTGACCAATCCAAACGCTGTCGTCACCTGCTCCTGCGGCGAAAGCTTCTCCGCCTGATCCGACCATGACCGACGCCTTTGCGCTTCTCGGCCTGCCACCCCGTGCCGCGCTTGACGAGTCGGTGCTGCAAGACGCCTGGCGCCAGGCCGCCCGCGCGGCCCATCCGGACCAGCCCGGCGGCGACGCCGTCCGCGCCGCGGAACTCAACGCCGCGCTCGACACGCTGAAGTCGCCGGTCAGCCGCCTCAAGCACCTGCTGGAGTTGCGCCAGATTCCCTGGCGCGCGGTGCCGCTCGACGCCGGCCTGATGCAGCTCTTCGAACGCCTCGGTCCCCTGCTCCAGCGCGGCGCAACCTTGCTCAGCCAAAAGCAGGCCGCCGCCAGCGCCCTCGCCAAGGCCCTGTTCGCCCGCCAGGAATTGCAGCAGCGCGAGGCCCTGGAAGACCTGGGCACCGAAATCGCCGAGGCTTGGAAGGCCCTTGAACAAAACCTGCCGGCACTGGATGCCCGCCTGTCCTCGGGCGACACCCAAGCCTGGACCGACCTGCAGGCCTGCCAGGCCCGACTGGCCTACCTCGACAAATGGCGTCGCCAGCTGCGCGAGCAGTTGCTCGCGCTGACCCTCGCTTGAGAGTCTGGGCGCAAGCCAGTCCAACCGGCGTGCGTTGTCCTCCGCGATGAAAGTCGCCACCGCCCTGCTCAGCCTCGCTCCAGCCCTGCTCGTCGCCCAGGGAAAACCCACCGGGGAAACCGCGGAACAGCAGATCATCATCGCCGTCGAACGCATCTGGGACCGTGCCGAACACAGCGCCTTCACTGACCTCATCGCTTTCAAGGGCCGCTACTACTGCACCTTCCGCGAGGGCAGCGGCCACATTCCGGGACTCAACGGCCTCATCCGTGTGCTGGAGTCGGACGACGCCCAGCACTGGCGCTCGGTGGCCCTGCTCGACGAACCCCACGTCGACCTGCGCGATCCCAAGCTGTCGGTCACCCCTGACCAGCGTCTCTGCATCAACCTCGGCGGCTCGTTTTACCACGGCAAAACCCGCCTGAAAATGGAGTCGCGCGTGTCCTTCCCCGACGCCGAGGGCCGGAACTTCAGTCCGCCGCAGGCCATCCCCATGCCTCCGGGCATCCACACGGAGATGGACTGGCTCTGGCGCATCACCTGGCAGGATGGGATGGCCTGGGCCGCCGTGCAGCAGGTGCCGACCGGCCAGCCGCGCACCCTGCAGCTTGTGCGCAGCCGCGACGCCCTGAATTGGGAAGCCGTGCACACGATGCAGGTGCCCTTCCCCTCGGAAACCACCCTGCGCTTCCTCCACGACGGCCGCCTGCTCGCCCTCATCCGCCGCAGCGGACCCACCCCCAGCGTCGGCTGGCTCGGCCTCAGCAAGCCACCCTTCACGGACTGGCAGTATCGCGAACTCGACCTGCCGCTCGGCGGCCCCAACCTCGTGCAATTGCCCGGCGGCCGCTGGCTCGCCGCCACCCGCGGCGCCGGCGAGAAAATGCGCCTCGGCCTGCTCGACGTCGACAAGGCCCGCTTCACGACCCTGGTCGACCTGCCCAGCGGCGGCGACTGCAGCTACGCCGGCCTCGTCGTCGAACCCGAGAAAAACCGCGTGCTGGTCAGCTACTACTCCAGCCACGAAGGCAAATCCGCCATCTACCTCGCCACTTTGAGGCTCGATGCGCTGGAGGGGTGGTGAGGCAGTATGGCCGGAGAAACGGAGCGAGTGAACCAACGTAGAGGCAAACGTAAGTTTGCCTGGAATCGGGAAGTCTGACGACTTCCTCTACGCTGTGCCGGCAGGCCCGAGTCTGCAGAACGATCGCGCCTCCTCCACCCGTGCCGCGCGCAGGTTCCAAAACTTCTTCCAATAGCCCGTGCCCAGTGGATGCAGGGTCGGATAACCCGGTAGCATTGCCCCCAGCTCCGGCCACTCTTCCGGTCGCTGAACCAAACCCGCTCGCACGGGATTCTGCAGGATGTACCACGCCACCTCCCGCACCTCATCCGGCCCCTTTTCGGACAACCGCAGCACGTGATCGTAAGCCTGCTTTTGGAAACGTGCCCCGGGGAGTATTTCCCCCAGCAACATGCGGACTTGCCAACGAAAAAACCGCACTGCCTTGAGTTGATCCGCCCCCTCCGACACGCCCATCCAAAGCAGGTGCAGATGATCGGGCATCAGACAATAAGCCGGGCACAGCAAATCGTAACGCGCCATGGCATGCAGCAGGATTTCGCGAAAACGGGGATGAAACTCCGGTTTGAGCCAGCCTGTGGCACGACGATCCAGCGTCATCTGCCAATGCACGGAGGCGAACCCCCGATAAAACGCGCCCGGCAATCGCGGCAGCCAGTCCCACACCTCGGATGCTTGCGAAGTGGAAGCCTGCATGTCGGATTATTCCATTCTTTTTCTTAGAGGTAAAGCTTATTCTCAAGAGTCTAGCGCTCCACCACATAGCGGAAGTCGTCAGACTTCCCCCTCAGGGCAAACTCACGTTTGCCTCTACGCTCGTGACCTCAGCTGCACCGGCCAGGCAGATGCACGCAACGCAATCCGTAGCGGAAGTCGTCAGACTTCCCCTCCGGACAAACTCACGTTTGCCTCTACGTGCCCCAACCCCGATAACGCCGCGCCTTGGACCACGTATTCCTGCCAGCCCATGCGTCGTCTTCTACCCGCCAGCCTCCTGCTCGCCCCCGCCCTGCTGTCGGCGGCCGACTACCTGCGCGACATCAAGCCGCTGCTGCAGGAGCGCTGCTATGCCTGCCATGGTGCCCTCAAGCAGAAGGCAGGCCTGCGCATGGACACGGTGGGCCTCATGCGCCAGGGCGGAGACAGCGGCGACTTGCTCGCTCAGAACGGCGGCCTGCTGCTGGCGCGTGTCACCACCCACGATCTCGACGAGCGCATGCCGCCCGAGGGCGAGGGCGCGGCCCTCACGGCGGAACAGATCAACCTCCTCAAATCATGGCTTGCCGCGGGAGCCCCGGGCCCGGCCGATGAACAACCCGAGCCCGACCCGAACTCGCACTGGGCCTACCAGTTGCCCAAGGATCACGGCCGCAGCGTCGACAGCCTGCTCGATCAAAAACTCGCCGCGCGCGGCCTGAAAGCGCAAGCGCCCGCCGCCCCGGAAACCTGGCTGCGCCGCGTGTATCTGGACCTGACCGGCCTGCCGCCGACCCCGGAGGACATCCAAGCGTTTCTGGCCACCCAAACGCCCTCGGCCTCTTCCGCCGGATCCTACGCCGCGGCGACCTCCCGCGCCCAGATCGTCGACCGCCTGCTGGCCTCGCCCCAATACGGCGAGCGCTGGGGCCGACATTTCATGGACGTCTGGCGCTACTCGGACTGGTACGGCCTCGGCAACCAGCTTCGCTACAGCCAGAAGCACCTCTGGCACTGGCGCGACTGGATCGTCGAATCGCTCAACACCGACAAGGGCTACGACACGATGATCCTGCAGATGCTCGCGGCCGATGAACTCGCGCCCGATGACCGCGCCAACCTGCGCGCCACCGGCTTTCTCGCCCGCAGCTACTATCTCTTCAACCGCACCACCTGGCTCGACGACACTGTCGAGCACACCAGCCGCGCCTTCCTCGGCCTGACGATGCAGTGCGTGAAATGCCACGACCACAAGTATGACCCGGTCGACCACTCGGAGTTCTACCGGATGCGCGCGATCTTTGAACCGATGCACGTCCGCCTCGATCCGCAGCCCGGTGTCACGGATTTCGAGAAGGACGGCCTGCCGCGCGTCTTCGATCTCCACCTCGACCGCCCCACCTGGCGCCATGTCCGCGGCGACGACAAGAACGAGGACAAGTCGCGCCCGATCGAACCCGGGGTTCCCAAGGCACTGAAAGGACCAACCTTCGTCGTGCAACCCGTCAAACTGCCGCCGGCCAGTGTCCGCCCCCTGCTGCTGCCTTTCGTTCTGGAAGATCACCTGCGCGCTGCCGAGGCCGAAATCCAGGCAGCGCAACAGCAGCTCGCCAAGCTGGAAGCGACAGCACCTGGCGCCACAGCGGCCAAGCCGGAACGCACGACGGCCGCTCAACCGGCCTTCAATCCTCTCAGCGAGGATTTCCATGCTGAACCACCGGGGCGTTACAGCATTCTCGCCGGCGACTGGCGCTGGAGCGACGGCCGGCTGCGACAATTTGAAACAGGGGCCTCGCGGCGCCTGCTTGAATTGCGTCAGCCGCACCCGCGCGACTTCGCCGCCAGCCTGCGTTTCACGATCACCGGTGGCCAGAAGTGGAAGTCGGTCGGTCTCGCCTTCGACGGCGCCGGTGACGACGACACCCTTGTGTATGCCAGCGCCGTCGAGGGCGGCAGCAAGGTGCAGGTCGCGCTCAGCCGCGACGGCCACTCGAGTTATCCCGCCGGTGCCGCCAAGGCCCTGCCGATCCAAACCGGCCAGCCCTACGAGTTGGAACTGCGGGTGCGTGGCGACCTGCTCAATGTTCGGCTCGATGGCAAGCTCGTCATCGCCCACCGCCTGAGTCAGCGCATCGAGGGCGGTCGCCTGCGCCTTGTGACCTTTGATGCCGCCGCCGAGTTCCATGCGCTGAGTGTGGCGGAACTTGCCGCCGATGCGCCCCTTGAACCAGACGACTCCAGTTCGCCACTTGTCGAGACGCAGCAACTGCCGTTGGCCCGTCTCCGCCTCGCGCTCGCCCAAACCCAACCCGACTGGCTGCGCGCGGTCTATGCCGCCGAAAGCCAACCGTCAGACAAAACCCTTGCTGCCAAGGCCGCCACGGCCGATGCCCGGCGCCGGCTCGCCCAGGCCGAGCTCGACCTCTTTCCAGCGCAACACAGCGCCGATCTCCAGGATTCGAAGAAGAAAACCGCGGCCGAGAAAAAGCTCAAGGAAGCGCAATCGGCTCTCGCCAAAGCCCGGAAGCAAGCCCGCGAACCCGGCCAGACCTACACGAGGCCGCGCGCCAGTCTCAAGGCCCAGGAAGGCCCGGACGAGGCGGGCAATGCCGAGGTGCAAGGCTATCCGGAAACCAGCAGCGGCCGGCGCCTGGCCCTGGCACGCTGGATCGCCGACGAAGCCAACCCGCTCACCGCCCGCGTGCTGGTCAACCACGTCTGGCTGCGGCACTTCGGCACGCCGCTGGTCGCCGACGTCAGCGACTTCGGACGGCGCAGTCCGGCACCCCTGCATCAGGAAGTGCTCGACAGCCTGGCCGTGCGTTTCATGCAGAACGGCTGGAGCCTGAAGTGGCTGCACCGCGAACTCGTGCTCAGCACGGCCTATGCCCGCCTCTCCTCGAACGCCGGTGCCGACCCGCAAACCCTGGCAAGCGATCCCGACAACCTGCACTACTGGCGCATGAACGCGCGTCGCCTGGAGTCGCAGGCGGTGCGCGACAGCCTGCTGCAGGTCAGCGGCCGACTCGATCCCAGCCTCGGCGGCCCCACCCTTGATCCGGTCAAGCTGGAGACCACGGCCCGCCGCTCACTCTACTTCAACCAAACCGCCAACGAGCAAAACCTCTTCCTCGGTGTCTTCGACAACGCCAATGTGCTCGAGTGCTACCGCCGCGAGGAAAGCGTTGCGCCCCAGCAGGCCCTGGCCCTGGTCAACAGCCGGCTCTCGCACGCCTGCGCCACCGCCCTGGCCCAACGCCTCGGCGGCCTCGATGACCGCAGCTTCGTGCGCGAAAGTTTCCTCGCCGTGCTCGGTCGCTCCGCCAGCGCTGAGGAGGATCAGACCTGTCTGACCTCACTCACCGAACTCAGTCGCCCGCTGATGCTGCAGGCCCTGTTCAACCACAACGACTTTGTCACCGTGCGCTGAACCGCGCTCAATTGGGGTCCTGGTCCTCCTCCAGGTGGAAGGCATGCAGCAGTCGGTGCGCCACCGGTGCCAGAACGATGCCCATGACGCCGATGAACACCAGGCCGCAGAACAGGGCGTAGGCGCTGGCAAAGAGCTTGCCGGCCTCGCTGCGCATCTCGCTCACCGGTCCCATGCAGCCAAGAATCATCGAGGCGTTTTCCAACGCGTCCAACCAAGCCAGCCCCCCGAAGTGATGGTAGCCCAGCACCCCGATGCCCAGGGCCACCGCAACAACCAGCGTGGCGATGGTGCCATGGCGGAACAGGCGCCCGGCAAAGTCCCAGCGGGAAGCCAGCGGTCGACCTCTGGATTCGAACATGTGACAACGAAACACGCGGCAGAACGGGACGCAAGCAACGCGTGGGCGGGATCGGGCACCTCGGCCGTTCTTCCCAAGCCCTCGTTCTGGCGAACGAGCCTACGGCCCGTGTAGGCGCACTCGCCAGAGTGCAGGATCGGGCACCCACGACGTTATCTTCCCAAGCCCTCGTTCTGGCGAACGAGCCTACCTCTACAAGGCAGATCTTCGCGGCGGCTGAAGCATCGGGCCTCGAAACACCGTATCTAGCCCTAGCACGGTCATGTTTCCCGACCTCCTCCAGCGCCGCCCTTTCCTCACCGGTCTCTCCGGCATCGCCCTGCAGGCACTGCTGGCGCGCGAGGCCGGCGCCGCAGGCGGGGCCCGTCCCCAGGACGGCCTGCCCACGCATGCGCCCAAGGCGAAGCGGGTCATCTGGCTGTTCATGCGCGGCGGCGTCAGCCACATGGAAAGCTTCGATCCGAAGCCGGCGCTGAACCGCTACGCCGGCAAATCCATCAACGAAACGCCCTTCAAGGATGTCCAGGATCCGGAGAAGCTCAAGAAGGTGCGTGTTGTGGTCGTCAACGACGCCAACGGCCAGCAGCGCAATGTCATCTACCCGCTGCAGATCGGTTACCAAAAGTACGGCCAGTGCGGGGTGGAGATCAGCGACTGGTTCCCGCACATCGGTTCCTGCGCCGATCAGATCGCCTTCATCCGCAGCCTGTGGACGACCGACGACAATCACGGTGCCCAGGTGCAGTTCCACAGCGGCCGCCACATGCTCGAGCCGCGTGCGCCCACCCTCGGCGCCTGGGTCAATTGGGGGCTCGGTAGCCTGACCGACAACCTGCCGTCCTTCGTCAGCATGGGTCCGCGCTTCTTCGACACGCGTGACGGTCATTACCTCGGCCCGGCCCACGACGCGGTGAAGCTCAGCGTCGATCCCGCCAATCCGCTCGCCTTTGCCACCTCGGAGGGCGGGATCGGTCGCCGGCAGCAGGCCGCGCAGTTCGACCTCGTCCAGCGTCTCAACCGCCTCGCCGCCGCCGACCACCCCGGCGACGCCATGCTGGCCGCGCGCCTGCGCAGCTACACCCTCGCCTACCGCATGCAGACGGCCGTGCCGGATACCCTCGACCTTGCCGACGAAAGCGAGGAAACGAAGCGACTGTACGGCCTCGACCAAAAGGTCACTGAGCCCTTCGCCCGCCAATTGTTGGTCGCACGCCGGCTCGCCGAGCGCGGCGTGCGCTTCATCCAGATCCTCCACGGCGACGGCGCCGCCGGGGCCTGGGACTCGCACTCAGGGCTGAAAAAGAATCACTCCACCCTGGCCGAACAGGTCGACAAACCCATTGCCGGCCTGCTCAAGGACCTCAAGCAGCGCGGCCTGCTCGACGACACGCTGGTGGTCTTCGGAACCGAGTTCGGCCGCACCCCCGGCTCCCAGGGCGCCGATGGGCGCGACCATCATCCCTTTGGCTTTAGCGTCTGGATGGCCGGCGGCGGCATCAAGGGCGGCACGATCCACGGCGCCACCGACGAACTCGGTTTCCACGCGGTGGAACACCCGCACTACGTCACCGACATCCACGCCACCGTCCTCAACCAGCTTGGCCTCAACCCACACCGCATGGAGGTGCCGGGGCGCAAGCGACTCGAGCGCGACTTCGGCAAGGTGATCCGCGAGATTCTCGCCTAAACCACGCGCCCTGTCGCGACGGCCTTCAGAGCCGCTCAGCCCCGCGCCTGACCGCCGCGCCAGAAGCTGGACTTGGCACGCGGCTCAAGGTCGAACTCCAGCTGTACCTCCCCCTGGTTCGGGTCATACAGGTCACGGCGTCGAACCAACCGACCGGAATCGGCATGGATGAGGTGGCGCAGATGATCGAGCAGACGGGGCAGCTTGGCGTGTTTCGAACTGTTCATGGAAACACATATTAATTCAAACTGAAATACTGTTCAAGTGAACTTTTTGAAAATAGATGACCTGCAGCCACCCTGAATCCGGGTTTGACCTCGCCGCCGCCCCGCGGTGAATGCGCCATGTCCGCCTCGCCCCGCACCCGTCTGACCATTCCGGAGTATGCCATGGCCCTGGCCCACGTCGCCAGCCTGCGCTCCGAGGATCCCTACCGCAAGGTCGGCGCGGTGGCGATCGACTTCGACAACCGGGTCATCGGCACCGCCTACAACGGCCTGGCACCGGGCTACGACGCCGCCCAGGAGTTTTGGGTCGACCGCGATGAGCGCCGCAAGTACATGCTGCATGCCGAGGTCAACCTCTGCAGCCTGTTCACCCGCGGCAACGTCCGCCTGGTTGCCTGCACGACCAAACCCTGCACAAGCTGCATGCAGATGCTCTGCGCCTACGGGGTCAAGGAAGTGTACTACCGCGACGACTATCCGGAGTCCGAGGCCGACGCCATCGCCCAGCGCTATGGCATCGCACTGGTGCAGCTGACCGACTACCCGCAGATCGTCTCCGGCCTGGACATTGGCGCCTGAGCCATGCCTCAGCCGAGCGAGCGACCGACCACGGCCATCGTTTCGCGCTGGCGTTGTTCGACGAAGGTCCGCGCCTTGGCGGCCTTGGCCTTGGCGGCGGCCGGATCCTTGGCCATCGCGAGCACAGCCGGCACGATGCCAGCAAGCTGCGGCTCCTGATCGAGATCAAAGAGCCATTCGTCGAGGCCGATGTCGCGCCACATGAAGCCCTTGCTGGTCTGCTCGGCCCAGCGACAGACAATCGCCGGGATGCCGCTGCCGATGCACATGATCGGGCTGTGCATCTCGTTGCCGAACAGGCCGGCACTGCGCACGTAGGTGCTCAGGGCCTCGCCGGTCAGCCAGTAGTCGGGACGCCAGACCACGCTGGGTTTGACGTCCGCCGGCAGCGGGTCGAACAGCAATTCTTTGCCAACCGTCATCTGGGTGCGGTCCTCCGGGCAGACCAGCACTTTCAAGCCCGTTTGACGCACAACCTCGACGATGGCCTGGCGCAACTGCGCGTGGTCATGCTCCTTGAGGGCCTCGTTGCGGGCGTGCTTGAGCGGATCCATGGCCGCCTTCTTTTCCGGGATCGTCCAGTAGGGCGTGTAGCGCAGGCGCGGGATGCAGCAGAGGAACTTGCCCTCCTCCAGCCCGTGCTGCTGCAGGAAGGCCAGCGCCCTGGCATCGTCGCGCAGGTCGGTGGCGAAGGCGCCATCGGGACCGAACTCAAGGATCGGACAGGTGCAACCGAGCTCGCGCGCCAGGCCGAGCGAAACGGAGTCACGGAAGAACACGAAGCGCGACTGATTGAAGACATCAAGCGTCTTGGCCTGTGCCGCGTCGGACGCATCCGTGGTCGAGGTCGAACCGCGGGCGGCGAAGGTGATGCCGTAGATGCCGTAGGGCTTGCCGGTCGCCTCGCGCCAGCGCAGCACGTCGTTCTGCGCCACCAGCGAGGGCCCCGAACCGTGCAGCAGGAAGTCGCACTCGGTGAAGGCGGTTTCGATCTCGGCCTTCGACTTCAGAATCCGCACCTTCGGGAAGCGCGCCTGCAGCAGTTCCTCGACCCCGTTGTCGACCTTGCTCGGCCACAGCCGGACCTCCACTTCGGGCAGGTGCTTTTCCAGCAGGGCCAGCACGCCCGGCGTGTGGGCGATGTCGCCAATGTTGACGGTCTGCCAGGACGAGCGCAGCACGAGGCGCGGCGCGCGGCCCTCGCGGGCGGCAACGGACGACAGGCTGGTGGCAAGGGCGGAAGCGAGGAAGTGACGGCGGTTCATGTCGTCCCTGACATCCCACAAGCCCGCGCCCGATGCAACCCGGGCATCACTTCACCGGTACCGCCTTTTTCTTCTGTTCGTCGAGCTGCTTCTCCAGGTTCTGCGCCTTTTTCTGCAGCTGCTGCACCTCCTGCCAGAGCTTCCTCAACTCGGCCGGCGCCGGCTCCTCGCTCTGTAGCGCGCGCACCGAAGCCGCCGCCGTCTCGCGCACGGGATCGGCGTAAGGACCTCCGCCGGCAAGCATGGGTTCGAGAACCCCCAGCGCGCGTGGATCCCGCAGGGTGCCGAGCGCCTTCGCGGCGGCCACCCGCAACTCCTGCTTTGGATGCGTCAGATGCTCGACCAGGAAGGCGCGCACCTCGTTGCGATCGGTCGCCCTGCGCGACAGAAACGCGAGCGTGTCGAGCGCGGCCGCCTGATCGCGCGTGCGCCAGGCCAGCGGCTGCGCGCGCAGATCGGCGAGCAGCAGCGGCACGGCACTCGATTCATCCTGGGCCCGCCAGGCGGCGGCCACCGCGGCCGCAAGCTGGTGGCCAAAACTCGGCCGCCGGAAAAGTTCCTGCAGGGCCTTCGCCACCTCGGCGTCGCCCGGGCGCGCCCCCCAACTACGGGCAATGCTGGCGAGGATCTCCGGGTTCTTTTCCGCCTGCGCCTGTCGCCACAGCGCCGCCTGCGCCTCCGGATGCGGCACGGCGGCGAGGGCCTCGACCACCGCCTTGCGCGCCCGCGCATCGTCCTGGCCCTGCAGTCCGGCGATCAGCGCCGCCCGCGCCTCCGGGGTCGCCACCTTGGCCAGCATAGCGGCCGCCTCGGCGCGCACGCCGTAAAAGCGGTCCTCACGCAGCCGCTTCGCCAGCTTGGCGACGCTGCCCGCATCCTTTCGGTCGCCCAGCGAGCGCACGGCGAGCAGGCGACCGATGACATCGCCCTGCAACTGGCGGTCGAGCTGGTCGCCCGGCGGCTGAAAGCGGATCGGCGACAGCAGGGTGTAGTCCGGATCGACCCGGACGAACTCCGGAGCCGAGGGCAGCGACACGTAGAACGATTCCTCGGATCGACCGACCTCCAACGTCACCCGCCGCGGCGTGGCCTCGCCCTTGAGCGTGAAGGCCACCGGCAGCGGCACCTGAAACAGCCGCACCTGATCGGTGACCTTCTGGGTCTGTTTCACCGTCAGCTTCGCCAGCTTGGCGCCACCATCCCAGGCATAGCTCACGTCGAGCTCCGGCCAGCCCCCGTGATACAGCCACTGGTCAAAGAAGGCATCCAGTGACAACCCGCTGACTTCCTGCAGCGCGTCATGCAGGTCGTCGGTGCCGACGATGCCATTCCGATGGCGCTCCAGGTAGAGCCGAATGCCCTTGCGAAACAGCTCCGGCCCAAGCTGGCTGCGCAGCATGTGCAGGATCCAGGCGCCCTTGGGATAGACCCGGGTGTCGAACTGCTGCATCGGGTCGCCGTAATCCCGCCAAACGGTCGGCCGGCTGTCCTTGGCGCGGAACACTTCCTCGGCCTCGCGCCAGAGCGCGAACTTCATCGCCTCCTCACCGCTTTTCTCGCCCTCGTAAAGCACGGTGTAGTAACTGGCAAACCCTTCGTTCAGCCAGAGGTGGGACCAGTCCCGGCAAGTGACGAGGTCACCAAACCACTGGTGCGCGGTCTCGTGGGCGTCGAGCCGGTGCAGGGTGCGCAGGGTCTCGGACGAGGGCTCGAAGAGCAGGCCGGCGGCATTGAAGGTGCAGCTCGTGTTCTCCATGCCACCGGCCAGGAAGTCGAGGCAGTAGACCTGGTGGTACTTGTCCCATGGATAGGCCATGCCGATCTCGCGCTCGTAAAAACCGAGGATGGCGCGGGTGTCGGCAAAGGCGGCCTGAGCCGTGTCTTTCAGCGAGGGCGGCACCAGCAGGGCCAGCGGCAGTTCGCCGGCGCGGTCCTCGAGCTTGTGGAAGTAGCCGGCGGCCAGGGCGACCAAATAATTCACGTGCGGCTTGTCCTGGCGCCAGTGCCAGCGCACGCGGTCGCCCACCGGCTCCCGGCCCAGCAGCACGCCGTTGGAAATCACCTCCATGCCCATCGCCACCTCGCAGAGCACCTCGCTGCTGAAACGCTCGTTCGGGTAGTCGTAGCAGGGAAACCAGAAGCGGTGCAGGTCGGCCTCGCCCTGGGTCCACAACTGGGTGTCGCCCGGCGCATAACCCATCTCGGGCGTGCGAAAGTACAGCCCGCGTTCCGGTGCCACGGTCCAGGTGACACGCACCTTCAGCGCCGTGCCCGGCGCGGCCGGCTCGGCCAACTGCAGCACCAGCTTGTCGGCCCCCGCCTGCCATTCGGCCAGGGTCGCGCCCTCCAGGCTCACCTCGCTGACGCGCAGGTCGACCGCATCCAGCTCGAACTTCGTCAGCGGCAGGCCGACCGGGCTGAAATCCATCGCCATCTTGCCCGCCACCGTGCGCGCGGTAAAATCGGGAACCACCTCCAGGCGCAGGTGCTGGATGTCGACCCGCCGATCACGGGCATACTTCCGACCCGGCAGCAACTGGGTGACCGGCGGCAGCAGGTGCTTGGCGCAGTGCTCGCAGTGATGCAGGCCCTCGGCCGTGGCGACCGAGACCAGAGCGAAAAACAACAGGGATCGACGGAACATGGCCGCAGCATGCGCGGGCCGCCGACCGGCTGGCAAGCTCGAACTACGCTCGCACGCCGATTCCGGGGAACCGGCGGGCGCAGCGGCTCAGACCACGACGTTGACCAGCTTGCCGGGCACGACGATGACCTTCTTGACCGGCTTGCCCTCCATGAACTCATGGACGCGGGCGCTGGCGAGGGCGATCGCCTCGATCTCCTCCTTGCTCGCGGCAACCGGCACACGCGCCTTGTCGCGCAGCTTGCCGTTGACCTGGAAAACGATCTCCACCTCATCCTCGACCATCGCGGCGGGATCGTAGGCGGGCCAGGCGGCATCGCTGAGGAAGCCCGGCGTCGCCAGGTGTGGGAAGCGGGCGCGAATCTGCGCGTTCAACTCCTCGGCCAGGTGTGGGGCAAAGGGACTGAGCACGCGCAGGAATGTGGCGACGGCTCCGGCCGGCTTGAACTGAGCGCCGGTGAAGGCGTTGGTGCAAACCATCATCTGGCTGATCGCCGTGTTGAAGCTGAGCTTCTCGATGTCCTCGCCGCACTTCTTGATCGTCTCGTGCAGCACCTTGGTCAGGGCCTTGTCGGCCGTCACGTCCTGCAGGGCCTTGGACGGACTCCAGACGCCCTCGTCATCGACTTCCATGACCAGGCGCCAGACGCGGGCGAGGAAGCGATACACGCCCTCGACCCCCTTCATGCTCCAGGGTTTCACCTGCTCGAGCGGCCCCATGAACATCTCATAAAGGCGCAGGGCGTCGGCGCCATACTCGCGCACGACGTCGTCGGGATTGACGACGTTGCCGCGCGACTTCGACATCTTCTGGCCGTCCTCGCCGAGGATCAGGCCCTGATTGACCAGGCGCTGGAAAGGCTCGGGCGTGCTGACCTGGCCGAGATCGTAGAGCACCTTGTGCCAGAAGCGCGCGTACAGCAGGTGCAGCACGGCGTGTTCGGTGCCGCCGACATACAGATCGACCCCACCCGGCTTGCCGCCGCTCATCCAGTACTGCTCGGCATCGACGCCGACAAAACGCTCGCTGTTGCGCGCGTCGCAGTAACGCAGGTAGTACCAGCAGGAGCCCGCCCACTGCGGCATCGTGTTCAATTCGCGCTTCGCGGTCGCGGAATATTGCACCCAGTCGGTCGCCTTCGACAGCGGCGGCTCGGGCGTGCCGGTCGGGCGGAAATCTTCCAGATCCGGCGGCAGCAGCGGCAGTTCGCCTTCCGAAAGCGCGCGGTGATGGCCGTCCTCCCAGACGATCGGGAAGGGTTCGCCCCAGTAGCGCTGGCGGCTGAACAGCCAGTCGCGCAGCTTGTAATTGACGGTGCCCTTGCCCAGACCCTTTTCCTCGAGCCAGGCGGTGATGCGGTGCTTCGCGTCAAGTGTGGTCAAACCGTCCAGGAAGCCGGAGTTCACGGCGATGCCGTCGTCGGTGTAACCCTGCCAGTCCTTACCCTCCGGCGGCTGCACGACCTGCTTCACCGGCAGGCCAAACTTCTGCGCAAACTCGAAGTCGCGCTCGTCGTGCGCCGGCACGGCCATGATGGCACCGGTGCCGTAGCCCATGAGCACGTAGTCGGCGATCCAGATCGGGATGCGCTCCTGGTTGACCGGATTGATCGCATAGGAACCCGTGAAAACACCCGACTTGTCCTTGGCCAACTCCGTGCGCTCGAGATCGCTCTTGCGCGAAGTCTTCTCACGATAAGCCTCGATCTCCGCGGCTTGTTCCTCGGTGGCCAGCACATCAACCAGCGGATGCTCCGGAGCCAGCACCATGTAAGTGGCCCCAAACAGGGTGTCGGGCCTTGTGGTGAAGACGGTGATCTCAGGATTGGGAATTGGTGATTTGAGATCGGCAATCGCAAATCGCACCTCCGCCCCCTCGCTGCGGCCGATCCAGTTGCGCTGCAGCAGCTTGATGCTCTCCGGCCAGTCCAGGCCGTCCAGTTCCTCAATGAGGCGCTGGGCGTAGGCGGTGATGCGCAGCATCCACTGGCGCATGGGACGTCGCTCGACCGGGTGCCCCCCGACCTCGCTCTTGCCGTCGATGACCTCCTCGTTCGCCAGCACGGTACCCAGGGCCGGGCACCAGTTGACCGGCGCCTCGCTGACGTAGGCCAGGCGGCGCGCGTCGATCTCGGCGCGGCTCAGCCCCCGGGCCTCGAGTTCGCTGACCGGATGCGCCTTGCCATCCTCGCCGACGTAGCTGTTGTAGAGCTTCAGGAAGATCCACTGCGTCCACTGGAAGTAGCCGGGATCGGTGGTGTTGACCTCGCGGCTCCAGTCGTAGGCAAAGCCGAGGCTCTTGAGCTGCTTGGTGAAGTTGGCGATGTTCGCCTCCGTGGTGACCCGCGGGTGGGTGCCGGTCTTGATCGCATACTGCTCGGCCGGCAGGCCGAAAGCGTCCCAGCCCATCGGGTGCAGGACGTTGAAGCCGTTCATCTTCTTGAAGCGACCGATGATGTCGGTGGCGGTGTAGCCCTCCGGGTGGCCCACATGCAGGCCGTTGCCGCTCGGGTACGGGAACATGTCGAGCACGTAGTACTTCGGCTTCGAGGCATCGAAGTCGGCATCGCCGGGGTTGGGCGTGCGGAAGGCGTTCTGCGCCTCCCATTCGCCCTGCCACTTCGGCTCGAACTCGGAAAAAGGAAAGGCTTTGCGCGGCTCGCTGGACATAAGGGGCCGTCAAGAAGGCACGCGCGACGCGTTGCGCAACCCTGGAGTGCGCCGGGCTAGGGGTGGAAAAAACCTCTGGCATCCGGCCTGCGGTGGCACTATCTGGACGGGGGCACGGCCGTCGCCGTGCCCCCCAACCCCAGGCTATGTCATCCCTCCAGGCCATCCGCGACGCCCTGAAGCAGTCGCCAGACAACGTCTCGCTGCTCCTGCTCCATGGCCATGCCTGCCTGGATCAGCTCCAGCTCGACGAGGCCCGCGGTGCGTTTGAGCGCGTGCTCGCTCTGGATGCCGGCCACGCCGACGCCCAAATCGGGGTGGCGCGGGTGCTGTTTCTGCAGGGCGACGCCTCCGGGGCTGCCGTGCGTGCCGAACGCGTCCTGCTGCAGGAACCCGACCATGCCCAGGCCCACCTGCTGCTGTGCCGGGTCTACCTCAGCGAAAACGACCGAACCAAATCGATCGAACATTTTGACCGTGCGGCCCAGCTCGACGGCAGCGTGGCCGATCCCGCCTTGGAAAAGGAGCTTGGCCGAAGCGTGCGTGAGGCCCGGCGGGCCTCCCCCACCCCGTCACTGCCGGAACTGCCTGGTCTGGGCGACTTCAGCGACGATGCCGAGGGTGGAACCGAGGCCTACGAGGATCCCTTTGATGAGCCTCCCTACGACTGGCGTCCTGAGACCTTTTATGCGCCCGGCGATCCCCAGCGCTATGGCACCAGCTTTGCCGATGTCGGCGGCATGGAGGCCCTCAAGGAAGAGATTCGTCTGAAGATCACCTACCCGCTGCAATTCCCGGACCTTTACAAGGCCTACGGCCGCGGCACCGGCGGCGGCATCCTCATCTACGGCCCACCCGGCTGCGGCAAGACCCTCATGCTGCGAGCGGTCGCCGGCGAGGTGCCCTGCAATTACCTTTCGGTCGGTCTGCATGAGATCTTCGACCCGTATTTC
The DNA here is from genome assembly GCA_044345215.1 of Prosthecobacter sp. Classification (GTDB taxonomy): domain Bacteria; phylum Verrucomicrobiota; class Verrucomicrobiia; order Verrucomicrobiales; family Verrucomicrobiaceae; genus Prosthecobacter. The sequence goes on along the minus strand of JBIJBO010000006.1, from coordinate 33,850 downwards.
GGCAGCACCGAGCGCAACCTGCACCAGATCTTCGAAACCGCCCGCGCCAACGCCCCCTGCGTGCTGGTCTTCGACGACCTCGACTCCCTTGCTCAGGACCGCCGCCATGTACGCGAAAGCCAGATGCGCAATCTGGTGAACCAATTCCTTCACGAGATGGACGGCCTGCGCGACAACCCGCGCGTGCTCGTCATCGGCGCCACCAACCAGCCCTGGCAGATCGACCCCGCCTTCCGTCGCCCGGGACGCTTCGACCAGGCAATCTTCGTGCCGCCGCCAGATGCGACCGCCCGCGCCGAGATCATCAGCCTGCAGGCCCGCGGCAAGCCGATCTCCAACCTCGACGTGCCGGCCCTGGTCGCCGCCACCGAAGGCTTCTCCGGTGCCGACCTCGAATGGGTGTTCAGCCGTGCCGCAGAAATGACCCTGTCCGCCGCCATCCACAGCGGTCAAGCCGTGCCGATCCCGATGGATCTGCTGCTCAAGGTCGCCCAGGGACACTCGCCGACCACCCAGTCATGGTTTGAAGGCGCCCGCAGCCACGCCACTCAGGCGGCTCCCGACGGCTACTTCAGCGAGGTGCGCAAGTTCCTCGGCGTACCCTCGCCGAAGGAACGGTAGGACCGCTCAACACCGCGTCCAACCTCTCGTGGGCGCCTTTGCCAAAGGACGGGCTTGGGCCACGTCCCTTTTCCACAGCCGGAAATCCGCGCGCTCGCTTGCTCGTCGGCCGCGTATCTACAGGTTGCCTTCCACCCATGCCGAAAAAGCCCGCCGTCCCTTCCCCGCGCCCTGCCGCACCTGCCGACGTCATCCAGATCCGCGGCGCCCGGCAGAACAACCTGCAGGGGATCGACCTCGACCTGCCACTCGGCAAGCTCTGCGTGGTCACCGGCCCAAGCGGCTCAGGCAAATCCTCGCTCGCCTTCGACACCATCTACGCCGAGGGCCAGCGCCGCTACGTCGAGACCTTCTCTCCCTACACGCGCCAGTTCTTCGAGCGCATGGACAAGCCCAAGGTCGATGCCATCCACGGCATCCCGCCGGCCATCGCCATCGAGCAGGTCAACTCGATGCGCTCGACGCGCAGCACGGTCGGCACAATCACGGAGATCAACGACTACCTGAAACTGCTTTTCCCGCGCCTCGCCGAAGCCGCCTGCCCCGGCTGCGGCCGGCCGGTGCGACCCGAAAACGCCGAGAGCATCGTCCACTCCCTGCTCACCGACCACGCCGATCAGCGCGCATTGATCGGCTTCCACGTGCCGGTGCCCGCGGGCACGACACCCGGCGACTTCTTTCCCTTCCTGCAGAGCCAGGGTTACCTGCGCGTACGCCTCTACGGCGAGTTGCTGCGCACCGATGAACCCGCCGATCTCGGCGGCAAAAAACTGCCGGCCCAGGTCCTTGTCGTGCAGGACCGCGTCAGTCTTGAGCCGAGCCAGCGCGCCCGCGTCACCGAGGCCGTTGAAGCCGCCCTCCGCCTCGGCAAGGGCGAACTCGTCACCGTGCTCGATCCCGGCGATCACGTGCGCCAGTTCTCAACCGACTGGCGCTGCGCCAATTGCGACCTGAAACTGCCGGCGCCGACGCCCGGTCTGTTCAGCTTCAACAGCCCGGTCGGCGCCTGCCCGGCCTGCAAGGGCTTTGGCCGCACGCTCGGCCTCGACATCCGCAAGGCCATGCCCGACGAGGGCCTGAGCATTCGCGAGGGCCTCGTGCGCGCCTTTGCCGGCAGCACCTACAGTGAAAGCCAGGACGATCTCGAGCGCGCGGCACGCAAGCGCGGCGTCGATCTCAACACCCCCTTCCTCGACCTTCCAGTCGACCAGCAGCGCTGGATCATTGAGGGCGAGGATCCCGATCCGGAGAAGGCCTGGAAACGCGGCCAGTGGTATGGCGTGCGCGGCTTCTTCAAGTGGCTGGAGGCGCGCGCCTACAAGATGCATGTGCGCATCTTTCTCAGCCGCTTCCGCGCCTACACGACCTGCAGCGAATGCAACGGCGGCCGCCTGAAACCGGAGGCCGGGCATTTCCGCATCGCCGGCCGCAGCCTCGCCGAACTCTGGCACCTGCCGGTCACCGAACTGCTGCCCTTCGTGCAGAACCTGACACCACCGGCCGCCGATCACGCCGCGGCCCTGCTCCGCAACGAGATTGGCGCGCGACTGAGTTACCTCGACCGCGCCGGCCTCGGCTACCTGCACCTCGATCGCCAGACCCGCACGCTCAGCGGCGGCGAACTGCAGCGCGTCAACCTCACCACCTGCCTCGGCGCCTCGCTGGTGAACACGCTGTTCGTGCTCGACGAACCCAGCATCGGCCTGCATCCGCGCGACATCGGCCGCCTCATCGGCGTCATGGAAGGCCTGCGCGACAAGGGCAACACCCTGCTCGTCGTCGAACACGAGGAGGCCGTCATGCGCGCCGCCGATCACGTCGTCGAAATCGGCCCCGGCCGCGGCGGCGACGGAGGTCGCCTCGTCTACAGCGGCCCGCTCGCCGGCCTCGCCAAGGCGAAGGGGTCGCTCACCGCCGACTACCTCACCGGACGCAAAACCATCCCCCTGCCGGCGCAGCGACGACCCGTGGGGGGTGGTGCCACCGAGAGTCCCAAGGCCAAGGGGGCCCGCGGCAAAAAAGCGGCACAGGCCACGACCGCCACGCCTCTACTGCGCGTGCGCGGCGCCCGCCAGAACAACCTGCAGAACCTCGATCTCGACCTGCCACTCGGCGTCTTCTGCTGCGTCACCGGCGTCTCCGGTTCGGGCAAGAGCACGCTCATTCATGAGGTGCTGTTCCGCAACCTGCAGCGCCTGCGCGGCGAGACCTGCGAGGATGAACCCGGGCGCGTGCGCTCGATCAGCGGCCACGAGCAACTGCGCGAGGTCGTGCTGGTCGATCAGTCGCCGCTGGCGCGCACGCCGCGCAGCACACCCGCCGTCTACGTCGGCGCCTTCGACGGCCTGCGCGCACTGTTTGCCGACAGCGATGACGGCCGCGCGCTCGGCATCACGCCGGGCTTCTTCTCCTTCAACTCCGGCGAGGGCCGCTGCGAACGCTGCGGCGGCACCGGCTACGAGAAGATCGAGATGCAGTTCCTCAGCGACCTTTTCGTCAGCTGCCCGGAGTGCGAGGGCCGCCGCTACCAGCCGCACGCGCTGAAGATCCGTCTCGCCGGCAAGTCCATCCACGATGTGCTGGAGATGACCCTCGACGAGGCGGTGGCCTGGTGCCGCGCCTCGGCCACCGAGGCCAACAAGGCGCAGGCCAAACGCTTTCATGGGGTTGCCGATGCCCTCGCCGTGCTCGGCGAGGCCGGCCTCGGCTACCTGCGCGTCGGCCAGCCGCTGAACACCCTCTCCGGCGGCGAGGCCCAGCGACTCAAACTGGTCGGCCACCTGCTCAGCGCGCCCGCCAGCGGCGGCGCGGGCACCGACCTGCTGCTGCTCGACGAGCCCACCACCGGCCTGCATTTCGATGACATCGCGCTGCTGCTGAAACTGCTCCAGCGCCTCGTCGACGGTGGCGCCAGCCTGGTCGTCATCGAGCACAACCTCGATGTCATCCAGTGCGCCGACTGGGTGCTCGATCTCGGCCCCGAGGCCGGTGCCGGTGGCGGTCGCCTGGTTTTCGCCGGCACGCCCGAGGACCTCGCCCGCTGTCCGGAGTCCTGGACCGGGCGCCACCTCGCGGAGAAGTTCGCCGCCCCCGCCACCCTGCGCGAACTGCCGGCCCGCTACGCGGCCAGCCAACCGGCCGGCGCCAACGTCATCGCCATCCGCGGCGCCCGCGAGCACAACCTGAAAAACCTGTCGCTCGACATCCCGCGCGACGAGTTCGTCGTGGTCACCGGCCTGAGCGGCTCGGGCAAGTCCTCGCTCGTCTTTGACCTCGTCTTCGCCGAAGGCCAGCGCCGCTTCCTCGACAGCATGTCGGTCTACGCCCGCACCTTCGTCGAGCAGATGGAGAAACCCGACGTCGACCTCATCACCGGCGTGCCGCCCACCGTGGCCATCGAGCAGCGCATCTCGCGCGGCGGCGGCAAGAGCACGGTGGCAACCGTCACCGAGACCTGGCACTTCCTGCGCCTGCTCTTTGCCAAACTCGGCACCCAGTTCTGCCCGCGCTGCGACGTGCCGGTGCAGAAACAGAGCGTCAGCGCCATCACCACCGCTATCGCGGTGCGACTCAAGAAAGGCCCGGTCAAACTGCTGGCGCCGCTCGTCAAGGCCCGCAAGGGTTTCCACACCGAGGTCGCCGAGGCGGCGCGCAAGCAGGGCATCGCGACCCTGCTGGTCGATGGCGAATTCCGCGCCACCGAGAACTTCAAGAAGCTCGCGCGGTTCAAGGAGCACAGCATCGACGCCGTGGTCGCCGAGCTGGCGAAAAACACGACCGAACTCGAACTGCGACCCCTGCTCGAAAAGGCGCTCAAGCTTGGCAAGGGCACGGTCAAGCTGCTCGCTGCCGGCGAAGCCGCGCGGGTGCTGAGCACGGAGATGAGCTGTCCCCAGTGCGAGCTGTCCTTCGAGGAGCTCGACCCGCGCCTGTTCTCCTTCAACAGTCCGCACGGCTGGTGCCCGTCCTGCCGCGGTTTCGGCTTCGAGGTCGCCGAACACGGCGCCACCCCGCATCGCGGCGACATGTCGCGGCTTGAGGCCGAACTCGAGGAGGAGCGACGCCTGGCGCGCAGCGAGGACGAGGAGGAGGACGGCGAACGCCGCGTCTGCCGCGCCTGTGCCGGCACCCGCCTCAACGCCACCGCCCGCTCCGTGCGCCTGCAGGACCAGCGCATCCAGGAGATCAACGGCCTCGCCGCCGGCGATGCCGCCGCCCGCCTTGCCCGCCTGAAGTTCGACGGCACCGAGGCGGTCATTGCCCGCGACATCCTGCAGGAGATCGACCAGCGGCTGCACTTCATGGGCGAGGTCGGCCTCGGCTACCTGCAGCTCGACCGCAGCGCCGACACCCTCAGCGGCGGCGAAGCCCAGCGCATCCGCCTTGCCGCCCAGCTCGGCTCGAACCTGCGCGGCGTTTTGTATGTGCTCGATGAACCCACCATCGGCCTGCACCCACGCGACAACGTGCGCCTACTCGACACCCTCGTGGCCCTGCGCGACAAGGGCAATTCCCTGCTCGTCGTCGAGCACGACGATGACACCATGCGCCGGGCCGACACCATCATCGACCTCGGTCCGGGAGCCGGTCGCTTCGGCGGCGAGGTGATCGCCCGCGGCGACCTCAAGCAGCTGCTCAAGAACGAGCGCAGCGTCACGGGGCGCAGCCTGCGCAAACCCATGAGGCACCCGCTGCGCGGCCAGCGCCGGCCGCTGCCGGGCGCAAAGAAGAGCGATGCCTGGCTGGTCATTGAAGGTGCCTGCGCCAACAACCTCAAGGACATCGAGGTGCGCGTGCCGATGGGTCGCCTGACCGTCATCACCGGCGTCAGCGGCAGCGGCAAGAGCACCCTGCTGCACCAGGTCCTGCACCCGGCCGTGAAGGCCGCACTCGGTCGCAAGGGCGCCGTCAAGGGCGGCGATCAACCCTGGAAAAGCGTCCGTGGCGCCAGCCAGTTCGCCTCCGTTTATGAGGTCGACCAGTCCCCGATCGGCAAGACCTCGCGCTCCTGCCCGGCCACGTACGTCGGCCTGATGGACGAGATCCGCAAACTCTTCGCGCAGATCCCCGCCGCCCGCGCGCGCGGCTACGACGCCGGTCGCTTCTCCTTCAACACCGAAGGCGGCCGCTGCGAGGCCTGCGGCGGCAATGGCGTCATCAAGGTGGAGATGAACTTCCTGCCGTCGACCCGTGTCCACTGCGAAACCTGCCAGGGGCTGCGCTACAACCGCGCCACCCTTGAGATCGAGTTCAATGGCAAACACATCGGCGAGGTTCTGAGGCTGAACATCGCCGAAGCTGCCGAGTTCTTTGCCGACCAGCCCCGACTGGCGCGGCCCCTGCAACTGCTCGCCGACACCGGCCTCGGCTACCTGCAACTCGGCCAGCCCAGCCCCACCCTCAGCGGCGGCGAGGCCCAGCGCCTCAAGCTCGTCAGCGAACTCAGCGGCGGCATCAGCCGCAGCGCCACCGAAAAGCTGCGCGGCCTGAGCAACCCGAAGAAGAACCTCTACCTCATCGAGGAACCCACGATCGGTCTGCACATCGCCGACGTCGCGCGCCTGCTCGACATCCTGCACCGCCTCGTCGACGACGGCCACACCGTCGTCGTCATCGAGCATCACCCCGACCTCTTCGCCGAGGCCGATTACCTCATCGACATCGGCCCCGAAGCCGGCGCCGAAGGCGGTCGCGTTGTTGCCGCCGGCACTCCGGAACAGGTCGCCCGGCACAAGACCAGCCGCACCGCACCGTTCTTGCGGGCGCTTCTGGGGTAAGGCAGTCGAGTGCGCCCGGCACGCCGCTCCAAGCGCTTTCCCCGGAAGAATCGGTTCCACGGCCCGTTCAACGGCGCAGCATGAAATCGCTTTATATCTGGCTCTGCCTTACCCTGCCCCTGACGGCGGCGGAACGCCCCAATGTCGTACTATTCCTGGTCGATGACATGGGCTGGTCTGACAGTGGCATCTACGGCTCGACGTTCTACGAGACGCCGAACCTCGACCGTTTTGCCGACCGGGCTACCCGCTTCACGCGCGCCTATGCGGCGCCACTGTGCTCGCCAACGCGAGGCAGCCTGCTCTCGGGCAAGCACCCGACCCGGCACGGCATCCTCACCGCAAGCGGCCACCAGCCGCCGCAGCCGGCCGATTTTGAATTCCTGCCAAAAACGGCGCCGGCCAACCAACCGATGTTGACACCGGTGAGCAAAAATTACCTCGACCCGGCCGAGATCACCCTGGCGGAAACGCTGCGCGCGGCGGGCTATGCCACCGCCCACATCGGCAAGTGGCACCTCGGCCTGACGCCGGAATTCCGCCCCGAGGCACAGGGCTTTGACATGGCCTTCCACTGCGCGCCGGACCCGGGCCCACCCGGCAATTATTTCTCGCCCTACGGCGTTGTTACGAAGGGCCGACCGACCGCGAAGACCAAGGTCGGCACGATCACCGACGGTCCTCCCGGCGAATACATCGTCGATCGCCAGGCGCTGGAGGCGGTGAAGTTTCTGCAGGCCCACAAGGACCGCCCGTTTTTCCTCAACCTCTGGAGCTACGGCGTGCACGGCCCCTGGGGACACAAACCGGAATACACGGCCGAATTCGCCCGAAAAACGGACCCGACCGGTCGCCACAAGAACCCGATCATGGCGAGCATGCTGCGCAGTGTCGACGAGTGCTTCGGTCGCATCCTCGCCGAACTCGATACCCTGGGCCTGACCAACAACACCCTGGTGATCTTTTATTCCGACAACGGCGGCAACGTGCACAGCAACGTGCCCGGCACCGGCAAGACCGCGGCGGCCGAGAAGCAAAAGAGCGAGGCCCTGGCCGACTGGCGCAAGTGGGCCGGCAACGAGCCGCCGACGAACAACGCGCCGCTGCGCGACGGCAAGGGCACGCTCTACGAGGGCGGCACGCGCGTGCCCATGCTCTGGGCCCTGCCCGGCCGCATCCGTGCCGGCGCGGTGACCGAGGCCCTGGCGGGTCACATCGATGTCTATCCGACCGTGCTCGACCTGCTCGGTCTGTCGCGACCTGAGGGCCAAGTCATGGATGGCGTCAGCCTGAAACCCGTGCTGACCGGCGAGGGTCAGGCCGTGCGAGAGGCCTTCTTCAATTTTTTCCCCTACCGGCCCAACGAGGGCGGAGTGACGGTCGTGCAGGGCGACCACAAGCTGATCCGCTGGTTTGGCCCGGGGGTTCCGCGCGAACTCTATGACCTGAAGCAGGACCCCGGCGAAACCATCAACCTCGCCGAGCACAAGCCGGACAAGGTGAAGGAGCTGGACGCCCTCATCGATGGCTTCCTGCGTGACACGAAGGCCCCCGTGCCACGGCCAAACCCTGCCTACCAGCCGCGCCCGGAGGCCGCCGCAAAGCGCCCCTTCGACGGCTGGGTGCCCAAGGGCTGCACGCTGGAGGAGCGCGAGGGCGCGCTGGTGGTCACGGGTGAAGGTCGCAATCCGTTCCTCGGCCGGGCCGGTCTCAAGCTGCAGGGACCGCTGACAGTCGTAATGAAGACGCGCGGCGCCGGCGGTCCAGGCAAAATTCAGTGGCGGACGCTGCAGCAGGAGACCTTTCCGGCCGAGGGTCAGTCGGTGGAGTTCCAACTGCCCGCCGCCGCGGACCGCGCGGCCGAAACGACCGTGACGCTGCCGGCGGAGAGCCTGCAGCACCTGCGCCTGTACCTGCCGGCGCAGCAGGGACCGGTGATTCTGGAAAAGGTGACGTTCCTGAGCCGCTGAGATCCAGCGGCTCCGTCTGACTTGTCTGACGCCCCGATCAGCAGCCGCAGGCCTTCACGCAGGGCGCGGGCGGCGACAACTCGCGGACTTCGTCGGCCTCGGGTGCGCTGAGGTCCGGGTTCGGCTCCTGGGCCGAGAGACCGAGTTCGCGCAGCAGGGCGAGGTCCTCGTTGGCGCGCGGGTTGGCTGCGGTGAGCAGCTTGTCGCCGTAGAAGATGGAGTTGGCGCCGGCAAAGAAGGCGAGCGCCTGGGCCTCACGGCTGAGGTTCGTGCGGCCGGCGCTGAGGCGGACCTTGGCGCGCGGGATGGCAATACGGGCCACGGCGATCATGCGGACCAGCGAGAAGGCATCGACCTGGGGGTTGTCACCCATCGGCGTGCCCTTCATCGGCATGAGGGCGTTGATCGGCACGCTCTCCGGGTGCGGATTGAAGTTGCTGAGCACCTCGAGCATTTTCAGACGGTCCTCAATGGTCTCACCGAGGCCGAGGATGCCGCCGCAGCAGACGGACATTCCGGCGTCCTGGGCATGGCGGATGGTGCCAAGGCGATCGTCAAAAGTGTGGGTGCTGACGATGTTCGGGTAGTGATCCGGGCTGGTGTCAATGTTGTGGTTGTAGGCGGTGACACCGGCCTCCTTGAGCTGGCGGGCCTCCTCGGCACCGAGTTGGCCGAGCGTCACGCAGACTTCCATGCCGAGGGTGGAGACCCCGCGGACGATTTCCAGCACCTGGTCGAACTTCTGGGTGCCGGCGCGCACGCCTTTCCAGGCGGCACCCATGCAGAAGCGGGTGGAACCGTTGGCGCGGGCGGCGCGCGCACGCTCCATGACCTGGTCCTTCTCCATGAGTTTTTCAGCCTCGACGCCGGTACTGTAGCGGGCGCTCTGGGCGCAGTAGCCGCAGTCCTCGGAGCAGCCGCCGGTCTTGATGCTGAGCAGGGTGCACAGCTGAACCTCGTTGCGGGTCCAGTGCTCCTCGTGAACGGCGCGCGCCTGCTTGAGCAGTTCGAAGAAGGGCTGGTGGTAGATGCGGTGAAGGTCGGCGTAGGTCATGATGCTGAAAAGTGAAGGTTCAATCAACCCAGCGGCTGCCGGGGCTGAGGGCGACCTGCCAGTTGCGCAGGTGCATGTGGGAATAGTCGGTTTTGCCGATGGCTCCGATCAGGCGCAAGCCGGTGGCCTTGCGCCAGTAGCGGCTCATGCTCTCGCCGGTGTGACAGCCCCAGCTCTTGCAGAAGGCGCCGCGCGCAAAGACACCGCGGTGGATGCGATGCAGGTCATTCTCATGCAGCCAAGCAGTCGACGAAGCATAGATCTCCGAACTGTAGTCGAACAGGAAACAGTGCTTGTTCGAGTGCCCGAAGAACTCGAAGCCGCCGATCTTGTGGTTAAAGCGCGGCACCTGGCCGCTGCCTTGGTTGAGGTATTGGATGACCTCCTCACCGCTGCGGAACCACACGAGGTTGACCTTGTAGGTGTCACGCACCGACTCGACATGGCTGAGGAGCGGATCGCTGTCCTCGGCGGCGCGGCGCGCATAGGCATCGCGGTACACCAGCCAGGTCAGGATCGTTCCCGGCGGCTGGGTGCGACGCAGTTCCTGCAGGCGGACGCGGGCGGTGCGGACGAAGTTGCCCCACCAGCGGTCGTGCTGCTGCTCGGAGCGGCGCAGGTCCTCCCACTGGCGCAGGGCCGGCCCTCCGGAGCAGACGACATACTCGTTCTGGGCGGAGGCGAAGCCGGCGAGCAGGGTCAGGACGAAAGGCAGCAGTCGGAAGAGGGTCATGCGCCGAACGGGCCGATGGTCACTTCAGAGTCGTGAGCTTGAAGTTGCGGAACTGCACCTTCATCGGCGGCCCCTGATGGATCTGCAGGGCGAGCAGACCTTCCTTGGGCGCGTTGGCGCCATCCTCGTCGGTGACGTCGATCGTCTGCAGACCGTTGATGAAATGCTGCACGTGGTTGCCCTTGGCGACGATCTTGTAGCTGTTCCAGTCTTCCTTCTTGATCGAGGCCTGGATGGCAGCGCTGTCACCGACCGTGCCAGCCTTCTCGACAACAGGCTTCTTCGGCTTGTCGCCCGCTTTGATGACGGTCTTCTCACCGCGCAGGGCGAGGATGCCGCGACCCTTTTCCTCATAGAGGATGCCGCTGTACTTGTCACCGGCCTCGAAGTCGGCCTGGTAGCCGCTGATGATGGGGCCGAACTCGCCGGGGGCGAGTTCCGCGCTGCGGTACTGGACGCCGGAATTGCCCTTCTCGATGCGGTATTCGAAGGTCAGTTCGAAGTCGGACACCTTGCCGGCCTTCCAGACGAGGAAGGTGTTGTGCTTGATGATGCCCTTCTCCGGATTGGCCGGGTCCGGCGGGGTGATGCCGGTGATGGCTCCGTCCTGAACGCTCCAGAGGTCCTTGTTGCCCTCCCAACCGGTCAGGTCTTTGCCGTTGAAGACTTCGATGTCGGCGGCAGCCAGGGGCAGGACGGCAAGGCCGAGGAGGGCATAAAGGGGGCGGATTTTCATGGTGATTGCGAAAGTGCTTTTAACGCCTCGGCGGGCGTTTGTCCATCGGCTTTGCGGGCAGCCCGGCCACCGATGACGGCTCTCCCTTCGCCCCGGCAAACCCGCCGCCTGGGAATGTCTCACTTGTCGGGCCGGCCTCAGTCGGCAGGCATCCAGCTTTCCAGCCCCGCGACCGCCTGTTTCGCAGTCGCACCGACAGGAATTCCCCAAAACTCGAAGAAGGGCCCGAGGTTGCGGCCGACGATCTTCGAGTAGCGCACAAGGAACTGGTCGCGCCGCTGGGCGTCGTCGGCCGGGGCCGGCCCGAAGGCCGGATCAGCGAAGCTGTGCAGGTAGCGGCGCCATGACTCCCAGCCAAACTCCTGCACAAGCTGAATGTAGGTGGTCAGCGCCAGGAATGGGTCGCTTTTCCAGACCATCCACTTGTCGCTCGCCGCGCGGATTTTCTCAACGTGGGCACGCCGTGCCTCGGGTGCGATATTCGGGTGGCCGATCAGCCAGTCCTTGCCGAGCACCGCCTCATAGCACCACATGCCGATGACGTTGTTGGTCACCTCGCCGGTGCCCTCGAAGGTGAAGTGCGGACGCTGGTGATTGTGACCAATCTCATGGTAAAACCCCCATCCGGGGAATTTCAGCCGGTTGAGGGTGACCATTTCCGCCGCGGCACTGACCGGGATCATGATCGGGTATCCGCTGTGCATGTAGCCGGCACTGATCTGGACATCGGCGACGATGCGCTCCGGCCGCCTGCGCTCGGTCGCCTGATTCGTGATCTCATCCTGGGCTTCCACCACCTTGCGCCAAAATTCCATGAGCTCAGTCGGATTGTTGACCGCACGGGCAGCCTCGGTCGGACACGTCAGAATGATCTTGTCGCACTCGAATTCCGCCCACGGAGCCGGCAGCTTCCGGAGGGTGTCACGCCACTGCGCGTCGCTATGCTCTCCGAGCACAAAGCGGGGGGCCTCCAGCCCTCCCCGAATCATGGCGTTGAAGGTTCCCTGCGACTTCTCCCCGCTCGGCACCTCCACGTAGATGAGGCCGCCGAAAGCGCTGGCGAGGCGGGTCTCGGCGCCACGCACCGGCGCCGACTTGCAAATCTCCGGCGCGCGCTGCCAAAGGTCGAGATGATAGAGGGTGTCCGAATGGCAGCCAATGCGCACCGCAAAACCCCGGCCCGCAAGTTCGGCCGGCAGGGTGACACGGATGACCTCACCGGCGGCGGCGTAGAGGCCGGTACTGGTCCAGCCGGGAACGGTCGCATCCACAGTCACCGAGCGTTCAACCCGGGGCGCCGCCGCGGGAACCTTGCCGGGAAAGGCTTCATGGGCCGGATGAGCGGCCGTGGTCTCCGGGGCGGACAGACGCAGAACCCGCATTTCCACCCCGAGCCGGATGCGTTCGGCCGACTCCCCGGCCTCGGTCAGGGGCCGTTGCAACGTCGGGCTGGCAGACTTGCCCCCGGAACCGCCCAAGGCCTTCAACACCACCGCCTGAAAGGCGTCGTTCCCCGGCGGCTGGGCCGCGAGGGCGAGTTGGATCGCCGCGGCCGCCTGGCTGGCTGCGCCAGCGGGGAGCGCCATCGTCTTCCCTTCCAGGGCGGCGACCGCCTTGCCCGCATGCATCAGTTCCGGGAGCTGGCGACGCGCCTGAAAGGTGTTGACCGTGTTGAACCCACCCTGGTCGGTGAAAGCGAGCCCGGCGCTGGCGAGGGCCTGATTCAAGCCATGATCGGCCGCCAGATCCCCGCCGCGGCTGGTCTGGGCAAAGGCCCAGCCGGTCATGCCGGCGATCAGACCACCACCATTCTCGATCCAGCGAAGGATGGCAGCGGCCTCCTCGGCCGAAGTAACCCCCTGGGCATTGAGCACGAGCACGTCCAACGCGGAAAGCTTGCCGGCCGCCAGCGGTCCCTGCAATTTTTCCAGGCGTGCAGCCAAAGGCGAGTAAAAGGCTTCGGCATTCACCCCGTAGAGACCGACACGTGGCCTGTCCTTCTTCGACACCCAACGCACCGCATTGGCCAGCAACTTCGCATGATCGCCGCCAGCACTCCCGTCCAGATAGGCATTGTGACCGAACAACAGGATGCGCCCCCTGCCCTGTCCCGCGACGGCGGCAATCGCCGCCTCCGTGCCGTTGCGATCCGCGGCAGCCAGCAGTGGAAAGGCCAAGCGTCCCCAGACAGCGATGGGACCGGGCGCACCGGCTTTTGGCAGCGTCTGCACGCCCTCCAGCAGTTTGGCGCGCTCGGCCTCGACCACCCCGGGCGGCATCTGGGCAGCGGCCGTTCCGCCCAACAGAACCAGAAGCAGGAGGCGTCGCAGGCTTGAGTTCATGAACGGATCCGTGGCCCGGGTTATTCGTTGTCGCCAAACCCGCTGCGGACCAATTCTTCAAGGTCGGCCATGGCGGCCTCGGCATCGGAACCTTCGGTGGTCAGCTTGATCGTCTCACCGCGTCCGGCCGCCAGCATCATGAGTCCCATGATGCTCTTGCCATTGACCGGCTCGTCATCCTTCTCGACCCAGACGTCGCACTTGTACTTGCTGGCCCGTTTGACAAACTGCGCCGCCGGCCGGGCGTGCATGCCCATCTTGTTGCAGATGGTGAGTTCTTTGCTGACAGTCATGGTCTGGATCGTGGTCAACCTATCTGTTCATCCGCCATCTTTTTCAACAACCTTTGATCGAACTCGACGGCGCTGTCATAGCCAAAGGTGCGCAGCTTGTAGTTGAGGGCGGCCAGTTCGATGAGGCCGGCGACGTCGCGGCCGGGCGCCACCGGGATGTCCACCTTGGCCACCGGCAGGTCCATGAGTGTCTCGGTCTGACTGGCCATGCCAACCCGCTCCAGATCATCGGCCTCCCTGAGATGAACAAGATCGACGATGAGATCGAGCCGCTTGCTCATGCGCACCGAGCCCACTCCGAAGAGGGCGGCAACGTTGAGGATGCCGAGCCCGCGGATCTCGATCATATTGCGGGTCATCTCCGGGGCCGAGCCGATGATTTCGCGCTCCTCAATGAGGCGCAGGCGCACGGCGTCGTCGGCCACAAGACTGGCCCCGCGCTGCAGCAGGCCAATGACAGCCTCGCTCTTGCCCGAGCCGCTCTTGCCGCGAATCAGCACGCCGATACCCTGCACATCGACCAGGCAGCCGTGCACCATCATCGTCGGGGCGAAGGCCCACTCGAGCTTGATGGTGGCGACATTGATGAACTTCATCGTCATCATGCTGGTCTGGAAAACGGAAATCCCGGCCTCGTTGGCGATCTCGATCAGGTCGTCCGGCAGGCGGTGGCTGCGTGCCGAAACGAGACATGGGATATCCCAGGTGCAAAGCTGGCTGAAGCGCGCCAGCCGGGTCTTCGGCTCCAGTTGGGCCAGGAAGGAATGCTCGGAGTTGCCCACCACCTGGACGCGCTTGTAGGCAAAATAGGTGAAGAAGCCCGAGAGCGCCAGGCCGGGACGATTGACCGAGGGCTCAAGAATCTTGCGGGCAAAGCCCACGTCCGTACCGACGAGCTTCAGCTTCAAGGCCTTCTCATTCATGCGGAAGCACTCCTCCACCGTGATGGAGGCGGGACGTTTGACCTTGACCGGCGTGGCACTCATGCGGCCACACCGTAGCAGGAGAATGCCGTCTCCCAAGCACAAAAACCGGCTCAGCGGCAGCGAATCGCCACCGATTCCCCGTGGGCGTCCAATCCCTCGACGGCGGCAAAGGCGCGCACCACCGGCTCCGAGCGGGCACAGCTGTCGCGATCCAGGCGGATCAGGCTGGTGCGACGCTGGAACATGTCGACCGTCAGCCCCGGGAAGGACTTGCCCGCCCCGCCGGTCGGCAGGGTGTGACTCGGCCCGGCCAGAAAGTCGCCCACAGCCACCGGCGAATGGTTGCCAAGGAAAATGGCACCCGCCGTGCGGATGAGCGGCAGGATCTCGGCCTCGCGCTCGGTGATCAGGCTGAGGTGTTCAGGCGCGTAGGCGTTGACCAGGCGCGCCCCTTCCACGAGCGAGGGCACGAGCAGGCAGAACACCCCCTTCTCAAGGACCGGTCGCAGCTGCTCCTGGCGGCTGAGCCCGGCCGCCTGGCGCTCGACCTCGGCGAGCACGGCCTCGAGCAGGGCCGCATCATCGGTCAGGAATCCGGCCTGACTGTCTTTGCCGTGCTCGGCCTGGGCGAGAATGTCGGCGGCAATGAAGGCGGGATTGCCGGTGCGATCGGCCAGGATGAGCACCTCGCTCGGACCAGGCAGAAGGTCGATGGCGACCGCCCCAAAGACCTGGCGCTTGGCCTCGACGACAAAGCTGTTGCCGGGGCCGAAGATCTTGGCGACCGGCCGGATCGACTCGGTGCCGTGGGCCAGGGCGGCGATCGCCTGGGCGCCGCCAACCATGTAGACCTCGGTGGCACCGGCAAGCTTGAGCGCGGCCAGCAGGCCGGCATTGACCCGGCCATCGCGGCCACAGGGGGTGCAAACGACAATCTCCGGCACGCCGGCCGCGGCGGCCAGGGTGACCGTCATGAGAGCGGTGGACACCAGCGGGGCGGATCCGCCGGGCACGTAGCAGCCGACGCGCTCAAAGGGGTGATAGACCTCGCCGACCTCGGCTCCCTGGGCATTGCGGCCCGACCAGTCCTGGCGAAGGCTGCGGCGGGCAAAGTCGAAGACGTTGCGGTGCGAAGCCTCGAGCGCCGCGCGCAGTTCGTCGCCGGCCCGGGCCCAGGCGGCGTCCAGTTCGACGGCCGGCACCTGCAACTCGGGCAGGCGGACACCGTCGAAGCGCTCGGTGAAGTCGCGCAGTGCGGCGTCGCCGCGCGCACGGACCTCGCGGATGACCCCGGCCACGACCTCGCGGACATGGTCACTGGCCTCGGCATGCCGGTCGAGGGCGGTGGCGGCTTGCGTCCAGTCGGGATCGGTGTGGCGGAGAACTTTCATGGGAAGAGGCTTACGTGCCAAGCAATGCCCGGGCGTCAACCAGTGAGCAAACCGTCGTCACTGGGTGGCGAACTTGGTGAGCAGGCCGCGCTTGCGGGTCAGGCGCAGGATGTGGAAAAAGAGCGCGCCGGAAGCGATGAGATAGACCAGGTTGAGAAGCACCGCCTTGACGAGCAGGCCGGTGGCCATGGTGCCGGTCTGCATGACCTCGCGCATGCCCTCGAAGACGTAGGTGGCGGGGAAGCTCCAGGCGAGCGGCTGCGACCAGGCGGGCATGTCGGCCACCGGATAGAACACCGCGACCACCGGCTGGATGAAGAAGGGCACTGCCCAGGCCAGGGATTCAGCCGCCTGGCCCCAGCGCAGGATGAGGGCGGTGGAAACCATGCCGAGCGACCAGCCAAAGAGCATGAGGTTGAGGAAGAACGGCACCAACCACCACTCAAGGGTGAACAGGTTGAACCGGTAGGTGAACCAGGAGACCACGCCCAGCACGACCCCGGTGACGCCAATGCGCAGCACCCCCACCATGAAGGTGGCGGCCAGGTACTCGGTCGTGCGCACCGGGGCAACAAAGACATTCAGCAGGTTGCGCGTCCAGACGTCCTCCAGGAAGGAAATTGCCACGCCCTGCTGGGCGCGGAAGAGGATGTCCCAAAGGATCATCGCGCCGAGCAGGAACAGGATGAAGCTGCCGAATTCCTGGCTGGTGTTGCGCTGCAGGAAGAGAGTCAGGTTGCCCCAAACGAGCAGGTCGACCAGCGGCCAAAAGACCATCTCAACGAGGCGAATGGGGTTGCGCGTGTAGAGAAAGATGTAGCGGAGCACGAGGGCCCAGATGACGCGGAAATTCATGGCGGTGCAGTTACCCCTCGATGTCGCCGCTGCGGGCGATCTTGATGAAGACGTCCTCGAGGGAGTTTTCAGCGAATTTTTGCACAATCTGCTGAGGCGTGCCCTCGGCAACGATGCGGCCCTTGTGAAGAAAGATGACGCGGTCGCAGACCTCCTCAATGTCGCGCATGTTGTGACTGGTGTAGAGGATGCCGATGCCGCGCTCGGCCTGCACCCGGCGCACCACCTTGCGCACCTTGTCGGCAATGTCCGGATCCAGGCTGGCGGTGGGCTCGTCGAGCATGAGCAGCTCGGGATCGTTGAGGAAGGACTTGCAGAGGTTGACGCGGGTCGATTCCCCGGCGGAGAGCTGGCCAGTCACGCGGTCGGCCAGATGGGCCACCTCGAGCAACTCGAGCAGGCCGGCAATCTTGCGCCTGGCATCGCGCACGCCGTAGATCTGGGCAAAGACGACGAGATTCTGCCAGACCTTGAGGTTGCCCGGCAGGCTGACGTAGGCGGACGAAAAATTGGCCCTCTGAAGGATCTCGATGCGGTGCTTGTGCAGCGGCTTGCCGAAGGCTGACAGCTCGCCCGAGGTGGGCAGGGTCAGACCGAGCATGCAATTCATCGCCGTCGTCTTGCCGGCACCGTTGGCCCCGAGCAGACCGAGAATCTCACCGCGGTGCAGGCGCAGCGACAGCCGGTCGAGCGCCTTGACGCCGTCGAACTCGCGCGTCAGTTCGCGCGCTTCCAGGATGACTTCGCGGGGATCGGGATCGGACATGGGGGAGCTCAGGTTCGCGCGGATCGACCGGATTGCAACCACGCGCCGAACCCTGGCCACCTTGGGCCAGCGGCCCGCCCAAAAAGGCCGGATTCGCCCGTTGACAGACGTCGCCCGAGGACTTTCTTGCCTAGATTCACGGCCCAACCGTGCAGACAGCCAACTGCTTCTGACTCATGGCAACTCAAAGCCAGCACCCGGAAGATTCCGTCCCGGCCTGCCAAGGCGGCGGTGGGCAGATCATCGTCGATTTGTGTGACATCCGCGAGGGTGGTCTGGTTTTCTGGTCACGCCAGCGTTTCGAGATCGGCGCCGAACTTCAGATGCGCATCCGGCGCGACGCCCTCGGCGCGGTGCCGGGTCATCTGTCGGAATGGGTCACGGTGCGCGGCTTTGTCGTCGAATGCCCCGCCATGCGTCGCCGCGATGGTTCCCACGCCTTCCGCATCAGCCTGCTGCTCGACAGTGCCCTGGTCCCCTGCCCCGCATCAGCGCGCCACACCGCCGGCTGTCCGCGGATCGCGCATCGCTTTTCCGGTCTGACCGCCCCGGGGCTGAACTGAGTTCAAGGACGACCGGCGGCGGCAAAGGCGGCTGCGATGAACTCGCCACGTGTGCGGGCGACTGAGAGCGCCCCGATCTCCGCCCCAAGTTCGCGAGCCAAATCCAGCCAACGGGTGCGCAAGGCCGGCTCCAGCGACATGGATAAACCCACCTCGTGCCCCGGATTCGCCTCAAAGTATTGGCCGTGCAAGTTCCGACCGCGCTGCCCAGGCTTGGCCGGCATCGGCTCTAGGCCATGCAAACCGCCCGCCGTGCCCCACCACTGCACGGCAAGAAACTGCGCATGCCCAGGCGGCACATCGCTGGTGTAAATCGTCGCCACTCCTTCCGCATGCAGCCTCCGCTGCAGCTCGGCCACCGGCACGGCCGCCACGCCGCTTCCATCACGGGCCGCCATGGAGGCCGCGTGGCCGGCCGCCTGCCCGAGCGACATCCAGATCGGCTCGAGACGTAGCGCACAAAAGCCGACATGCGAGGACGACGCCGCCACCGGCACCAGCAGGTTGTCGACCTCGTTCGGCACGAGCACTCCGTAGGGCACCTGGTAGGGCGGCACGGGATTGTACAGCTCACCGCCGTGCTTGCCGCCAATCAGCGGCCCCTCATGGTTCGTGCCATGGCAGTTGTTGCCGTAGTCGCCCATGGCGATGGCATCCTTGAACAGCTTGGCGCGGGCATCGCCCGGGGCGTGCTCGCTGTCCTGCTGGACATAGACATGCCGGCCGACCATGCGCCGCGCCTCGCGCACGTAGAGCTGCGGCGGCAGGTGCCCGGTGTCGGTGAACTCGTCCCGGCACCAGCCCCATTCCGCCGCCGGTTCGCGAAACTTCGCCGGCACGGCCGGATCATTGGCCAGGAAGTACAGCAGACCGACATTGTAGCGCAGGTGCTCGTCAAAGATGGCCTGCCGCGTGGCGGCGTCCCCCTCGGGCCAGCCAAGGTTGGCACCCGGCATCGACAGCCGCACCAGCCCGTGCGAAACGTCATTCAGATCATACTTTCGGTTCGGCAAAGCCGGCAGATGCGCCTTGACGATGCATCCGGAGGGATAGCCGTAAGCCGTGCGGATCTTGCCCGGCTCCAGAATCGGCAGAACGTCGAGGAAGTCCTCGCGCCGGTAGCCCTTGGGCGCCCGGATTGGCACGCGGTTGGCCGGGTCGTCGGTCGCGCAGAAACGGAAGTTGTAGGCCTGCAGTTCGCCATCGCCCTTTTCCGGCGCCAGCGATTCGCCATACTGGTCCCGGCCTTCGCGGCCGACATGAAACTTCACCCTGGCCGCGGCCATCAGATCACCCTCGTAACTGGCGTCGATGAACACCCTGGCGCGCAGCTGGAGGGCGGCATCCCCTTCACCAAACCGCACCGATGTGATGCGGCGGGCCTCCATCTGCACCGAACCCAGGGGCAGGTTCCGGCGCACAGTGATGCCGGGTTGATCCGCCAGCATGGCCTCGAGCACGAGTCGATTCACCCTGGGCTCGCCAAAGACCCCGTCGTGGCAAGCCTTCACCTGGGCTGAGTCCGCGCCATAAGTGGCGACGTAGTGCGCCTTCACCCGGCGGCTGAAGTCGAGGAAGCAGCCGGTCAGCGACTCTGCCGTGTGGTAGTCAGTGTGCGACAGGCCGCTGGTCAGCAGGCCGCCCAGATGTGCGGTCGGCTCGACCAGCAGCACGGAGCTCCCGGATTTCGCCGCCGCCAGCGCCGCGGAAACGCCACCCGGTGTGGCACCGTAGATGCAGATGTCCGGCTTTGGCTCGGCGGCAGAAACCGTGAGGGCGGAAAAGAGGACGAGCAGGGCGAAACGCATGGCACCACCAGAAACCGCAGCCCGGGCCTTGCAATGCGGAAGTGGCCGAACTCCGACTCCTCCGCGCTCCGGTGCCGCGCGACTACGGCGCCGGAGCCCAGGTCATCCGGCCTTCGGCATCCAGGCGATAAACCACCGACACGGTCTTTTCGGGCTGCTCCCAGCCCTCGGGCAGAAGGCGACCCTCGGCATCAAAGGCCGTCTGACGACCGTCGTGATGGCGCAACCAGCCGAGGTGACGACCGGTCGCATCGTACCGATGCACGTCCCGCCAGGGCTTGGAGCGCGACAGCCGGACATCCGTCCAGGCCGGCGCCGGGGAACGCTCGAGCACCTCGGGGAACAGCACCTGGCTGAGCAGGGTCAGATTCAAGCCGCGCAGGCCATGGCGTTCGGCGGCGCTGAGCGCATCGACCGGCGACACCGTCAGCACCGCCCCGGAATCGGTCCGGCGCAGCAGACCCAGAGCCACCAGACGCGCCACCTCGGCACGCACATCGACCGCCGCGGAGGCCTTGGGTGAACGCTCCGCAAGAGCCTCCAGCTCGGCTTGAAAGGACGGATACAGGTCGCTGAAATCCGCCAGGGCCGCGAAGACCTCCTCGACGCGCTGGCGCACCCGCCGGCCACCGGGCAGGCTCTCCTGCAGGGCGCGTGCCGTGTCGTCGGTGAGTTGGCGACGCGCCTGCTCGGCGAGTGACTTGCGCGCCGGATCGCCCTCGAGCGCCTTGACCTCCTGCTGGCGCGCCTCCAGGCGGCGCCAGATCTCCTGCAGGGCGGTGCGCTCGGCCTCCATCACCAAGGGTGCCAGCAGGCGCGAGCGCAGACCGTCGCCCGCCAAGGCCAGCGCGAACAGGGCCTGGCGCCAGCGCGGGTCGCCAGGCTCGGCGGGCAGCCCCAGGTCCGGATTGTGGGTTTGATGATGCACCTCCGACACACGCCCCTCCGCATCCTCGAAACGAAACTCATGCGGCGGCAGGTAAAAACTGATGAGGGCCGGCGCACTGACACTGACGCCGTTGCCGGCAAAGACAGCGACATCGACGCGATGGCTGCGAAGACCGGCAGCGGAGGTCACCGGCGGCTGCCAGCGCACCCGCAGACGCGCCGTGCCACTGCCGGGCGTCGTGTCGATGCGCACGCGCGAGGGATCGCCCTGCAGCACCTGCCAGCGCAACTGCAGCGGCCGGCGCAGCAGGTCACCCGATTTCACCGCGCTGAGCTCCATCACAAATTCAGGCTGGGCGGCATGCAGGACACGCGCGATCGCCACCGGCGTGTCCGCCAGCCGGCGCGAGGCCGCCTTGGTCTCTTCGAAAAAATGCAGGCCCGGCCGCGACTCGGTTTCTTCGCGGACCTCCAGTTGAACCAGGGGCGGGATGCGCTCGGGCGTCGTCGCCTGGGCCAGGCGTGCGAGGCGCTCGACATCGAGGCGGGCGCTGTCAAACACCGGCGGATGGGCGGCGGCGGCAAAGTACTCGGCCGGCGTGCGCACCAGCGACTGCCGCAGCAGGGCCTGCAGGGTCGGCATGAGCAGGCGCGATTCGATCAGGCGGCGCTGGGTCTCCGGCGGCAGGGCGGCCGCCGCGCTCAGCAGGGCGTGCAGGAAGGGCTGATCCGACAGGGAGGATCCCTGCGAAACGAGCAGGCAGGGCGAGTTGGCCGGCAGCAGGTCGCCATAGCCGCCGACGCCGTTGGCGCCGGGATCATGATCCTGATGCTCGGGATAAAGAAAGAGGTTGTTCGACAGGTACTGCCCGGCCAAAAACCGCGCACCAGCCGGATCCGAGAGGTAGTGGCGCGGCAGGCTGCCCCCCTGATCGGCGGGTGCCGCCATCGAGCAGTTGCCCAGGGTTGGACGCGCCCGCACCTGCAGGGCCGGCCCCGTCGGCGGCCCGGTGTCCGGCCCGTGCTGGAAAACCTGCAACTGCGGGTAGGCGGCGGTGTCGAGCGGCGAATGCCCGCCGTCGCGGTTCTCGTAGGTCAGCGCCGCCAGGCCGGCGGCGCGTCCCTCGCCAAACCAGCCATTGAGCAGGCCGGCGACCGCGTCGCCACGGGTCGATACCTGACCTTGCGCGGCAGAAGCGAGCCACAGCGCCGGCAGCAGACGAAGGATCGGGCGGATCACAGAGGCCAGCATCCGGCGCCGGCGACGTCTGTCAACGCGCGGCTGCTCAGGCCTGGGGCGACTGACGACTGCGCTCCAGCAACGTGCCGAGACTCGCCACCATGCCGCCGATGTCGCCGAGGTTCGACGGAATGATCATTGTGTTGGTGTGCTGGGCCAGGCGACCGAATTCGGTCACGTATTGCTCGGCGACGCGCAGGCTGACCGCGTCCTTGCCGCCCGGCGTGTTGATGGCCTGGGCGATCAGGGCGATGCCTTGGGCCGTGGCCTGGGCAAGAAGTTCGATCTCGCGCGCCTTGCCCTCGGCCTCGTTGATCTGGCGGATCTTGATGGCTTCCGACTGCTTGATCGCCTCCTGCTTGTGGCCCTCGGCGACGTTGATGCGGGCCTCGCGATCGCCTTCCGACATGGCCACCTGGGCACGGCGTTCGCGTTCGGCGCGCATCTGCTTCTCGAGCGCGTCCTTGACCGACTGCGGCGGGTTGATGTTGCTGATCTCATAGCGCATCACCTTCACGCCCCAGGGCTCGCAGGCCTTGTCGAGCGCGTCAACGATGTTGGCGTTGATGCTGTCGCGCTCCTCGAAGGTGCGGTCGAGGTCCATCTTGCCGATTTCCGAGCGCAGAGTCGTCTGTGCCAGCTGCGAGGCGGCCATGAAGTAGTTGGTCACCCCATAGGTCGCCTTGGCCGGATCCAGCACCTGCAGAAAGAGCACGCCGTCGATCTCGATGGCAATGTTGTCGCGGGTGATGCACATCTGGGAAGGCACATCAATCACCTGTTCCTTGAGCGAGTGCCGGGCGACGATGCTGTCCAGAAAGGGAATCAGGACGTGGAAACCGGCATCCAGGGTGCGCGAGTACTTGCCAAGTCGCTCCACCACGTAGGCGTTGCGCTGCGGCACCACGCGGGCCCCCTTGAAAATGGCGGTGACAACGAGGACGGCAAAGCCGAGGCCGAGGAGGGTGCTGAATTCAACGTTCATGGCGGTGGGTGAGTGGGGGGATAGTGGAAGGGATCAACGCGGACGCACCTGCAACTGCAGGCCGTCGCGACCAACGATGATGGCGGTGTCACCGGGGTTCAGCGGCGACTCGGCACGGGCGTTCCAGCTGGCGCCCTTGAATTCCACCTTGCCCGGCTGCCCGGGCACGATGGCGACCAGCACGCGCGCCTCCTTGTGAAGAAATTCTTCCTCGGTGGACTGTGCATCCCCCGCGGAGGACAAACCGGCGAACCAGCCGCGGCAGAAACGCCGAAGCCCCAGGAGCAGCAGCGCTGAGGCGAAGGCGAAGACCGCCAGCTGACTGGCCAAAGCAGGGGTCCAGCCCAGCCAGGCGGTGAGGGCAACCGCCCAGGCGCCGAAGCCGAAGAAAATCAAAACCAGCCCGGGCGCCGCAAATTCCAGCAGCACCAGGACCAACCCCGTCAAAAACCACAGCACAAACGGTTCGGCAATCATCAGACCTCGATTCTGCGGGCATGCATTCTGCTTGGCAATTCCAACCCTGGGGAATTTTTGGAATCCCGGGAAGACACGGGCAAATTGATCGAGAAGCGAGAAAAGTGAACTCCGACAAGGGATGCCCAAGTCCCAAGTCCGGAGCCCTCGGCCCCTTCCTGATGAAAACTTTCTTGTTCGAGATGGGAACTTTCTCCTTATCTTCCCTGTAGCGCGTCACCAGCCTGACGAACGGCGTCGAGGTAATAAGCCATGGACTGCAGGTGCTCGACGAAGTCACGGGCATCCAACTCTCCCCCGTCGGACCAGTAGCCTTCCGGGCGCAGGCGATCCACCGCGCGCTGTGCCTTGCCGGCGGCGCCCCGGGCCTTGCTGGCCCAGGACTTCGGACTGCTCGGTCCCTGACGGTCGCGCAACAGTTTTTCGCGCGGCGTGGCCAACCTTTCACGCAGGCCGGCAATCGATTTTGCCTGTTCCACCTGAAATCCGTAATGGGTCGGCAGATTGCCGTCATCGTAGGTCAGCTCGTAGCGATCCTTGACGAAGTAGAGCGGCTTGTTGGTCTGCAGTTCATAGAAGCGCGCATGACGACCATCGGGCAACGCCGATGCCTCCAACCACTTCATGGCCGACGGCACCGGCTTCAGGAAGCGCTCCTCGCCGGTCACCACCCAGAGGTCGATCAGCGCGCGCAGCACGCCAACCGTCTCGCCACCGCTCACCGAGGGCGGCTCGAACTTGCGCGCCCAGACCGGATGCATGTCGAAGTCGTATTGCTGGGCCCAGGCCGGCTGCGGCTCGGGCATCTGCGCGAGAATGAAAAACTCGCCCGCTTTCTTTGCCGATTCCAGGTAGCGCGCCTCACCGGTCAGTTCATGCGCGCGCAGCATCAGCTCGACCAGCTTCTCCATGTTGCCATCATTCAGCGTGTAGAAGCCGTCGTACTTGACCGCCGGAAATGTGCGTGGCCACTGCGACGGATAAGTGGCCTTTTTCACCGGCGTGGAGGGATCCGCAGGGCCACTGAACTGCTGGGGCCAGGCGCCGTTCGGGAACTGGGCGGCCAGCACGGCATCGAGGCCGAACCGCAGGGCCTCCTGCAACTCGCGGTCTTCACGGCTCTCCGGCAGATGCGCCAACTCCAGCAGGAACAACAGGGCCGACTGCGTCTTGTTGTCATCGAGCGTGCTGCGATTGCGCCGCTTGCCGGTCTCGGCGTCGCCCGCCAGCACCTGCCGGCGCAGGTGGTACTTGTTCGCCGCATCCGGCGCGAAATCGAAGTCGCTGTCCCATCCACCGCTGGCGAGCTGGCACTCGATCAGGGCCCCGGCTGCGGCGCGCGCGGCCTTCAGAAATTCGGCGTCGCCGGTGGCACGGAAGGCCTTCACCAGCGCCAGTCCCATCGTCGTCGTCCCGGGCGGCTGGATCGAGATCACCGTGGGCGACTCCTTGTGTTCGGTGATGCCGGCACTGAAATCGGCCTTCCAACCGGAGGCGTAGCCGCCGTGCACGGCGAGCCTGTCACGGCAAAAGGCGGTCGCCTTCTTCATGGCGGCGCGGACGACTTGTGGATCCGGCAAAGGATCCGCAGCGAAGGCAGGCAGGGCAAGGACAACCCACAGGCAGGAGGTTTTCATGGCGAGAAGCGGAGAACTCCGTGACGGAGCGAAAGTTGCAAGATTCAGGCTCGCGCGAGTTCCTCGGCGGCCCGGCGCAGGTGGTCGCGCAGGGGCGCGGCACGGGCGGCCAACTGCCTCTGCATGGCCTCATACTCGGCCCGCCCCTCGGCGGTTTCGATGCGCACCGGCACGTAGCCCAGATGGCAGAGATCGTAGGGGCTGGCGCGCATGTCGAGGTCGCGGGCCGCAGCGGCAAATTCAAAGCACTCCCCCACCAGGTCCGAACCGACCCAGGGCCAGAGCTTGGCCGACCACTTGTAGAGGTCCATGTTGGCGTGCAGGCAACCGCCCTGCTCGAGTTCGAGCCGTGTGTCCAGCACCGGCTGCAGGCTGTTGCGTGGCCGCGCCTCGGGCGTGAAAAACCGGAAGGCGTCGTAGTGGGTGCAGCAGAGGCTGCGCGACTCGACAAAGGTGGCGAGTTCCTCCGGGCCAAGCCGCAGTTCCCAGCCCTGGTGACGCACCTGCTCGCGCGACTGCCGGTACACCATGGCCCATTCGTGCAGGCCGTAGCATGCAAAACGCGGCGAACGCTCCGCGACACGCGTGCAGAGTTCCGCCACCCAGAGCGCCAGGCCGCGCTGGGCTTCGGTCGGCTTCCCGCTGAGTCGCAAGCAGCCGTTCGACAATTCGAAGCGCGGCGCCGCGAGCCAGGGCAGTTCCTCCAGGTCGGCAGGCTCCACCTCGAGTGCCACGCCCCCGGGGGGCACCCACTGGACCAGTTTGGCGGGCGAGAAGGAGTAGTAGGTGAAAAGAAAGTCGTCGACCGGATGCTTCACCGCACGCGAGCGTCGCTCGACAAAGGCGGCGGCCCGCACATCCACCCGTTGCCGGTGCGCGGCCAGGCGCACCCGCCATTCCGGGCGGGTCCAGACGCGGGTGGCACATTCGGCGATCATGGGTCTTCAACCATGGCGCAAATCCGGTCATTTGCATCCCCGACGGCGGCAAACAGCCGCTTTTGCCGCCGGCTGCTTTTGCTGCGGCACCATCAGGCCGCGCGCGTCAGTCGCATGTCGAGCCAGACCGCACCGAGCAGGACGAGTCCGCGGACAACGAGCTTGTATTCGGGCGTCACCGACATCAGGGTCATCCCGTTGAGCAAGGCCGCCATGATGAGGGCTCCGAACAATACACCGATCACGCTGCCGCGCCCGCCGCGCAGACTGACACCGCCAATGACGCAGGCGGCAACGGCATCCAACTCCATCCACTCGCCGAGATCGGGCGTCGAGTTGCCCGTGTAGGAGGTGAGCATGAAGCCGGTGACGGCGACGATGCCACCGAGCAGGGCGAAGGCCCCCAGCAGGACCCGCCGCACCGGCACGCCGGAGACGATCGCCGCCTCCGGATTGCCGCCGATGGCATACAGGTGGCGACCAAAGGCCGTGTGCCGGGTGACGACCCAGACCGCGCAGGCGACCGCGCCAAAGAGCAGGGCCGGCAGCGGCACGCCACGAAACTGATTGGTGACGGCGACAAACAGCAGCACCACCTGGGCGGCGACGAACAGCTTCAGGAAGCTCAGCTCCGCGTCGTCGACCGTGAAGCCGGCGGCGCGGCGGCGGGCGCGACCGGCCAGACTGGCCCCGACCAGAGCGGCGATCACCAGCGCGGCAAGGCTGTAGCCGGCGACCGGCGGCAGGTAGTAGGTGCTGAGCAGGGAGTAGAGGTTGTTGCGCCCGCCCGGCGCCACCGGTGTCGTCTGGTTGCGAATGACCAGCCAGAACAGGCCGCGGAACATGAGCAGTCCGGCCAGGGTGACAATGAAGGCCGGCACCCGCTCGCGCACGATGAGCAGGCCCATGCCCCACCAGAGCAGCGGACCGGCGGCGAAGGCCAGCCCGAGGGCCAGCGGCGCCGGCAGTCCCGCGCGGGTGGTGAGCACCGCCGCCGTGCCACTGAGCAGGGCCAGACCACTGCCCACCGAAAGATCGATGTGGCCGGGCAGGATGACCAGCAGCATGCCCATGGCCAGAGTCGCGGTGATGGACAACTCGGTGATCAGCAGAGTCAGGTTGCGCGCATCCAGAAAGGCCGGTTCCGCCACGGCAAAAAACGCCACCACGGCCAGCAGCGCCAGGCCGATGGAGTAGTCGCGAAGGGAAAGCGTGCGGGTCATGGAGGCCAAGGCTTACCAGATGCGCCGCAGACTTGTCACCGGGAAAGTTCGCCGGCTCAGGCGAGGGCAAACTTGCCCGACTGGGCCATGAAGGCGGCCGGGTTCTCCCAGACCACACGCCGGACCATGTCCGCCGACCAGCCGCGCCGGCGCATCTCCTGCATCGTCCGCGGCACAGCCAGCGGGTCGCTGATGCCCCAGTCGCAGGCGCTGTTCATCCAGATCCGCTCCGCGCTGCGCTGCTCGAGCATGTCGATGGCGCGCGGCGGGGTGCACTTGCTCTCCGGATAGAGGGTGATGCCGGCCCAGAAGCCGCGGTCGAGCACGAGGTCGATCGTGTGCTCCTCGACATGGTCGATGATGACCCGCTCGGGACGCAGGCCGGAGAAGTTCTTCAGGGCGTCGACGATCAGCCTTGTGCCCTTGAGCTTGTCCTCGAGATGCGGGGTATGGACGAGCACGAGCTGGTCGTGATCCTGGGCCACCTGAAGGTGCCGCTCGAAAATGCGCAGCTCGTTGCGGCTGTTCTTGTTCAGGCCGATCTCGCCAATGCCGAGCACACCCGGCCGGCCAAGAAACTCGGGGATCAGGCCGATGACCTCCTCGGCCAGCTGCATGTCCTCGGATTCCTTCGGGTTGATGCAGAGCCAGCAGTAGTGGGCGATGCCGAAACGGGCGGCGCGCTTGGGCTCGTATTCAGTGATCTGGCGGAAGTAGTCGTAAAACCCCTGGGCGGAGGCACGGTCGAATCCCGCCCAGAAAGCCGGCTCACAGATCGCCTGGCAGCCGGCCATGGCCATGCGCTCATAATCATCCGTGGTCCGACTGACCATGTGCCCGTGGGGCTCGATGTAATTCATGGGGGCGAAAGAGCAAAAGTTCAGGGTGGGCAGGCGCCAATGGCTCCCTGCATGGCGGCCTTGGCCACCGGCTCGGTGCTGGGATCGCTAAAGCTGAGCAGCACCTCGCGGGCACGGGTTGGCTGATCGAGCGACAGCCGGGTGATCGCACGCTTGAGGGCCTGAACCCGGAAATCGCCGTCCTGCCCGGCACACTGAACGCGGTCGAGGAAGGCGGCTAGGTCGATGAGCTTGCTGCGCGCGTCCATGAAGCCGAGGTCGGCCAGGTTCACGTTCTGCGGCGGAGTCCAGGAGGTCATGGGTTCATACTAAACGTCGCCCGTCCCGATGCAAGCCGCCTCCCGCGGGGTAGATGAGGCCGAACCTCACAGAGTGCCACGGTGGAGGTTTCGGGTCGGCCCCAGTCCGATTCCTCGGCGCACGGCGGGGGCGGGAAAAAGTCGCCAGCCCCAAAATTCAAACTTGCGCGCCTTCTCTTTCGGGTTAGTTAAAAGGCCCGTCTGCGCGGGTAGCTCAGTGGTAGAGCAGTTGGCTTTTAACCAATTGGTCGAGGGTTCGACCCCCTCCCCGCGTACCACGTGCCAGTCAGTTTGTTTGCCCAGGTAGCTCAATGGTAGAGCAGTTGACTCTTAATCAATTGGTTGTGGGTTCGAGCCCCTCCCTGGGTACCAAACTGAACCTTCGGTCGCGCTGAAATCAGCACTGCATTCACATCGATCGTCGTCACACCGCTGCTGCCAGGTTCATTCGAACCCTTGCCCTTGGCGACGTCCTCACCTGCGGGTGCCATTGTCGCCCATTACCCGTCGACTGCCACAAATCCCGCTGCTTCAGACCATCGCCAGCCGCACCGCGCCGTCGTCCGTGGCACCGTCGACCCGGCGGTAGAAGCAGGTGGCGCGCTTGGTGTGGCAGCAGCCGCCGCCGCGCTGGTGGACCCGCAGGACCAGGGCGTCCTGGTCGCAGTCAGTGAGGATCTCGACAATTTCCTGAAACTCGCCGCTGGTGGCGCCCTTGTGCCAGAGCTGCTGGCGGCTGCGGCTGTAATAAACCGCCTGGCCAAGCTGCAGGGTCTGGCGCAGCGACTCGGCATTCATGTAGGCGAGCATGAGCGGCGCTCCGGTCTCGGCATCCACCGCCATGGCAGGGATCAGGCCGTGTTCGTCGAACTTCGGGGCAAAGGCCAAACCTTGCTCAACGCTCTCTTTCGAGTCGCGCGCGACGAACTGGAGGGGGGATGGGCTGGACATGATCACCACCAGTCCTAGCGCGCCCGGGCCAAAACGAAACTGCTTTTGTTCGACATCCGGTCGGCTCGCGCTAAAACACTGGGCAACCCGACTCTCCGCCCGTGACCGCCCAGGCCAAACCCGGTTTCCTGCTCTCCTTCGAAGGTTCCGAAGGCTGCGGCAAGTCCACGCAGATCCGCCTGCTATGCGAACGCCTGGAAGCGGAGGGCCAACCTGTCGAGGTGCTGCGCGAACCCGGTGGCACCGCGGCCGGAGAGCAGATCCGCCACCTGCTCCAGCACGCCAAGGAGGGAGACGGCCTGTGTGCTGAAAGCGAGCTCCTGCTGTTCGCCGCCAGCCGCGCGCAGATCGTCCGCGAAAAGATCCGCCCCCTGCTGGCCGCCGGCACCTTCGTCATCCTCGACCGCTTCCTCGACTCGACCACCGTCTACCAGGGCTTTGCCCGCGGCCTGCCGCTCGACAGCGTGCACGCCATCAACGCCTTCGCCATCGGCGGCACCCTGCCCGACCTCACCCTGCTGCTCGACATGGACAACGCCACCGCCCGCGACCGCATCGCCCGCAGCGGCCGCACCCTCGACCGCATGGAAAACCAGCCGGTGGCCTTTTTCGAAAAGGTCCGCGCCGGCTATCTGGAACTCGCCCGCGCCGAACCTCAACGCATCCGCGTCCTGCAGGCCGCTCAATCGCCGGAGGCGGTTCACGCCGACATCTGGAGCCTCGTGCAAACCCATGCCCTTCAAGCCTGACCACGCCCTCGCCCTGATCGCGCGTGCCCACGGCCTCGGCCGGCTGGGCCACGCCTACCTGATCACCGGACCGCGCGAGGCCGACCTCGAGGGCTTTGCCCTGCGTGTGCTGCGCCTGGTCAGCGACCGGCCGAAGCACCGACTGGAGGACTTCCAGCGCGATGGCCTCTACGTCCTGCGTCCCGAGGGCAAGAGCCGGCGGATCGTCGTCGGCGACAGCGGCAGCCCGGAGCCGAACACGATGCGGCACTTCATGCATCACTTCCAGATGTGTGCGGACAACCCGCTCAAGGCCGGCCTCATCGCCGATGCCGAGCGCATGAACGACGCCGCCCAGAACGCCTTCCTGCGCACGCTCGAGGAGCCGCCCGCCGGCACACTGTTCCTGCTGCTCACCCACAATCCCAAGGCCCTGCTGACGACGACCCGCTCACGCGTCATCGAGATCCCGCTGCTGCCGCCCGGAGGCGTCCGCCAGTTCGGCGCGCATGAAAAGAAACTGCTCGCCCTGCTGGAAAAACTCGCCGCCCGCCCCGGCGGCAGCATCGGCGCGGCGCTCGGCCTGAAGACTGACTTCCAAGCCATCCTCGAGGCTCTGCACGAAGCCATCGAAAAGGAGCACGAAAGCGCCTTCGAAAAAGAACAGGATCACTACAAGCAGACCACCGACGGCTCCTGGCTCAAGCAGCGCGAGGAACAGGTGGCCGCCAACATCCAGGCCGAGTACCTCGGCGAACGCGACGGCCTGCTCGACCTGCTGCTGGCGTGGATGGGCGACGTCGCCCGCCTGCAGGTTGGCGGCGAGCACCTCGACCTGCCGGAATTCCGCGAGGCCACCGCCAAGCTCGCCGAGCGCTGGACGCCCGAGCAGACGTCCCGGCGCCTGCGCGTGCTGCGCCAGCTTGAGTCGCACCTGCACACGAACGTGAACGAGGGCCTTGCCCTCGAGGTCGCCTTCATCCAGGCCTTCGGGGTTTGAAAAAAGCGCGCCTCGTGAAGCATTTGACAACCACGGACGTTGTCACCGCCCGATGAAAGCGCTCCTCCTGCTCACCGCCCTGCTCTGTCCCGCACTTGCCGCCGCCGATTCAGCCCCGAAAAAGGCGAAGCGCGCCCCCAACCCGGCCCTCGCCCAAATCACCGATGTCGCCGGCCTGCCGCGAGTCCTGCTCATCGGCGACTCGATCTCGATGGGTTACACCCTGCCGGTGCGGAAGTTGCTCGACGGCAAAGCCAACGTCCACCGCATTCCAACCAACGGCGGACCAAGCTCCAACGGCATGCAAAACCTCGACACCTGGATCGGGGTTGCCAAGTGGGACGTCATCCATTTCAACTTCGGTCTGCATGACCTCGTCTACATGGGCCCGGATGGCGCCCGCCTGGTCGACCCCAAACTGCCCGGTGCCCGCCACCAGGTGCCGCTGACCGAGTATGAAAAGAACCTGACCGCCATCGCCGCCAAGCTCAAGGCCACCGGCGCCAAGCTCATCTGGTGCAACACCACGCCTGTGCCCGAGGGCAGCGCCGGCAGGGTCGCCGACGAAGCCCTGCAGTTCAACGAAGTCGCCGCCCGCGTCATGACCAAGTCCGGCATCCCGACCAACGACCTGCACGCCCACGCCAAGGCAAAACTGAAGGACATCCAACTGCCCGCCAACGTCCACTTCACGCCCGAGGGGTCGGCCTACCTGGCGGAGAAGGTGGCCGCAGAGATCCTCAAGGCACTCGGCCATTGAGCCTCAGCGGGTGCCTTCAGCAGCCAGCACCGCATCCAGCTTGGCAATCAGTTCGCGCAGCTTGTCCGGGTTTTCGGCGCTGACATCCCTGCGCTCGGCCGGGTCGCTCGGCAGGTGGTACAGCGCGTGCACCGGCGCCTTTTCGGGCCGCTTGTCGAGACTGACCACCGCCTGGGTGCGACCCGATTTCTTCTGGCGCACCAGCTTCCACTCGCCGGCGCGCAGGCCGAAGTTGCCGCTGACCCCGTTGTCCTGCTGGACGAGGTGGTCGCGGCCCCTGGCGCCAGGTTCGCCGAGCAGGGCTGGCAAAAGGTTGAAGCTGTCGCGGCAGGCGCCCTCGGGCAGGCTCACCCCGGCAAGCGCGGCGAGGCTGGCCGGCAGGTCGATCGTGCAAACCACGGCATCGGAGACACCGGGTTTCACCCGGCCCGGCCAGCGCACCAGAAACGGCGTGCGGGTCCCGCCCTCGAGCACGCTGTACTTGCCGCCGCTCAAGGGACCGGCCGGCCGGTGCTCGCCGAGCTTCTCCACCGCCTCGTCCTTGTAGCCGTCATCGAGCACAGGACCGTTGTCGGAGCAGAACACGATCAGCGTGTTGTCGCTCAGGCCGAGACGGTCGAGCGTCTTCATCAGCTCACCCACGCACCAGTCGAGCTGGACGACGCTGTCGCCGCGGAAGCCGTGCGGCGTGGCGCCCTGGAAACGCTCGTGCGGGATGCGCGGCACATGAATGTCATGGCTGGCGAAGAACAGGAAGAAGGGCTTCTTCGGATCGGCCTCGATCCAGGCGTTGGAGCGTTTGAGCCACTCGTCGGCGAGGTCCTCATCGCGAAAGCGCGCACTCATGCCGCCGGTGTAAAAGCCGATGCGGCTGATGCCATTGTGAATCGTCTGGTTGTGGCCGTGGCTCCAGTCCATCTTCAGGGCGGAGCGGTGGCTGACCCCGGTCGGGTGATCGGAACCGGGCGACTTGTCACCGACCCAGAGCGGATCCTTCGGGTTCAGGTTCAGGACGCGGTGGTCCTCGACATAGACCTGCGGCACACGGTCGTTTGTTGTGGGCAGCAGGAAGCAGTGATCAAAGCCAATCTCCAAAGGCCCGGGCTTCAGCACGCCATTCCAGTCCGGCGCGGGATCACCCAGACCGAGATGCCATTTGCCGATGACAGCCGTGCGATAACCGGCCTGCTTGAGCAGGGAGGCCACCGTGGTCGTGCCGGGCTTGATGATGGCCGGCGCGCTGGGCGGGGCGATGCCGGTGCGCTCCTGGCGGAAGGCGTAGGTGCCGGTGAGCATCGAAAAACGCGTCGGCGTGCAGGTTGAGGCCGAGCAGTAGCCGCTGGTGAAGCGCAGGCCCTCGGAAGCGAGGCGGTCGAGGTTCGGTGTCGGAATCGTTTGGGCCCCGTAACAACCAAGATCACCGTAACCCAGGTCGTCCGCCATGATGACAATCACGTTCGGCGACGAACAAGCAACACCAACGGCACCAAAGACGACGAACAGCGAACGGCACAGGCTTGACAGCATGCGCCGATTTAAAAGGCAGCCCGCCCGGCAGGCAACGCCAAAGATGCGCGCGCGACAAAGGCAAGCCGGCCACAGCCACCACTGCCCGGCTTGGCCAGTTTCGAATGATTGCCTCCATACAACTGACCACGAGCGAATCTTATTCAATAAAATGGTCTTGTAGTTTAATCTTATATTTCGTCGTTTATTATAATTCTTTATTAAATTGATGGCCTAGTTTTAGGGGGAATGTGTTCGCATGCCAGCCTGCACTGATCTGACCTATCATGTTGTTTTCGGCACCCGTGGTGCCATTCCCGCCCTATGCAAAAACCGCCGTGAGGATTTGTTCCGCTATGTCTGGGGCGTTGTCGAGACGCGCGGATCCCACCTCTACCGGATCGGCGGCGTCGATGATCACATTCATCTGCTGATCGGCCTGAACCCCACGCTGGCCCTTGCCGATCTCGTGACGGAGATCCAAACAACCTCCTCGATCTGGATTCGACGCTGGCATGTTTTT
>JBIJBO010000061.1:0-20353 GCA_044345215.1 Prosthecobacter sp. | reverse complement strand
ATCCTCAGAAACCCCGCTCTTCATCGAACGAATTCTGACATGTTTGCCATGTGACAGAAGCGCCGTAAAAAATCCCTCGAGGCGGTGCACGCCGTGCTGGCAGCCGATTTCAGCAGGGCTTTCTCCGGCTTGAAAAAAATGCAAAGATGGTTAGCCGAGCTGCGTCAGGAGGGTGAACGTCCTTGCGTCAGGATGCGTAAAATTTCTGCGGCGAGCGCGAAGCCGAAGGCGCCGGTGACCTGGGTGGCGGCGCCAAAGCCGGCGGCACAGTCAAGGCGCAGGCCGGCATCGCCGGAGCGCTCGGTCGAGCATGAGCCGTCGGTCTGCGGATAGATGGCTTTTTCGCTGGAAAACACGCAGGGCACGCCCCATTGCAGGGGCCGTCCATCGGGGCTCTTGGGGAAACCGTGTTCCGCCCGCAGGGTGCGCCGCACTTGCTGGAGCAGGGGATCGGCACCGGCCTCGCCAAGATCGGCCGTGCGAATTCGTGTCGGATCTCGGCGGCCGCCTGCGGAGCCGGAGACCACCACAGGCCGGCCGAGGCTTTGGCAGCGTGCGATGATCAGCGCCTTGGCGGTGGTGGCGTCGATGGCGTCGACCACAGCCGTGAGATCGGGAGTCAGCAATCGCGAGGCATTGCCGGCCAGCAGGAACTCGGGAACGGCCGTGACGCGGCATTCCGGGTTGATGGCCAGTGCGCGCTCGGCCAGAACGGCGACCTTGGGGCGGCCCACCGTGGAGGCCAGCGCGGGCAGTTGCCGGTTCGTGTTGGTGATGCAGACATCATCCATGTCGATGAGGGTCAGCGCACCGATGCCGCTGCGCACCAGCGCCTCGACGGTCCAGGAGCCGACGCCACCGGTGCCGATGACGGCGACATGGGCGGCGTGCAGGCGTGGCAGGGCCTCGCGGCCGTAGAGACGCGCAATGCCGCCGAAGCGCTGAAGCCAGGATTCCGTCATGCGGGGTGCATAACCGCAAAATCCTCCGCGCGCCAGCGCCTGCGCTTGTCGGCGGACAGGTTTGTGGTAGCTGGTGGGGAATCGCGACATGACCGGCCTACAGCTCACCTTCCTCGGCACCGGCACCTCGGTTGGCATCCCGATGATCGGCTGCGACTGCGACACCTGCCGGAGCGTCGATCCGCGCGACCAGCGCCTGCGATCCTCGGTCTGGATGCGCACGCCGGAGCTGGCTTGGGTGGTGGACACCGGACCGGACTTCCGCACGCAGTGCCTGCGCGCCGGCATACGCCATCTTGAAGCGGCTCTGTTCACGCACCCGCACATGGACCATGTCACCGGCTTTGATGAATTGCGCCGCTTCACCATCCCGGCCGACGAGTTCATCCCGGTGCATGCGCTGTCGTCCTGCCTGGCGGTGCTGGAGCGGATGTTCGACTACGCCTTCAACGGCGAGAACCGCTACCGCGGCTATCTGAAGCCCTTTCCCAAGCCGGTCCATGGCCCGTTTCATCTGGGGCAGACACTCGTCACCCCGCTGCCGGTGCGCCATGGCAAGGTGGAGACGATCGGCTACCTGTTCAGCCGGGGCGGACGCAAGCTCTGCGCCTATCTTCCCGATGCCAAGGAACTGCTGCCGGCGACCTGGGCGGCGCTCGAGGGGGTGGACACGCTCATCGTCGATGCGCTGCGTCACACGGAACATCCGACCCACATGAACTTCACCGAGGCCCTGGCAGTGCAGGCACGCCTGCAGCCGCGCCAGACTTGGTTCACGCATCTGCAGTGCGAGGTGATGCACGCCCGCGACGAGCCGCGGCTGCCGCCGGGGGTCCGGCTGGCCCACGATGGCCTGGAGCTCGCCTGGCCGGACGCCTGAGCCCGTCTCACTCGTGGCGCAGGGCCTCGACCGGGTTCATGCGCGCGGCTCGGCGGGCCGGGTAGATGCCGAAGGCGATGCCGGTGATGACCGAGATCAGGAAGGCGAGGGCGGGCGACCAGATTTTGACCACCGTGGTCACGCCGGCGAAGTGCTCGACGGCGACCGGGATGGAGACGCCGACGATGACGCCGATGACGCCTCCGGCCCCCGACAGCAGCACGGTTTCGACCAGGAACTGCAGGACGATGTCGGCCTGGCGAGCGCCCATCGCGCGGCGAATGCCAATTTCGCGCGTGCGTTCGGTGACGCTGGCAAGCATGATGTTCATGATGCCGATGCCGCCGACCACGAGCGAGATGGCGGCGATGCTGCCGAGCACGATGCTGAAAATCTGCTTGGTGCGCTCGGCCTGGCGCAGCAGTTCCACCGGCACGATGATGCGCCAGTCCTCCTTCTTGTGATTCCTGGCGAGCAGGTGGCGGATGGCGTTGGCGCGGCTCTCGACCTGGCCGACGTCATGCACGCGAATGACCGCCTCGTGAAACTCGACCTTTTCCGCCTCAAAGCTGCCGCTGCGGTAGCGGAAGAAGGTCTCGCCATACTGGTCCATCAGCGTCGAATACGGAATCATCAGCTGGGCGCCGCCGGTGCTCGAGCGGCCGCCGTCCGTGCCGACGCGCTGGCCCTCGTCCTCCAGAATGCCGACGATCTTGTAGTAGTAGCCTTTGACGCGCACCGACTTGCCGGTTGGCGTGGAGAGAGGAAACAGCTTCGCCGCAGCGGTCTCGTTGAGCACGCAGACCGGCAGTTTTTCGTTCAGCTCGAGGTCGGTGAAGAAGCGCCCCTGCAGCACGCGCCGGTTGCGCATCTCGGGGTAGATCGGCAGCACGCCCATGATCTGGCCGTCGACGCTGCGGTCGAGGTTCCAGATGTTCTCGGAAAGGATGCGGCTGGGCACCACCACGCTGATGCCGGGCACGGTCTGGCGGATCTGTTGGATGTCGCGGGTGGTCAGGCCGTATTCGATGATCATGCTGCGGCTCTCGCCGGCACTCGAACCCTGGCCGTCCGGGGGTTTGACACTCTCCAGAATGATGTTCTGGCTGCCGAGCTTGCGGATCTGCTCCTGGGCCTCGTGGCTGGCACCCTCGCCGATGGCCAGCATGGCCACCACCGAGGCAACGCCGAAGATGACCCCCAGCGCGGTCAGGAAGGAGCGCAGCTTGTTGAGCCAGATGCTCTTCAGCCCGAGCGACACCGTCCGCCAGAGATGCTGGGGCGAGGCGAAGAGGCGCAGAATCGGATGACTGGCAAACACGGACATGGGGAAGGAGAAACACGTTCCACGCGTGGGCTTTCCTTCACGGCAGGCGGTGAAAGAGGGGCTTCCCGGCCGGCGTGCCTTCCCTCATGCGCTCCCTGCTCGTCCTCCTGCTGCTTGCCGCCCCGGCGGTCGCCCAGCCCGTCTTCCGCGCCGGTGTCGCGGCTGTCGATGTCTCGCCGCGGTCCTTCCCGCGCATCATTGCCGGCGGCTTCCTGGAAGGGCGTGGCGAGCGCCTGGTCGACCGCCTCTTTGTGCGCGCCTTTGTGTTGGATGACGGCCAGATGCAGATCGCCCTCGCGGTCGTCGACACTTGCATGATGGAGCAGTCGCTCATCGACGAGGCCAAGGCACTCGCGTCGAAGCAGTGCGGGATCCCGGTGGAGCGCATGATGGTCAGCGCCACCCACACCCACTCCGCGCCCGCCGCCATGGGCTGCCTGGGCACGCGCAAGGACATCGACTATGCGAGATTCCTGACGCCCAGGATTGCCGAAGCCATCGTCGCAGCCCAGGCCGCGCTGCAGCCGGCACGCATCGGCTGGGGCTCGTTTGACGACTGGGAGCACACGCACAACCGCCGCTGGATTCGCCTGTCGGGCAAGGAGGTCGTTGATCCCTTCGGCAATGCCACCGGCCGCGCGAACATGCACCCCGGCTACCTTAGTAAAGATGTCGTCGGCCCCAGCGGCCCGGTGGACCCGCAGCTCAGCGTCATCGCGCTGCAAACGCTCGATGGCAAACCGCTCGGTGTCTTCGCCAACTACTCCCAGCACTACTTTGGCAGCGCCCCGGTCTCTGCCGACTACTACGGCCACTTCTGCAAGCAGCTCGCCGCCAAGCTCGGTCAAGCGGGCGAGGGCAACGGTCCCTTCGTCTGTGCCATGAGTCAGGGCACCAGTGGCGACCAGATGTGGATGGACTACGGGGCGGAGAAAAAGAACCTCAGCCTCGACAGCTACGCCGAAGCCGTCGCCGTCAGCGCCCTGAAGGCCCTGCAAACCGTGAAGTATGTCGATCACGCCCCGCTCGGCATGCTCGAGAAAACGCTGGAGTTGAATTACCGCGCGCCCGATGAAAAACGCCTCGCCTGGGCCCGCCCCATCGCCGCGAAGATCGAGAACGACGTGCCGAAGAACAAAGAGGAAGTCTATGCACGAGAGGCGCTGATCCTGCACGAACGGCAAAAGACGCGCCTGAAACTGCAGGCCATCCGCATCGGTGACCTCAGCATCGCCACCCTGCCCAACGAGGTCTATGCGATCACCGGATTGAAGCTGCGGGCGGTCTCGCCGTTCGGAACGCACTTCAACATTGAGCTGGCGAACGGAGCGGAAGGTTACATTCCGCCGCCGGAGCAGCATGAACTCGGGGGCTACACCACCTGGCCCGCGCGCACCGCCGGACTGGAGGTCCAAGCTGAGCCGAAGATCGTGGCGACCCTCACGGGGGCTGTCGCCGAACTCGCCGGACGACGCGCACGCGAGCCAGGTTTGGGCAATGGCAGCTACCTGCAGGCCGTGCGTGACGCCAAGCCGATGGCACATTATCGCTGCGACGAATGGTCCGGCCCCCTGCGCAGCGAGAGCGGTCAAGCGGCGCGCTGGGTTGGCGTGCATGCCTTCGGCCTGCCCGGTGCCGGTTCCGGGCTGGGATACGGCAACGAGAGTGTCCTGCGGCCCTCGGCCTTCTCCGGCGCTCGGGGGATCAATCGTGCCGTGCAACTGGCCGGAGGGCACTTGGAGATGCCTGCGTTGAAACTGGGTCGGCAGGCTGCCATCGCTTGCTGGTTCTGGCTCGGTCATGAAAGTGGCGCGAGTGATCGCACGGGCGAATTGATCCACGCGATGGGCGTCAGCTTGAAGGCGCATCAATTCCCGGATCACAGCATGAAGCTCGAATGGGGAGACAAGGTGGCTTCGGCTTCAGCCGAAGGATCGGATTCGGCTGAAGCCGAAACCCCTTTCTTTGCCGATGACTGGCACTTCGCCGTGCTCATCCGCGATGGCGAAGACGTGCGTGTGCATCTGGATGGCTCGGAGAAGCCCGTCTTGACCGGCAAAGCCGGGAAAATAGCGAATGAGGTCCGTTTCGGCCAGGGGCTCGAAGTGCGGATGGATGAGGTCACGATTTGGGATCGTGCCATGGAGCCATCCCTCATCGCGAAGCTTTGGAACCTCTCCAAAGTGGGGGAGGAGAACGCGCAGCGGGCGATCAGGCGGACGGAGCGGACGAAACAGAAGCAGGTGCACAACTCCGCGCTTCTCAAGGCGCATGAAAACTGGTCCGCGTCGATGCGCTTCCGCAACACGAAGGCCAACCGCGTCAGCCCCGTCACCGCCTACCTCATCTCCCGTGGCCCGAAGGGCGATCCTCAGGCGCCGGGCGATCATCTCGGCATCGGCGGCAGCTACAAGGACTCCGAACCCGGCAAACTCTTTGTCTTCAATGGCAACGCCGCGAATCAGATTGTCAGAGGCACGACGGTTGTCGAGCCGGGCACCTGGAACGAGGTCAGGCTCGAGCGGATTGGTTCGCGCGTGAAGGTCACGCTCAACGGCAAGGTCGAGATCGACGCTGCGTTGCCTGTCACCGCACCCGGCGCGAAGGAAGTTTTCTTTGGCAAACGCTGCGATGACTTCGCGCCGCTGCAGGGCGCGTTTGAGAAGGTGGAGGTGGCGGGTCTTGGGGTGGGGCGGGCTGTCCTCAGCCCGCCGCGTGAGGCCAACAAGCCTGCGAATGTCTCATCGGCGACCACGAAGCCCCAACAGCTTGCGGCGGCGCTTTCGGAGAAAGCGCCCTGCCACGAGCCCCCCCTGTCGCCCGAGGAATCCGCAAAAAAATGGCACGTCCGCGAGGGCTGCCGCATTGAGCTCGTCGCTGCGGAACCGGTGGTGCTCGATCCGGTGGCTTTTGATTGGGATGAGCAGGGCCGCCTGTGGGTCGTCGAGATGGCGGACTACCCGCTCGGCATGGATGGGAATGGCAAGTCGGGAGGGCGCGTCGTGAGGCTCGAGGACACGGACCACGATGGCCGCTACGACAAGCGCAACGTCATCGTCAGCGACTTGAGTTATCCCACCGGCATCCTCACCTGGCGCGACGGTGTGCTGGTCACGGCCGCGCCCGACCTCTTTTTCATCGCGCCGGATGGCACCAAAAAGGTCCTCTTCACCGGCTTTAGCACCGGCAACCAGCAGCTGCGTGTCAACGGTCTGCGCTGGGGCATGGACGGCTGGGTGCACTGCGCCGCCGGTGCGCACCACGGCGGCTACAACAAGGGCACGCAGATCGAGAGCCGGCTCACCGGCGAGAAGATTGACTTGGGGAGCCGCGATTTCCGTTTCAATCCGGACACCGGTGAGTTCGACCCGCAGAGTGGTCCCGCGCAGTTCGGCCGCGTCCGCGATGACTGGGGCCACTGGTTCGGCGTGCAGAACAGCTTCCCGCTCTGGCACTACGTGCTGCAGGACCACGACCTGCGCCGCAACCCGCACGTCATCCCGCCGGATCCGATCTGTCAGCTCTTCGCGCGCAACCCGCCGGTGTATCCGGCCAGCAGCCTGGAGAAACGCTTTCACAGCTTCGACCAGGCCGGCCGCTTCACCAGCGCCTGCGGCATCGAGGTGTATCGCGATCAAGTGCTCTTCGCCGACGGCAAAACGCACGCCTTCACCTGCGAGCCCTTTCACAACGTCGTGCAGCATCACCTCCTCGAAGAGGACGGCGTGACCTTCAAGGCCGTGCGCGATCCCGCCGAGTCGAAGCTGGACTTCCTGGCCAGCGAGGACCGCTGGTGCCGCCCGGTGATGGTCCGCACCGGTCCCGATGGCGCGCTGTGGGTTGCCGACATGTACCGCTACATGATCGAGCATCCCCAGTGGCTGCCGCAGCAGGGCAGGGAGGAGCTGCTGCCGCACTACCGCGAGGGCGATGACAAGGGCCGGATCTGGAAAGTGGTTCGAGCTTCAGCTCGATCCGGGACGAAGGCTTCGGCTGAAGACCAAGCCACTTTGGCAAGCGCCAACGGCTGGCGGCGCGACAAGGCGCAGATGCGGGCGTTGTGGGAAGGACAAGTGCCGCCGGAGGTGAACCCTCCGACTCCAGAGGCGCAGGCCCAGGTCGCCTGGACGCGTCTGCTGCTCGGCGCCGCCCATTCCGGGGAATGCCTGGAACTTTTGACCTCCGCTTCGCCGCGTCTGCGCGAGCAGGCGCTACTGATGGCGGCACGGCTGGATTGGCCGGCCGATGCCTTGCCGGCCTTGCAGAAGGCCCTAGCCGCCTGTTTGAACGATGCGGATGACAAGGTGCGACTGCAGCTCGCCTGCACACTGGGGGATCTGGGCATGCCCTGGGCGGGCGACCTGCTGGCGGACTTGCTCGACGCAGCCCCTGCCGGCTCGGCCCTGCAGGGCGCGGCAATGAGTTCGGTGCTGCCGCATCTGGAGCGGGTTTGCGCCCGGTTTCCGAGCGGAGGTGCGGCTGAAACCAACCGCGTGATCGGCCCACTCTTGCGCTGCGCGCTGGCAACCCGGAATGACCGGGCTTTGGCGGCCCTGCTCGCCCAGGTCGAAGCCCGGGTGCACGTCGAGGAACTGCTTGCCGTGCTCGATGAAAACCGGCTGTCCCTGGCCGATTTCAGCGCCCATGTCACAGATGCCTCCGCACGCGCGGCCCTGGAGCGCATGAGTGCGCGGCTGGCGAAGGCTGCGGCGGCGGTGGCCGCGGCCGGGACGGCGCCCGCGGCGGACGACCTGGCCCTGCTGGCCGCCGATCGCGGCCAGCGCGAGCCGGTGAAGCGGCTGCTGCCGTCGCTCTGGGCGAGGACGGGCGACCCGCAGTTGCTGCGACTGGTGGCCCGGCTGCGACCGGCGGGGGCGGAGACCTTTTTGCTCGAGGGCTGGGACGGACGCACGCCGGCCATCCGCACGCAGATTTTGGAAACCCTGCTGGCCGACGAGTCCTGGACTCTGGCGCTGCTCCAGCGGCCGGAGGCGAAGGCCTGCGATGCCGCCGCGCGGGCGCGCTTGCTTCAGCATCCGAAAAAGGCGGTGGCTCAGGCGGCGGCGCAGGCCTTCCAGGGCAGTTCCACTCGCCAGTCGGTCCTGGAAGCCTTTCGGCCGGCGTTGCAACTCGCCGGCGATGCGGTGCGCGGCAAGGTCGTCTTCGCTCAGGCCTGCATCAGCTGCCACAAGCTCGACGGCATCGGCCTCGAGCTTGGGCCCGATCTCCGCAGCGTCGCGCGGCACGACGCTGAAAAGCTGTTCCACTCGATCCTGGATCCGAGCGCCATCATTGAGCCCGGATTCATGGCCTATCACGGCACCCTTCACAGCGGCGAGCAGCTTTACGGCGTCATTGCCACCGAAACCAGTTCCAGTCTGACCTTCCGGATGGCCGGCAATCTCACCCGCTCGGTGCTGCGCAGCGAGATGGCCAGCCTGAAAAGCACCGGCGCCTCGCTCATGCCCGACGGCCTGGAGGCGGTGCTGACGCCGCAGTCGCTGGCGGACCTCATCGCGTACCTGCGGCAGCCGCGCTGACCGGATTCATTTGCGGGAGCCTGGAGCGTTTGCTAGAGGCGGCTGCCGATGCGCCCCTTCCTGCTGCTCTGCCTTTTGGCGACCGCCGCCTGCTCCCCGTGGGCGGGGCACGGCCCGGTGTCGGCCAGGCTGCGTAGGCAACTGGAGCGCCAAGCCGTGGGGCGCGCGGAATTTGAGGCTTCCTTGACCGGTCGCTCGGTTGTGACCGATCGCCGCCTCGTTCTGCCCTTCCGGATGGAGGATGATGCCGTGCCGGTTTTGGATGTCGAGGTCAATGGGGTTGACGGCGTGCCGCTGATCCTCGACACCGGTGCCTCCGCCACCCTGCTGCATGCCTACACCGCCTCCCTTGCCGGCGTTCGTCTGCTTGCCGCCGAGGAGGGCAGCGTGCCCATGCAGGGCGTCATCGGGGTGGAGCAGGCGCGGATTGGCCTGGTGCGCCGCCTGCGCCTCGGCGGCTGGACCCTTGAAGGCTTTCCCTGCCTGGTGCGCCTGCACGAGAATCGCATCAGCCTGACCGGCGCCAGTTTCCGCCACAACCTGCTGGGCTTTGATCTGCTGCGCCGCCACTGCAGCCACGTCACCCTCGATTTTCCCGGGCGATCGGTCGAATTCGCCTTCACGGGTCGTTTTCAGCCCCAGCCCGGAAGGCAGGTCGCCTGGGCCCCCTTCACCGTGCGCCAAGGCGCGCCCTTCATCACCCTCGGCTCCGGTGACCAGCGCTGGCAGGCCGTGGTCGACACGGGCTCGTTCAACGGCATCGAAATCAGCCGCGAGGTCGCCGAACGGCTGGGCGTGGCGGGGCAGGGGCAGCCGGTGGAAGGTCTGATCCTGCTCTCGGTGGGTGGCACGGTGCGCTCCGACGATGCCGGTCTGCGCACCGTGCGCCTGGCTGACCTCAGCCTGTTCGGCGAGGCCTGGCGTGACGCTCCGGTGGACATCTCGCCCGGCCCACCCCGGGTTGGCAGCTGTTTTTTGCGCGATTACCGGGTCACCTTCGACTTCCGCAGCGGGCGGATTTGGTTGGAACGCTAGCCCGGCCTCTCGCAGAGCCGGCGGGGCGTTCAAAAATTTTATTTCCAAGGTTGCAAAGCCCGGCCAAACTTTTATTCTGGCCGTCGCTTGTGAAATTTTTCACAAGCGCAGAAACCGACATCTTATGGGTAACTTCTTTCCGCGCTGGACCAATTGGCTGCCTTTGAAGCTCGCCATTGGCGTCGCATTCATTGCTTTCGGAGTCAGTGTGGGCGTGGCCTACTACTTCACGCCCAAATACACGCGTGTGGGCTACGAGCCGACGCAGCCAGTGCCGTTTTCGCACGAAATCCATGCCGGTCAGCTCGGCCTCGACTGCCGTTACTGCCACTCCTTTGTGGAGCAATCAGGCCACGCCAACGTGCCGACCAACCAGACCTGCTTCAACTGCCACGGCCCCGGCAAGGGCAACATCAAGGCGGACAGCCCGAAGTTGGAGCTGGTCCGCAAGGCTCAGGAAACCGGTGAGCCGATCCCGTGGGTGAAGGTTCACAAGGCCCCGGACTACGTCTACTTCAACCACAGCGCCCACCTCAACCGAGGCATTTCCTGCCAGTCCTGCCACGGCAAGGTCAACGAGATGGAAGTCGTCAAGCACGCGGAACCCCATTCGATGGGCTGGTGCCTCGACTGCCACCGCAATCCGGAGCAGAACCTGCGGCCGCTCGATCAAGTGACCAATCTCAACTACAAGCCCTCCGACCTCGACCGCGCCGCCTTCTATCAGGGCCTGCTCGGCAAGGGCGTGAAGGCC
Source organism: Prosthecobacter sp. (assembly GCA_044345215.1). Classification (GTDB taxonomy): domain Bacteria; phylum Verrucomicrobiota; class Verrucomicrobiia; order Verrucomicrobiales; family Verrucomicrobiaceae; genus Prosthecobacter. The sequence goes on along the minus strand of JBIJBO010000061.1, from coordinate 9,855 downwards.
GATGAAATCGCCGCTACCATCCGCCCGGGCGGCAAGGCCTCCGGCCTCGAAGACCTTCTCTCGCTCGCCACCGACACCTACGGCAAGCAGGTCACCCAGCTCGAGGTGGGCAGCCAGTTGAAGAAGCACTGGCAGGTGCAGCCGCCCGAGTCCTGCACCGCCTGCCACCGCTAAACCCTTGCGCCCCTTTTCGCCCTCATGAAACGCATTTGGAACCACCCCGCAGAGCTTCAGACCGGCAAGCGCTACTGGCGCAGCACCGCCGAACTTGAGCGCCGCTCGGAGTTTCTGGACAAGCTCGGCGTCGAATTCCCTGCCGGCGACACCCTCACCGAGGAGGAGCGCGAAACCTCGCGCCGCGATTTCCTCAAGCTCATGGGCGCCTCGACCGCGCTGATGGGCCTGGCCGCATGCCGCCGTCCCCTGACGAACATCCTGCCCTACACCGACCACGTGGAGTGGGTGGTGCCCGGCAGGCCGCTGCTTTACGCGACCGCCATGCCGACCGCGACCGGCGCGACGCCTGTGGTGGCCGTCACCCATGAAGGCCGGCCGACCCATCTGCAGGGCAACCCGCTGCATCCGCTGAGCGGAGGGCTCGACGCCTATGCCCAGGCCTCGGTGCTTGACCTGTATGACCCGCAGCGCTCGCAGTCGCCACTCGTCAGCGGCAAGCTGGCGACTTGGGAGCAGGCCAACAAGGCCCTGACCGCGCTGGTGGACGCCGCCAAGAAGGACGCCGGTGCCAGCCTCGCGCTCGCCGTCGGCAAGACCACCTCGCCAACGCTTCATCGCCTGCTCGGCGAACTGAAGGCCGCTCTGCCGCAGGCGCGCCTTTTCGGCTACGAAGCCATTGGCAGCGAGGGCCGCGATGCCGCCCATGCCGCCGTTCTCGGTGCTTCCACCAAGACCTTTGTCCGCTACAGCAAGGCCCTGCGCGTGCTTGCGCTCGACTGCGACTTCCTGGGTCTGGATCCCGTGGCCGGCGAGGCCATCAAGCACTTCACCAGGCAGCGCTCCAAGGACAAGCCGGGCGGCGAGATGAATCGCCTGTATGCCCTGGAAAACCGCTACACGGTGACCGGCGGCATGGCCGACCACCGCAAGCCGCTGGCTGCCAGCCTCATTCCCGCCGCCACTGCGGTCATCGCTGAAGCCCTCGGCGACACCTCGGCCAAGGCTCTCGCCGACAGCGCTCCCGCCGCGCTCAAGGAGTGGCTGGCCCCGGCCATCCGCGACCTCATCGATCACAAGGGCAAGGCTCTCGTGATGGCCGGCTCGCGCTACGGCGCCGAGGTGCACGCGCTGGTTGCCTCCATCAACAACGCTCTCGGCGCCTTTGGCAGCACGATCGAGCTGCGTCAGTCGGAAGGTGAAGCCGTTCTCGGCAGCAGCGCCGAACTGACCGCCGCCCTTGCGTCCGGTTCCGTCAGGACCCTCGTCTCACTCACCGCCTCCAACCTGCTCTTCGATGCTCCGGCCGCCCTCGCCGCCGCCGTTGAGGAAAAGGGCGTGCAGGTCGTCCACCTTGGGCACCTGGCCAACACGACCGCCCGCAAGGCCGCCCTGCACCTGCCGGCCGCCCATTACCTCGAGTCCTGGGGCGACGCGCGTGCCGCCGATGGCACCTACTCGGTCGTCCAGCCGATGATTCAGCCCCTCTACGACGGCGCCAGCGCCATCGAAGTGGTGCTCGCCCTGCTTGGCCGCAAGACCCTCGGTCCGCTGCAGCCGGCCGCCGACGCCCCGGCGCCGGAAGATCCCGCCCACCAGGCGGTCCGTGACACCTTCGCCCACGTGGCCAAGCAGCTCGACGAGGAGAAGTGGAATCACACCCTGCGCGACGGCTTCCTCAAGGGCTCGGCCTATCCGAAGGCCGCTCTCGAGATCAACACCGCCGCCGCCGCCGCTTTGGCCGCCAAGGCCAAGCCGGTCGAAGCCCCCAGCGCCGAGGCTCTGGAAGTCGTGCTTGTCCCGGACGCCGGCGTGCAGGACGGCCGCTACATCAGCAACGCCTGGCTGCAGGAAGCCCCGGATCCGGTCACCAAGCTGACCTGGGACAACGCCGCCTGGATTGGGTCCGCCACCTTCCGCGCCCTCAAGCTCAAGGAGGGTCAGATCCTCAAAATCACCGTTGGCGATGCCGAAATCCGGATTCCTGCGATCGAGGCTCCCGGGCATGTTTCCCACTCGATCACCCTGCCGCTCGGCTATGGTGAGAAGGAACTGGGTTTCGTCGCTTCCGACTCCAACAACAAGGGGCGCGGCTTCAACGCCTACCCGCTGCGCAAGGCCGCGGACGTCTTCGTCCTGAGTGGCGCCAAGGTCGAGGCCACCGGCGACTTCCACGAGCTGGCCGTCACCCAGGAGCACAACAGCATGGAGGGCCGCGCCCTCTACCGTGAGGCGACGCTCGAGACCTTCACCAAGACCCCGGACTTTGTCGAGAAGTCCGGCATGGACAGTCACATCCCGCAAAACATCTCGCTCTACAAGGGGCAGGTCGGCCGCAAGACCGAGACCAACCCCGAGGGCTTCGACTACGAGACGAAGCACCAGTGGGGCATGACGATCGACCTCAGCAAGTGCATCGGCTGCACGGCATGCGTCATCGCCTGCCAGAGCGAAAACAACATTCCGGTCGTCGGCAAGGACCAGGTCCGCAAGGGCCGTCTCATGCAGTGGATCCGCATGGACCGCTACTTCGCCAGCGCCACCTGGGGTGAAGAGAACGCCAAGCGTGACGACGTCATGATCGAGCCGACCGTCGAGCAGCTCGAAAACGCCGAGATGGTGCAGCAGCCGGTGGCCTGCCAGCAGTGCGAGTCCGCCCCGTGCGAAACCGTCTGCCCGGTCAACGCCACCGTTCACACGGACGACGGCCTCAACGCCATGGCCTACAACCGTTGCATCGGCACCCGCTACTGCGCGAACAACTGCCCCTACACGGCCCGCCGCTTCAACTGGTTCGACTACAACAAGCGCCCGCTTGACGAGCTCTATCTCGGCCCCCTTTCCTCCAAGGACAAGACCGGCGTGCGCGAGTCCGTGCAGCTGCAGAAGAACCCGAACGTCACCGTGCGCATGCGCGGCGTCATCGAGAAGTGCACCTACTGCGTGCAGCGACTCGAGGCCGCCAAGATCCTGCAGAAGCAGAAGCAGCGCGACTCCAAGGACTTCCGGGTGCCGACCGACTCGGTCAAGGTCGCCTGCCAGGCCGCCTGCCCGGCCGAGGCCATTGTCTTCGGCGATCTCGCCGACGCCAAGTCCGCGGTCAACAAGGCCAAGGCCTCGCCGCGCAACTACACCCTGCTCAAATACATCGGCACGCAGCCGCGCACCAGCTACCTGGCCCGCTTGCGCAACCCGAATCCGGCGATGCCCGGCGCCGAGAACATCGCCGCCTGGAGCGCGCACCAGATTTAACAGGCCTTTTTCCCTTCCCCCGCTGACATGTCGAAAGCAGCCGCCACCGATCACTCCGCCGCTCCTCACACCGGTGCCCCGCGCATCCTGGACCGTGAGCCGCTGGTGCTCAACAACCGTTCCTACTCCTGGATCACCAACCGCATCTGCGGCATCGTGGAGAACAAGCAGCCCGCCCTTTGGTGGCTGCTGTTCGTGCCCTCGGTGCTGCTGACCGGATTGACGGTGTTCTGCTTTGCCTACCTGATCTCCACAGGGGTCGGCGTCTGGGGCCAGAAGCAGCCGGTTGCCTGGGCGTGGGACATCACCAACTTCGTTTTCTGGATCGGCATCGGCCACGCCGGCACGCTGATCTCGGCGATTCTGTTCCTGACTCGCCAGAAGTGGCGCACGTCAGTCAACCGCGCCGCGGAAGCCATGACGCTGTTCGCCGTCATGTGTGCCGGCCTGTTCCCGGCCTTCCACGTCGGTCGTGTCTGGATGGTGTGGTTCCTTGCCCCCATCCCGAATGCCAATGCCATCTGGCAGAACTTCAAGTCCCCTCTGCTTTGGGACGTCTTCGCGGTGTCGACCTACTTTACGGTGTCGGTCATCTTCTGGTACATCGGCCTGATCCCCGACCTCGCCACCCTGCGCGACCGCTGCAAGCCCGGCCTGAAGAAGATGCTTTACGGCATGTTCGCCCTCGGTTGGCGCGGTGGCAACCGCCACTGGAGCCACTATGAGACGGCCTACATGCTGCTGGCCGCGCTCTCGACCCCGCTGGTGCTCTCCGTGCACTCCGTCGTTTCCTTCGACTTCGCGACCTCCGTCGTGCCCGGCTGGCACACGACGATCTTCCCGCCCTACTTCGTCGCGGGCGCCATCTTCGGCGGTTTCGCCATGGTGCTGACCCTGATGATCCCGGTGTCGAAGATCTATGGCCTCGGCGACCTGATCACGCCGAAGCACATCGACAACATGGCGAAGATCATCCTGCTCACCGGCACCATCGTCGGTTACGCCTACTGCATGGAGTTCTTCATGGCCTACTACAGCGCCAACAAGCTCGAGTTGCAGACCTTCCAGCTGCGCGGCCTCTACGGTCCGTCGACCTGGGCCTACTACTTCATGTTTGGTTTCAACGTGTTTGCGCCCCAGCTCTTCTGGTACCGCCCGTTTCGCCACAACCTGTGGGTCGTGATGTTCGTCTGCATGTGCGTGAATGCCGGCATGTGGTTTGAGCGCTACGTCATCATTGCCACGACGCTCGAGCGTCACCTGGTGCCCGGTTCCTGGCGCGTCTACGAGGCCACCTGGGTCGACAAGTACACCTTCCTCGGGACCTTCGGCTTGTTCATGATGCTTTTCCTGCTGTTCCTGCGCTTCCTGCCGGTCATCGCCATCGGCGAGGTCAAGGGTGTGCTGCCGCAGTCGAATCCGCACCACGAGGACCACGGCAAGGACGCTGTCCAGGAGGAGGACCTCATGGGTTATCCCGACCGCCACGTTCCCCGTGGGGCCGTTGCCTGATGGGCCGGCGATCTGAAATCTGAAATCTGAAATCTGATATTCCAGTGAGCAACACCCTCAAACGAGTTCACGGCTACCTCGCCGAGTTTGACAGCGTGAAGGACCTCTACCACGCCGCCGAGCATGTCCGCGACGCCGGCTACCAGCGCTGGGACGTCCACTCGCCCTTCCCGATCCATGGCATGGATCATGCCATGGGCATGAAGCGTTCCAAATTGCCTTGGTTCGTGTTCTTTGGCGGCCTGACGGGCACCTGCATCGCCTTTGTCCTGCAGACCCTGACCCAGACGACCTTTTGGTCAGACATCGGCCTGGGTTTCCTGCAGACCCTAGCGGAAACCTACCCGACCGTCGTCCAAGCCAAGCCCACCCACATTTGGACGCTGCCGGCCTTCTTCCCGGTGATGTTCGAACTCACCATCCTGTTCTCTGCCTTCACCACACTCTTCGGCCTGCTCGGTCTGATCGGGCTGCCGCGCCTGAACCACCCGCTCTTTGTCTCCAAGCGCTTCGCCAAGTTCTCGGACGACGGCTTCTTTGTCTGCATCGAGGCGCGTGATCCCAAGTTCTCCCAGGAGGGCACTCGCGCCTTCCTCGAAAAGATCGGCGGCAAGAATCTTGAGCTTGTCGAAGACGAGATTTGATCCACAGCCCTGCTGCCTACGCGCGAGGGGGCGGGGTGCCTGATCCCGGTGCATCCGGCAACATCGTTCGAAGGACGCTTGCTCGGTCAAAACACGGCCTTGTCATTTTCACCAAATCATTCATGCTGCTTGCCATGAAAGCCAGAATTTGCCTTCCACTGGTGGCGGCTACCCTCGGGTTGAGTTCCTGCTATCTGGCCACGCTGCCTCCCGCTGCCGGTTTGCCTCTAACGGGTCCCGGATATCCTCAACCCGGGCACGGTCATCACGTGCCGGGTCGCCCACCCGCTCCCAAGGATGCGGACTGGAGGATCGGCTACGCCAAGGGACGCGCGGACAGGTTTGGCGATCATGATGCCCGTCCGGAGCGCCACCGCGATTCGTCGCACGGTGACTGGCAGGCTTTTGTCAACGGTTACCACGCCGGCCACAACTCGGTGCAAAGCGGTCGTCCCAATCCTGCCTTTGATCGTGAGGCCTATGAACTCGGGCAGAGCTTCGGGCGTGCCGACCGCAATCGTGGTCTCGCGCGCAATTACATGCGCTACAGTCGTGCCTACAAGGCCCGCACTCAGGCCAGCTTTCGCGAGGGTTACATGGCGGGCTGGGGCGGGCATTAATCCTGGCGAGACCTTTTCAAAGGAGACCTCGCCCAACCCGCAGGGCCCAGTTGCCCTCGCACCCTCCTTCAGCCATTGGTCCAATGCGTGTCGTCCTCCTGGCCTTTTTTGCCCTGATGGGGCTCAGTTCCTGCCACATGGCGACGTTGCCGCCCGCTTCCGGTTATGTCCCCCCGGGGCCGTTTTATCCGCCTCCCGGGCACAGTCAGGCACCTCCGCCCTGGCTCAGCGAGTCCCAAGGCGGGGTTCACCGGGCGGGCTATGAGTTTGGTCGCTCCGATCGCTATGCCAATTTGGACTCCCGTCCTGAACGTCATCGGAAACGCGTCAGCTCCAGGCACTGGAGCGCCTTTGTCGGTGGCTACCACGAAGGCTATGCTTCGGTGCACATTGCCCGGCCGCCCCGGCCGGTCACTCAGGTTCACAACGAGGTGGTCTGGCGCAGTGGCTTCAATCTGGGGCAACTTGATCGACGTCGCAACCTGTCCAAGGATTACCGCCGCTATCCCAGTCGCTACATGGCCAGCACGGAGGCGAGTTTTCGCGACGGTTACCTTCAGGGCTGGTCCGCCCGCTGAGGCCGATCACCTGGGACGAACGCGCTTCATTTCGAAGATGCCGCGGTCCTTGCCGCTGCTGTAGCGGGCCTCAAACTGATCGCCTTCAATGCGGCCCTCGTAGGTGTAGTCACCGCCGGCCCAGTCGGGCATGCGGTGATGGCCCTCGAAGCTCAGACCGGGCTTGGCCGGTGTGACGCGGTGACCGGCGCGGAAGCTGCCGCTGAGGATCTTTGCCCAAGTGGCATGATAATGGAAGTTGTAGTCGCCCGCGCTGTTTTGCGGCGGCGAGACGACCGCGCGCAGACGGCCCTGGTGGCCGTTGACGTGGCTGCGCCACGTGCCCTCCCATGCGCCGACGGCACCCGGTTGCGGGCCGGCGGAGACGGCCTGCCGCCATTCTCGGCGAAAGCCGGTGCTGCAGGAGGCGAGCAGAAGGCTGAGAAGCAGGGCGGTGAGAGCGTGTTTCATGGTGCTGCAACAACGGCGTGGCACGGTGTTTTTCCGCAGGAAAAAACGTCAGGCGTCGGCGCTCCGGCTCACCACCGGCGGCTTGGGCCGGGTTTCGGCAGGCGCGGTCTTTTGCGCGGCCGGTGTCGTGCGATCCCGGCCGTCGATCCGGGGTTGCACCCGCGCGCCGTCGGCGGGGAAGGGAATGGGGGTGAGGCAGAGGACATCCCCCTCCTTCGGTGCGCCACTCAGGCCGGCGCGCACGACGAGGTGCTGCTCATTGCTGACCAGAGGTTCGACCGTCAGGCGGCGAAGCGTGTTGGCGGGCTGGTCGATGAGAATGATTTCGTTGCCGGCCCGCACTGCGCCGCGCGGTATGACGAACACGTCGGAGAGCGGTTCGCCGAGGATTTCCGCCTCGACAAAGGCGCCGATCGTGAGAGGCGGGGCCCCGTCGTCCCGGCGAGCATAAGGATCGTCGACCTGAACCACGGCGGTGATTTGGCGGGTGGTGGCGTCGAGGGCGCTTTCGACACGCACGACCCTGCCCTGCCAGGTCACCTTGCGACCGGCGGTGGTGCTGGTCAGCACCGCCCGGCTGGCGGGCTGGCCGGAGGCATCGCGGAAGGGTTGCGGCAGGCGAAGGAACTGGCTTTCCCGCTCGGGCAGGGGCAGGCGCACCTCCACGTAGTCGACGGCAAAGACCTGCCCCAGGGTGGTGCCGGCACCGACCACCTGGCCGACATCAACGGTTTGCTCCAGCACCTGGCCGTCGTAGGGGGCGCGGATGAAGGTGCGTTCAAGGTCGCGCTCGGCCTTGACCACCTGGGCGCGCGCGGACTCGACGTCCGCCCGGGCCTTGGCGAGCTGGGGTGTCCGTGCCACCATCGGCCCCGGATCGCCGCTGCGTCCGAGTGCCTTCCAGTTTTCCAAGGCTTGATCGGCGCGCGCCTGCTCCTCGATGAGCAATGCCTCGGCCTGAGCCTGGGCGGCGCGGGCGATGACCCGCGCGGTTTCGTAGTCGAGGGGGTCGAGACGCAGCAGGAGGTCATCCCTGCGGAAAAAGCCGCCTGGGCGGAAGGCCGGGCTGATCTCCAGCACCTTGCCGCCAACCTCGGGAAGCAGAGTGCTGCGGGTGCGCGGCTGAACGGTGCCCTGGGCCCGCACGCGCAGGTTGTAGGTCGTTTTGTGCAGCACCGTGCCGTCGACGCGGACCAGGCTGGAGGGCACGGACAGCTTGGGCTGTTCCGGCGGGTGGGCGAGCAGCCACCAGGCCGCGTAGGCGCATCCGCCCAGGATGAGCAGGGGCAGGCAGAAACGCAGGGCGGTGCGGAGCAGGTTCATGAGCTGGAGGTGAAACGCACGCGGCGGCCTTTAGATTCCGTTTTCCTGCAATTCACCGCCATTCTGATACTGCAGCTGGTAGAGCTTCTGGTAAAGCGGGCTGGTGGCGAGCAGCTGGGCATGGCTGCCCACCGCCTCGACATGCCCGTCGCGCATGACGATGATCTGGTCGGCCTCGAGAATGGTGGAAAGACGGTGGGCAATGGCGATGACGGTGCGGCCGCGCGCCAGCCCCTCGATGGCCTCCTGAATGATTTTCTCGGTCTCGGTGTCGAGCGCGGAGGTGGCTTCGTCGAGCAGCAGGATGGGCGCGTCACGCAGGATGGCGCGGGCGATTGACAGGCGCTGCTTCTGGCCGCCGGACAGGTTGCAGCCGGCGTCGCCGACGATGGCGTCGTAGCCGCCCTGAATCTGTTGGATGAATTCGTGCGCGTGGGCCTGGCGGGCGGCGGCGAGGATCTGCTCCTCGGTCGCGTCGAGGCGGCCGTAGCGGATGTTTTCGCGGATCGTGTCGTGGAAGAGAAAGGTGTCCTGGCTGACCAGTCCGATGTTGGCGCGCAGGCTTTCCTGAGTGACGCTGCACACGTCGGTGCCGTCGACCCGCACGCATCCGGAATCCGGATCGTAGAAGCGCAGCAGGAGGGAGAACAGCGTGCTTTTGCCGGCCCCGCTGGGACCGACCAGAGCGTAGAACTTGCCCGGTTCGAGGTTCAAGTCGACCCCGCGCACGGCGGCCTTGTCGAGCTTGCTGCCGTCGGGCGCGTGGTAGGCAAAGGAGACGTTCTCGAAGCGGATGCCGCCGCGCGCGCGCGGCAGTTCCGGCGCGTCCGGCGTATCGCGGATGTCCGGCTGGCGGTCGAGCACGCGGAAGATGTTGGTGATGGCGTAGACCGTCTTCTGCATGAGCAGGCTGACCTTGCTCAACTCCTTGGCGGGAGGGTAAATCTTGGTCAGGGCCATGACCAGGACGATGAAATCGTGGGCGGGCCGCTGCTTCCACCAGAAGTAGACGAGACCGGCGGCAATGCCGACCGAGGCGACCGACTCGACAATGGGGCCGACGAGCTCCATGGCGCGGGTCCAGCGCATCGTGTTGCGGGTCATCTCCAGGTTGGCGCGGTCGAAGCGCCTGCATTCGTACTCCTCGCGGGCATAGGCCTTGACCAGACGGATCCCGGTGAAGGACTCGTGCATCGCGGTCATCATGGCGCCGACGTTCTTTTCCTCGCGGGCGCCGACCTTGCGGACGCGGCGGCCGATGATCAGGATCGGCGCGATGCAGAGCGGGAACACCACCAGAGA
>JBIJBO010000060.1:0-20420 GCA_044345215.1 Prosthecobacter sp. | reverse complement strand
GCTCGTCGGTCAGGCGCTTTTTCCATTCGTCCTCGCTGAGGGTGATGGCGGGTTTGGGCATGGTTTTGTCGGGGGTGGTTTTGTCTTCGGCGCAGGCCGGGTGCAGAAGGGAGGCGGCAAGCAGAAGGGGGAGGCGGAAGTTCATGGGGTGTCGGGGAAAGAAACGTCGCAGGCGGCGGTGTGTTTGCGTTTTCTGCACCGCTTCAGCGGTCGCGCAGGTCGTAGCAGAAGAGGGCGGGACCGCCGCTGCCATCCAGCGCGGGGGCTTGCTGGCGCACGAACAGCAGGCCGCGGCTGATGGCGGGCAGGCTCCAGGTGTTGAGCGCGTAGAAAAGCTGGGCGCGCGCGCGCTCCTCAAGGCCGGCGGGGCTGAGCTTGAGCCAGTGCAGGCTGCCGACCTCGCCCAGGCAGAGAAAGTCATCGCCGCAGCGCAGCAGGCTGGCGCGCAGGGCGCTCAGTCGAGCCGGCTTGCTGCGGCCCTGAGCCTGGCCGAAGGCGGCGTCTTCCCACTCGAGGGTGCGGCCCCAGACTTCGGCGCCGGTCTCGGCGTTCACGCAGACGAAGCGACTGTTGTTTTCACGCTCGCCTTCGATGGCGTAGAGGTGTCCTTCGTGATAAATTGGCGTCATCCAGTGCACGCCGATCTTCGCCGAGCGCCAGATTTCGCGCGCCTGGAAGGCATCGTCGAACTCGACCATGACACCGCCGAGCGGCCGGCCCTTCGGGTAGCAGGTGGTGAGAAAGACGCGGTTTTTGCCGGGGATGACCACCGGGTTGGAGGCGGTCGCCGAAATGTAGTCATCGGCCCGCCAGGGGAAGCGGTGGTGCACCTTGCCGCTGGCCGGGTCCAGGCAGAGCAGGCCACCGGTGGGCGGGTCGCTCTCGCCGCCGGCGAAGACCAGCAGCTTTGTCTGGCCGTGCAGCTCGGCGAGCAACGGCGAGGCATAGCTGGCGCCCCACTCGTCCTCCGCTTGCCAGAGCACGCCTCCGGTTTTCAGGTCAAAGGCGGCGACGCTGACGCCGCGCGTGGCGAGCTTGCGCGCCCGCTCGCGCCGGTCTTCGAAGCCGTCGAAGGGCTCGGCCTTGCCGCCGACCTGGACGAAGACCCGGCCGTTGGCGACGAGCGGGCTGGAGCCGTGGCCGAAGAAGTCCTGTGGCACCCGGTACTCGGTGCGCAGATCGCGGCGCCAGAGCAGCTTGCCGGTGGCCAGGTCGAGGCCGTGCAGCATGGAGGTCACACCAAGCGTGACGACGACGCCGTCGGCCACCGTCGGACTGCCTCGCGGGCCGTTGCCGAAGCCGTAGCGATCCTGATACTGGATCGGGTAGTCGAAGCTCCAGAAGCGGCGGCCAGTCTCGGCATGCAGGCACTCAATCGTTTCACGACCCTCGAGTGCATGGAAGAGCAGCACGCGGTCGCCGGCAATGGCCGGGCTGGTGTAGCCCTCGCCGGCGGCCACCTTCCAGAGCAGGCGCGGTCCGCCCGCGGGAAAGCTCTTCAGCAGCGGCGATTCCGGCGTGCTGGCGTCGTTGGCCGGTCCGAGCAGGCCGGGCCAGTCCGTGGTCACCGCGGTTTTCGCCAAGGGAGCCGGGGCGGCATGGAAAGTGAGACGGTCGAAGGGCTCCTGAGCTTGCGCAGGCAAGACGAACAGCAGCAGGCAGGGCAGGGAACGGCGCATGGGAATGCCACGCTGGAACGGAAGAGGCGGGCTGCCAAGCGGGGATTCCGCACGGCTGCCGGAAGTTCGTTTCGGTGCGGGCGATGGGGTGGCCGGCCGGCTGGGGCCGTGCGGCGCCTTGACTGCGCGATGCCCTGGACCCTTGGCAAATTGCCCTGGCGCCTGAAGGGGTTTGGCAAACGCCGAAGAAGCGGAATCAGGGACGCCGCCGATCAGCTGGTCGCGGTGCCCTTGTGGCCCAGCTGCTTGAGCGTCTTTTCGAGAAATTCGTGAGTGGGCGGTTTCTGCAGAACGGTCACCGGGCCGTGTGCCAGGATGCGACTGAGGATCGTGCTGTCCGGAGAGCCGGTCAGTACAATGATCGGCAGGTTCGGCTGCAGCGCCTTGATCCGGCTGTAGACCTCGTCGCCGGGAATGTCGGTCAGCTTGAGGTCGAGGAAGACGATCTCGAAACTCTGCTTTTCGGCGAGTTTGACGGCCTCCTCACCACAGTCGACGACCAGGCGATTGAACCCGGCTTTTTTCAGGAAATGCTTGAACAGCGCTTGCATTGCCGGGTCGTCATCGACGACGAGCACGGTCGGTTGGCCGGTCTCCTTCTCCTTGCGCAGCACGTCGCGGTCGAGAAGACTGCGCTTGATGCGCCAGCGTCCCCCGATTTGAACTGCCGGCAGCTGGCCACGCTGGACCAAATAGTAGACGGTCGGCACGGGAATCCTCAGGTATTCCGAGGTTTCCTTGACGGTCATCAATTCTGGCGCTGTCGCATCGGCCATAATTTCAATAATGACTCTAGGATGAGCCAGACGAAAGCGAATGCAAGATCAATGCACAATTCAGGATAAAAAAAACACTTATGTTTGCATCCGTGAGTTTCAGGAAACGGATGCCTTCCTCAACGATGGTTCGCCCGCTCTCCCGGTCAGGCGGGCTGTCGGAGTGGGTTTAGCGCTTGCGAAACAGGATGCGGCCCTGGTCGAGCGCGGTGCTGACGCGGTCGCCTTCCTTGAAATCGCCCTCGAGGACCGCCAGGCTGAGCGGGTCCAGCAGGTGTTTCTGAATGGCGCGCTTGAGCGGCCGGGCTCCGTAGACCGGATCGAAGCCGGCATCGGCGAGGTGGCGCGTGACGTCGTCGCCCACCTCCAGATGGATGTGCTGACGGGCCAGGCGGTCGATCACCCGTTGGAGCTGGATCTTGACGATGCGGTCGAGCTGGGCGGCGTCGAGGCGGTCGAAGATGACGATCTCGTCGATGCGGTTGAGGAATTCGGGGCGGAAGAACTGCTTCAGGCTGTCGCGCACCAGGGCGTCGCGCTGCTCGGGGTTGCTGACGTCCTGGATCGCGCTGCTGCCGATGTTGCTGGTCATGATGATGACCGTGTTCTTGAAGTCGACCGTGCGGCCCTGGCCGTCGGTGATGCGGCCGTCGTCGAGCACCTGCAGCAGGGTGTTGAAGACGTCGGGATGGGCCTTCTCCACCTCGTCGAAGAGCACGACGCTGTAGGGCCGGCGGCGCACGGCTTCGGTGAGCTGGCCGCCCTCGTCGTAACCGACGTAGCCCGGAGGCGCGCCGATGAGGCGGCTGACGGTGTGCTTCTCCATGTACTCGCTCATGTCGAGGCGGGTCATGGCATTCTCATCGTCGAAAAGGAACTCGGCGAGCGCCTTGCACAGCTCGGTCTTGCCGACGCCGGTCGGGCCGAGGAAGAGGAAGCTGCCGATCGGGCGGTTCTCATCCTGGATGCCCGCGCGGGCGCGGCGCACGGCATTGCTGACCGCGGTGATGGCGTCGCGCTGGCCGATGACGCGGGCGCCGAGGCGCTCCTCCATCTTGACCAGCTTTGAGCGCTCGCCCTCCTGCAGGCGCGACACCGGGATGCCGGTCCAGTTGGCGACAACGCGGGCGATGTCCTCCTCGGTGACCTCCTCGCGCAGCAGGGTGTTCTCTGCGCGCGGTTCACGGCCCTCCTTGGAAGAGTCAGAGAGCTGTTTTTCCAGCTCGGGGATGAGGCCGTATTGAATTTCCCCGGCGCGGGCGAAGTCGCCGCGCCGCTGGGCCTGCTCCAGCTCGGTGCGGAGGCGGTCGATCTCCTCCTTGATCTTGCGCCCGGCCTGCACGGCCTCCTTCTCCTTCAGCCACTGGGCCTTCAGCGCGGAGGATTTCTCCTTCAGGTCGGCGATCTCCTTTTCCAGCTTTTCCAGGCGCGCCTTGGAGGCGGCATCCGTCTCCTTCTTCAGGACCTGCCGCTCCATCTCGTGCTGCATGACCTCGCGCTCGATGACGTCGATCTCGGTCGGCATCGAGTCGAGCTCAATCTTGATGCGGCTGGCCGCCTCGTCGACGAGGTCGATGGCCTTGTCGGGCAGGAAGCGGTCGGTGATGTAGCGGTTCGACAGGGTTGCCGCGGCGATGATGGCGTTGTCCTGAATGCGCACGCCGTGGTGCACCTCGTAGCGCTCCTTGAGGCCGCGCAGGATGGCAATGGTGTCCTCGACGCTCGGCTCGCCGACCATGACCGGCTGGAAGCGGCGCTCGAGGGCCGGGTCCTTCTCGATGTACTTGCGGTACTCGTCGAGCGTGGTGGCGCCGATGCAGCGCAGCTCGCCGCGCGCCAGCTGCGGCTTGAGCAGGTTGCCGGCGTCCATCGCGCCCTCGGCCTTGCCGGCGCCGACGATGGTGTGCAGCTCGTCGATGAAGAGGATGATCTCGCCCTCGCTGCTGGTGATCTCCTTGAGGAAGGCCTTCAGGCGCTCCTCGAACTCACCGCGGAATTTCGCCCCGGCCATCATGCCGCCGAGGTCCATGCTGATCAGGCGCTTGCCCTTGAGCGAGTCCGGCACGTCGCCGGCAACGATGCGCCGGGCCAGGCCCTCGGCGATGGCGGTCTTGCCGACGCCGGGCTCACCGATCAGCACCGGGTTGTTCTTGCTGCGCCGGCTCAGCACCTGCATGATGCGGCGAATTTCCTCGTCGCGGCCGATCACCGGATCAATCTTGCCCTGGCGGGCGCGGGCGGTGAGATCGGTGCCATACTTTTCCAGCGTCTGATACTTGCCCTCCGGATCCTGGTCGGTGACGCGCTGGCTGCCGCGCACCGCGGTCAGGGCCTTGGAGAGGCTGTCAGCGGTCAAACCGGCCTGACGCAGCAGGTCGGAGACCTCCGTCTTTGTCTGGCCGAGCGCCAGCAGGACATGCTCGACGCTCAGGTAGTCGTCCTTGAGGTTTTTCTGCTCGTCCTCGCCACGCGTCATCAATTCACGCAGCTCGTTCGACAGGTACAAACCGCCGGCGCCGCCGGAGACCTTGGGCTGCCGGCCAAGCAGTTGGGCGAGCTGGGATTTCAGATTCGCCACCGCCCCCGGCTGGACGGCCGCTTTTTCCAGCAGGGGCCCGGCAATGCCGCCCTCCTGTTCCAGCAGGGCCTGCAGCAGGTGCGCGGGGCGCAGTTCCTGGTGACCGTGGCGGGTGGCGATGGATTGGCAGGCGTTGAAAGCTTCCTGCAGCTTGAGGGTGAATTTTTCTGGGGACATGATGGTGGAAGTGTTGACGTTCCCTCCCGCGAGGATCATGCCAGAGCGGTTGACGTGTTGCCATTCTTTGATTGGCAATCATTCAGCCAAACTTGAGCCAAGTCATTCATGACGCTGTTTGAGCAATAATGGCTCTTGTTTCGCCGGGGTGAAAGCCTTTGAGCGACAAAAAGACACAGTTGTCCCTGCGGCTTTTGCTTGGCGATGCGCCTTGTCGCGCGTATCAGAACGCATGTCACAGGCTCCGTCTCCAGCGCCGGACGCACCTCCGGTCTATCCTCACACCGAAGCCGTCACCGAGGAACAGCGCCGGGAGCAGTTACGCTTTTGTGGCCGGTTGGTCGACCGCACCCTCCTGCAGGGGCCGAACCGCCGCCTCAAGGAGCTGTTCCTGCTGTTCGCCGTCCTGCGCGATTTCCTGCGCGGGTTTCGCGCCCTGCACTTCGTCGGGCCGTGCATCACGGTCTTCGGTTCGGCGCGGTTCCGTGAGGACCATCCCTACTACCAGATGGCGCGTGAGTTGGGGGCGGCGATCATCCGCACCGGTTTCACCGTGATGACCGGCGGTGGTCCGGGCATCATGGAGGCAGCCAACCGCGGCGCCCACGAGGCGGGTGGACGCAGTGTCGGCTGCAACATCGAGTTGCCTTTCGAGCAGAAGCCGAATCCCTGGCTCGACCGCTGGGTGACGATGAAGTATTTCTTCGTGCGCAAGGTTCTGCTCACCAAGTACAGCTATGGGTTTGTCATCATGCCCGGCGGCTTTGGCACCCTCGACGAGATGTTCGAGGCCCTGACGCTGATCCAGACCGGCAAGGTGCGCAATTTCCCGGTCGTGGTCATGGGCAGCCAGTTCTGGGGCAAGCTGCGCGAACTGGTCGACGACATGGCCCGCAACGGCACCATCGGGCCGGAAGACCTGAAGCTTCTGCTCTGGACCGATGACGTTGAAGAGGCGGCGGCCCACCTCAGCCATGTCGCCACGACGCAGTTCGGCCTCACCTGCGCGGTCCCGCCGCACAGCCGCAAGTGGCTCGGTGAAAAGGGCCTTTGACAGGTTGTCCGCGTTATGGGTGCCAGGACTTATCCAATCCCGCCATGACCGACCACTCTTTCAAGCTCCGCAATGGCCGCCAGCTCGGCTATGCCGAGTGCGGCGATCCCTCTGGCGCGGTGCTGTTTTATCACCATGGCTGGCCCAGTGGGCGCCGTCAGGGCGAGTTGATGGACCGGCTCGGCCGCGCCTACGGGCTGCGCATTGTCGCGCCCGACCGACCCGGCATCGGGTTGTCGGACCATCAGCCGCAGCGCCGCCTGCTCGATTGGCCGGAGACTCTGGCTGATCTGGCTGTGCATGTGGGGGCCGGTCGCTTCCATTTGCTCGGCTGGTCGGGCGGCGGGCCCTACGTGCTGGCTGCCTGTGCGGCGATGCCGGAGCGCGTGCTTAGCTCCACGGTGGTCTGTGGCGCACCGCCACTGGCGGAACTGGGCGACGCCCGCCTGTTCTGGATTTACCGCCTGCTCATCCGTCTGCGCCGATACCTGCCGGTCCTGCTCGGTCCAGTGCTGGCCCTTGGGGCTCGTGTTGCGGAGGTCGCCGAGCCGGATCGGCCGCCCTTGTCCTGGCTGCTGTGCCTGCTGCGCTCGGCCGACCGCCGGGTGCTGGCCGATCCGGAAGTGTTTCGCATCGTGCGCGCCGCGATGCTCGACAGTCTCAAGCGCGGCGCCACGGCGGTGACCACCGATGCTGAGGCCTATCTCCAGCCCTGGGGTTTTGATCCCGCGGCGATCGAGCTGCCGGTCCACTTTTGGCACGGCCGGGACGACCGCAACATCGACTGGACCTACAGTCGCGACCTGGCGCAGCGACTTCCCCGGGCGCGCAGCCACTGGCTTGACGACGAGGGCCATTATTCGCTGCCGATCGTGCACAACGAGGCCATCCTGCGCGCGGCGCTTGGTCTGGATTGAGGTTTTGCCGGGAGGGCGTGGCGCAAGGGGCCGCGGTTGGACAAAGATCGCCCCAGCGTCTAGCGGTAGGCTTGTCCAGTCGCGGACCTTGCGCCTCCTTCCACCATGCACGCCACTTCTCCTGCAACGGCCAACTTTCATGTCATGGCCAAGCCGATCGGTCCGATCTGCAACTTGGACTGCACCTACTGCTACTACTTGGAGAAGGAGACGTTTTTTCCCAAGGGGGAAAATTTCCGCATGGAACCGGCGGTGCTCGAAACCTACATCCGCGAGTACATTGCCTCACAAAAGACCCCGGAGGTCACCTTTGCCTGGCAAGGGGGGGAGCCGACCCTGCTCGGGATCGATTATTTTCGGCGCATTGTCGAGTTGCAGCGCCGGCATGCGGGCGGTCGCAAGGTCAACAATACCCTGCAAACGAACGGCACGCGTCTCAACCCGGAGTGGTGCCGCTTTTTCCGCGAAAACAATTTTTTGATCGGCCTCAGCATTGACGGACCGCGTGATCTGCATGACGCCCATCGTCGGGACAAGGGAGGCAAGCCGACCTTTGACCAGGTGCTGCGCGGCATGACGCTGCTCAAGGACTACGGTGTCGAGTTCAACACTCTGACCGTGGTGAGCCGGCTCAATGTGGCCAGGCCCCTTGAGGTCTATGATTTCCTGCGCGAGGCCGGTTCAGGCTACCTGCAGTTCATTCCGCTCGTGGAACGACTGCCATGCGCAGCCACGCCGCCGGGGCTGGACTTTGCCGAACCGCCCGAACCCGGGCAGCCGGAGTCCGCCGTCACCGACGAAAGCGTGCCCGCCGAGGCCTACGGCGATTTCCTCATCACGATTTTCGACGCCTGGGTGCGCCGTGACGTCGGCCGGGTGTTTGTGCAGATGTTCGATGTGTCGCTCGGCATCTGGTCGGGGCACGGTCCAGGATTGTGCCTCTTCCTGCCGGACTGTGGCGAGGCCCTTGCGGTCGAGCACAACGGCGACATTTATTCCTGTGACCATTTTGTCTATCCCAAGTACAGGCTCGGCAATGTCATGAACGAGTCGCTGTCGACTCTGGTCAACTCGGCGCAGCAGCGCGCGTTTGGAGGTTCCAAGTCGGAGCGGTTGCCAAAGTATTGCCGGGACTGCGAGGTGCGGTTTGCCTGCCATGGCGAGTGTCCCAAGCACCGTTTTCTGAACACGCCCGAAGGCGAGCCCGGGCTCAATTACCTGTGCGCCGGCTACAAGAAATTCTTTCGGCACATTGATCCGTTCATGCGGCGCATGAGTGACCTCATGCGCTTGCGGCGGGCACCGGCGGGCATCATGGCCCTGCTGGCCGATGAAGAGTGCCCGACAGCCTGACGCATCGCGTTTTTGAGAAAATCGGGACCGTTCAAAGTGTCATAATAAACTTTGCGGCTTGATGCAGAGCGCACTATGTCGCTGCATGCCTGAATTCCCGAAGCAAGACCTGGACCGCGGAAATGCCTTCCACCCCAGTCGCCGGCGTGACTTTCTGAAGATGGTGGGTGGTGCCGGAGCGCTTGCCGCCACCGAAGGCGCCGTGCATTTCTGGCCGAGTCGTGCGCAGGCGCAGGCCATTCAAGAGCGCCGCAATTTCATTCTTTTCACCACGGATCAGCAGCAGCACCTGCGCTGGTTTCCCGAGGGCTGGGAGGAGGCCAACCTGCCGGGCTTGACCCGTCTGAAAAACACCGGGGTCACCTTCACCCGCGCCTACACGAACACGGCCATGTGCACGCCCTCGCGCACGACCATGTTCACCGGGCTGTACCCCGAGCAGCACCGGAATTTCGACACGCTGTCCGAGGGCATGACGCAGTCCGAGGAGGAACATCAGCTGGATCCCTCGCTGCCCAACATCGCCACGGTCATGCAGGCTGCCGGTTACGACGTGGTTTGGAAGGGGAAGTGGCACCTCAGCAAGGGCATCGAGCAGCCGGATGGCGGCCATGTGGATGACGACATCAGCCGCTATGGCGTGCAGCACTGGAATTCGCCGGACGCCGGCGGGGACGCGAAACTCAAGAACTACGGCGGCGGCACGACCGATCACGATGGCCGCTATTTCGATGGCAGCACCTGGCAGGCGCCGGTGGGTGACGAGTCGGATCCTGAATTCATTTTCAGTCAGGCAAACGGGCCGGTGAATGCCGATTTTGAACGTGACAGTGTCATGGCGTTCCTTCGCCACAAGATCGAAAACCCGGGTGGCAATCCCTTCTGTCTGATCATCTGCCTGATCAATCCGCACGATGTGCTCGGTTGTCCCGGACTGGCGGTGCAGGACGGCGGCAACGGCACTTACATCGAGGGCGGCTACTACGCGCGGCCCGACGAAAGTTCACCCTGGTCCGAGCCGACAGGTCCGCTGGTGATCGGTCTGCCGCCGACCGTGCATGAAAACCTGCTGACCAACCACAAGCCTGACTGCCAGTTCAACTTTCTGCTCACCTCCGCCGGGCTCGGGCCCGTGCCAACGGAGGATCTCAAGCTCAAGTACCTGAACTTCTACGGCAACTTGATGAAGTTGAACGACCGCAGGCTGAGCAAGATGCTCGACCTGCTCGAGGGACTCGATGGCACGGTCGATGCCGGGGCCGCGCGGGCCCTGCGCAACAAGTCCTGGATCATTTTCACCTCCGACCATGGCGACATGGCGATGACGCACGGTGGATTGCGCCAAAAATCCTTCCAATTTTATGAGGAGGTGGCCAATGTGCCGCTGATTTGGTCAAACCCTGTCGACTACCCCCAGGGGCGGGTTTGCGAGGAACTGGTGTCGCATGTGGACCTGTTGCCAACGATCTGCGCGGTCGCCGGTGGCAATCCTCGTGCCTACCCCTTCGCGGGGGTGAATTACAGTCCGCTGCTGCGCAATCCGGCCGGTCGCCCGGTGCAGGACGCCATTCTTTTCACCTTTGATGACATCTGGTGCGGCCAGGAGGCGGCGGGCAAACCCAACGGCATTGTCGCCGCGCCCAACAGGATTCGCGCACTGGTCACCAAGGACTACAAGTACGCCTACTATTTCGATGGCGAGGGCGTCGAAAAGCCTCAGGATGAATTTTATGACCTGCGATCGAAGGCCCAGGGGGGCACCGACACGGATTTGGACAACGAGCTCGGCGGTGTGACCGGCAAGGCGGTGGAATACACCAACTACTCGCTCTGGGCCGAGCGTCGCCGTCTCGTCAAGCGAGCCACCCCGGGAATCATTGCGAAGCGCCGGCAGATGATGGTCAGGCTGCATCGTGCGGTCCGCAACAAGCTTGTGCCGCTGCCGGCCCGTCCCGCGGTTCCGCCACAGGATTTCCGCGTCGAACTCTTCAACTGGACCAACGAGTTCAACCAGTTGGAAAGTGAGCTGCTGATTTCCTGGCTGTCACGCGCGAGCAGCCAGTATCAGCTGCAGTTCTCCCGTGACCAGAAAACCTGGGGCAACATCGGTGATCCCATGCCCGGCACCAATGGCCCGCTGTGGGTTACCCAGCCCGTCACGGGTTTCAAGGTCTTCTACCGCCTGACCTGGGCGCCCTTGCGCCAGGCCACATCCATCCAGCCGGTTTCCACGGTCAATGTCTGACGCCTGACTTTCATGGCCCTTCCCTCAGAACCCTCGGACGTTGAAGGCACGCCGCGCCGCTGGCCTCGGCGTGATCTCATCAAGCTCGTGGCTGGCGCGGGCTCGGCCCTTCCAATGCAAGGGGCACTGGGCATTTGGCCCCCCGCCGAAGCCCCGGGCGGTCCGCGTCGCAATCTCATTCTCTTTTTGACCGATCAGGAACGTTCGACCCAGTGGTTCCCCGAAGGCTGGGAGGCTGCCAACCGCCCCGCGCTGACGGAACTCAAGAACACGGGCGTGACCTTCAGCAACGCCTTTTCCAACACCTCGATGTGCACGCCGGCGCGCAACACGCTTTTCACCGGCCTCTACCCGGCGCAGCACCTGTGCCCCGATGTCGTGCAGCAGGTCAACATTGGCACGGTTGCCGACAACCAGCTTGATCCGACCCTGCCCAATCTCGGCACCGTCCTGAAGGAAGCCGGTTACGAGGTGGTCTACAAGGGCAAGTGGCATCTCACCGAAGGCACTGTTCTGCCGGACGGGGCCAAGGTGGATGACCGTCCGGCGCGCTGCGGCTTCGATGGCTGGTTCGGGCCGGACATCGGTTCCGATTCGAATCCGGCGCGGCTTTACGGTGGCGGCGCCTACAACCAGGACGCCCGCGTCGTGGAAGGCTATGACCCGAGCTTCGACGGCGGCAACGGCGGCATCGATCCGGAACTCGAGGCGCAGAGCGCGCTGGCCTACCTGCGCGACAAGCTGGAAAACCCCGGCGGCCGGCCCTTTTGCCTGATTGTTTCCCTCGTGAATCCGCACGATGTCATCGGCTATCCAACCTACAGCGGTGATTATCCGGCAGTCACGGAGACACCGACCTGGGGCTATGAGCGAAGCGTTTTGTCCGGGGACATCACCCGCGATCCTCCCACCCTGCGGGAGAACCTGCTCGACAACTTCAAGCCGACCACCCAGGCCAAGTACAGGGCCATCAGTGACCTTGTCCTGGGGCCGCTGCCAAACGTCGCCGATGAGAGTGGCAGCGGCAGCCTGAACTACCTGAACTTCTATGCCAACTGCCTGAAGCTCGTCGATGCCGAGTTCAAAAAGATCCTCGATTTGATTCGCGGCACAGCCCTGCGCGACAACTCCTGGATCGTCTACACGTCCGACCACGGCGAACTCGGCTTGTCCCACGGCGGGCTGCGCCAGAAGGGTTTCTGCGTTTATGAGGAGACGGTCAAGGTGCCGATGGTCTGGTCCAATCCGCAGGCTTTCCAGGCCGGGGGTGCCGTTTGCCATGAGTTGGTTTCCCATGTCGACTTCCTCCCAACGGTCTGTTCCATGCTGGGCATCAACCCGCGGCGCTATTCGTTCAGCGGTGTCGATTACAGCTCCCTCATCCGCAATCCCGCGGGTCCGCCGGTTCAGGACAGCATCTTGTTCACTTACGATGACATTTATGCGGGTCAGAGTGTCGATCAGTTTCCCGACGGCATCGTGCCGCCGCCCAATCGGGTGAGGGCGATCCGTGACAAGGAGGCGAAGTACGCCTACTATTTCGACGCGAACGGCGTGGAGCTGCCGCAGGCCGAGTTCTACGACCTCAGACGCAAGGCCGACGGCGGCACGGACACGGACATGGACCATGGCTTCGGCGGCAGCTCAGGAGAACCGGTCGAGTATCGCAATCTCTCGCTGTGGGCGGAACAACTGCGCCGTCTCAGGGGGCAACCGGCACTGGCCACGCCCGACCTTGAGAAGAAGCGCCAGCAGATGCAGAAGCAATTGCAGCGGTCAGTCGCCACCAAGCTGCGACCCAGGCGCGCACGTGCGGCGCTGCCACCGCAGGATCTGCGGGTCGAGTTGCTGAACTGGATCAATGACCGTGGTCAGGTCGAAAGTGAACTGCTCATTACCTGGATCTCCCGCGCCAGCACCCAGTATCAACTGCAATCATCGCGTGACCAGAAGACCTGGGTCAATGTCGGCGAGTTGATCACCGGCAACAATGGTCCGATGCTGCTCACCCAGCCGGTGACCGCCTTCAAGGTTTTCTACCGACTGGCCTGGCGCACGAACCCCGCACCGACCCGGATCCCCGAGCCCCTCAAATTCCTCAACGTCTGACCGCCTGTGTCGCCGCCAAATCCACCCTTTATGAAGCAAGTCCTTCGCATCCTCCTTTGCATCACGGCCCTCGCCGTTCCCGCGCACGCGCAGTTCTTCCGCGTCGCACAGCCGGCCGGAGGCAGCCAGTACGTGGTGGTCCCCGCCGGTCGAACGGTCATTGTCGCCCCGCAATTCCAGCGTCCCTGTGTCGGCAGCTTCCGGGTCACCGGCGTGACCCCCGCTGGCGAGACGGCGACCCTGACCCTGGCCGGTCAGCCGCCGCTTGACAGCTACGGCGCGCCCTTGCAGGACAGCCAGTATCAACCCGCTGCCGACACCTACTACGCCCTGGTCACCGCCGGGGACTGGACCGGCCGGTTCTTCACCGTCACCGGCAACACGGCGACGACGCTGACAGTCGTGACCGGAGGGCTGCCCGGCGGCCGCGCCACCAGCGTGCGCTCGATCGAGGTGCGGCCCTACTGGAGCCTTGAGACCCTGTTTCCCGCCTCGGTCGCCGAAGTGTCCTTCATTCCCACCACGGACCCGGATGATGTGAAAACCCGGCTCGTGCTGTCGCCGCTCAGCACCTCCGGCAATGAGCAGCCGCAGGAGGTTGGCGAGGCCTACTATTACAGCAGCGCCGACTCCGGCTGGGTCAGCGCCGCCGATCCTGACACGGCTGCGGGCAAGGTGCTGGTCGCTCCCGGTCGCTACCTTTACCTGCAGAACACCAGCGCCGGCAGCTACCCGCTTGATGCAGTCATTGCCGGCACTGTGTTGACAGCGCCTCTGCGACAGAATCTGCATGTCTCGGCCGAGGACAACACGGTCACCTACTTTGCCCTGGCCCGCTCCTCCGACTACAAACTCTCCCAGATCGGTCTGACGGACGCCAGTTTCACGCCCAGCCTGAACCAGTCGCCGCTCGGCCGCAACGATGTGCTGCTCGTCGATGACGGGTTCGGGGGTGTCGGTGCCATGTATTACCGGTATAAAAGCAAGTGGTACACGACCACCAGCGCCCTGCCTGTCGATCCCGTTCTGCCAGCCGGCACGGCCTATGCCGTGCTAAAGAAGGCTGGCCCCGGCGCCACTGCGGTGTTCGTCAACCGGGACAATCTCTGAGCCGGGAGTGGCGGACCGGTCAGCCGGGGAAGGCTTCAGCCGGTGTGCCCGCATCCGCCCGTCATTTGGACAGCATGTGCGGCCGCTTTGCCAGTTCCTCCCGTGCCGTGGCGAATCTGTCCACTGCACTGCGTGTGCGGGTGCGGGTGGTTGAGGCTCTCGAAAATCAGGCGCCCGGAACTCGCGCGCCGGTGGCGTTGTCGAGGCCAGGGGGGCTGTGCATCGAGTCGCTGCCCTGGGGGGTGCCTCCACCCTGGCGGGGGCCGCCGCTTCTGCTGGCGCGCTCCGAGACCGTGGCCACGAAACCGGTCTTCCGGGAGCTTTTGCAGCAGCGGCGCTGCCTGGTGCCGGCCGAGGCCTTTTATGAGTGGCAGGCCGGCACGAGCCCAAAGCAGCCCTGGCGCTTTGCGCGGGCGGATGGCGAACCGCTGGCGATGGCCGGACTCTGGCAGGCTTGGCGGGACGAGACCGGCCGGCAGGTCGAAGGCTTTCTGCTGCTCACCACGGCCGCCAATCCGACCGTCGCACCCCGTCATGACCGCATGCCTGTGATTTTGGTGCCAGCGGCCTGGAAAGGGTGGCTGAATCCCGAGGTGCCGGCCCTGTCCCTGCTACCGCTGCTGCGCCCCTGGGCGGAGCCCATGACTGCCTGGCCGGTGACGACGGCGCTGAACCGCGCGGATTACGCGGGACCGGCAACCCGCGTGGAAGCGCCCCTGCGGCAGGCGGAGTTGTTCGGTGCCTCGGCAGGATCAGACCCGGCGGCTTCCGACCCGGGTGCATGAAAAAACGCGTGCTCAGGCACGCGCCGCGCTTTGGCGACTCTGGTGGAGCCAAGGGGATTCGAACCCCTGACCTTCTCATTGCGAACGAGACGCTCTACCAACTGAGCTATGGCCCCAGAGGCCGCGAAGGGTCGCGGCTGAACCCTCACTATGCGGTCGCCCAGCCCGCCGGCAAGTGCTTTCTGGAGGCTGTTCAGCCGCCAGTGGCCGGTTCCTGCGTGCCTTCAGCGTTTGTGTCGGCGCGACTGGGCGGCACCCCTCGCCGACTTGGTGTTCCCAGCGGGCAGCTGTGGAACTCAGAGGGGGTGCCGGTGGCGCTGTCGCAGCCGTTTTTCTGGTCGACAACGGGGGCTGGACATGACTGCCGGTCTGGGGCGGCCGGGTGCTGGCGCCAGCGGTTTTTGGCATCCACCACGCCGATCTTGGCCGCGGCAGAAAAGTTGCACAAGTCATGCAACAATGCGCGTTCGGACAGCATGCGCCCTCTGCGTCCGCTCCTGCTTTTTCTGCTCTGCCTGCCGGTCATGGCCCAGGAGGGGGCGACCCTGTTCCAGAATGTCTGCGCCCAGTGCCATGGCGCCAGGGGCGAGGGTCGCGAGGACCTGAAGACGCCCTCGATCGCGGCCCTGCCGCCCTGGTATGTGAGCACGCAGCTGAAGAATTTTCACGACGGTCGGCGCGGCGGCGACACGGCCGTGGATCCGCAGGGGGCGATGATGGCGGCGATCGCCAAATCCCTTCAGGAGCCGCAGATTGCCGAGCTGGCGATGCATGTTGCAAAGCTGCCGCTGGTGCCGCCGAAGGAGCGCGGCCTGCAGGGCGCCGACATCAGTGCCGGCCAGGAGCTGTTTTACGAGCGCTGCATGGAGTGCCACCGCTACAATGCCTCGGGGGAAATGGCCTTCGGCAGCCCGCCGCTGGTGGGGCGCCAGGGCTGGTATTTGCTGGCGCAGCTGAAGAAATTCAAGAACCTGCACCGCGGCGCCGCCAAGGGCGACGAGAAGGGAGCGAAGATGGTCGAGATGGCCACCAAGTTCATCGACGACGAGCAGGCGATGCGGAACGTGGTCGGCTACATTTTGACCCTGAACCCTCCGTGACAACCGGCGCGGGCCGTGTAGGCTGGCGGTCATGCGCATTGTCGACGGCGAGCCCCGCCACCTGGAGTCCATCCGCGCCATCTTCAACGAGGCCATCGTGCACACGACGGCCCTCTACGAGTACCAGCCCCGCACGGTCGAGACCGTGGCTGCCTGGTATGAGGCCAAGCGCGCCGCCGGCCTGCCCCTGCGGGTCGCCGAGGACGACGACGGCACCCTGCTGGGGTTCGCCACCTACGGGCCCTTTCGCGCTTTTCCGGCCTACAAGTACACGGTGGAGCACTCGGTTTATGTCGACGTCCGGCAGCGCGGACGCGGCATCGGCCGGTGTCTGCTGGCGGATCTGGTCGGGGCGGCGCAGGCGCGGGGCTGCCACTGTCTCGTCGGGGTGATTGATGCTGACAACGCCGGCAGCATCGCCCTGCATGAGGGCTTGGGCTTCACCCGCGGCGGCGGCCTGCGCCAGTCCGGCTTCAAGTTCGGCCGCTGGCTCGATCTGGTGTTTTACCAGCTCCTGCTGCCCACTCCGGTGGAGCCGGTCGATGGCTGAGGGGCGTCCTGCTCGTGTTTTCCTTGCGCCCAAGGGCCATGGCATCGGGCAGACCCGCTCGCACGGCCCCGGCTCCCTGCAAGAAGCCCAGCCGGGCCATCGTTGCCAGCTTTTGACATGAATCGTCGCCGTTTTCTCCTCCGTTCCCTCGGCGCCACCCTGGCGCTGCCTGGTCTGTCGTCGCTCACCGCCAAGACCGTCGGTGGCAATGCCGCCCTGCAGGCGGCCAAGGGGGCCGGCATCGGCGCCCGCCGGTTCGTGGCAATTGGCAACCTGCTCGGCTTCCAAACCAAGCAGCTGTTTCCGGCGACGGCCGGTCGCGCCTACGAGAAGACCGCGCTGCTGGAGCCGCTCTGGGAGAATCGCGGGCGGATGACCGTCTTCCGTGGTCTCGACCATGGCGTCAAGGGCGGTCACTTTGCGGTGCATTCCTTCCTTTCCGGCGTGCTCAACTCCGAGGCGCAGAACCGCCCGGACGGCAATGTCTCGCTCGACCAGTTCCTTGCCGAGGAGATCGGCCACCAGACCCGTTTCCCCTCGCTCACCGTTGGTTCCGAGGGCGGCATCCACGGCGGCTGCCAGCTGGCCTGGACGAAGTCCGGCGTGCGCGTGCCGCCGATCACCAATCCGGCCGAGTTGTTCGAGAAACTGTTCGTCGGCGATTCCGAGGAGCGTCGCGTGCGCCGCGAGCAGGAAAACCGCGTGCAGGCTTCCATTCTCGATTCGGTGCGCGAGGAGGCGAAGCGCCTGTCCCGCCAGGTCAACCAGGAGGACAAGGACAAGCTCGACGAGTACTTCACCTCGGTGCGCGACGTCGAAAAGCGCCTCGAGCTGCGCCAGCGCTGGACCCATCACCCGAAGCCGGCCGCGCCCTTTGAGAAGCCGGCCAACCGCAATGCGGTCGACGATCTGCCGCTGATGTATGAGCTCATCGCCCTGGCTCTGCTCACGGACAGCACCCGCATCGCCACCCTGGAGATCGGCGGTGATTTCCTGCCACAGCACCTGGGCATCAAGAAGGACTACCACGGCCTTTCCCACCACGGCAACGACGCCGAGGCCATTGCGCACCTTGTCACGCTCGAGCGCTACCAGATCGAGCAGTACAGCAAGTTCGTCGGCCGTCTTGGCGGTCTCAAGGACGGCGAGGGTTCGTTGCTGGATTCGACGACTGTGCTCTTTGGCAGCGGCATGGGCGACGCCAATTCGCACAAGAACTCCGACCTGCCGGTCTTCCTCGCCGGCGGCGGCTACAAGCACGGCGAATTTCGCGAAGTCACGCGCGAGGTCAATCACAAGGTGCCGCTGTGCAACCTGTTCGTCGACATCGCCCAGAAGATGGGCGTCGAGACGGACGCCTTCGGCAGCAGCACGGGTCGTTTCGCGTGAGCTGCATGATGGCATCTGTTTCTCACGCCAAGGCGCCAGGCCGCCAGGGTCGCAGAGGCAAATCGGCAGACTCGGGCTTCGTGCCCCGGCTTCCTGGCCGGATTTCTGTCGCCCTGACCTGGGCGCTGCTTGCCTCGGGGGTCCCGGGCCACGCTGCCGACACGCCCGCGAAGGTCGTCGAGCAGTTCCTCGGTCGCTACTGTCTGGAGTGCCACGATGCCGACGTTCAGAAGGGTGACCGTGCCTTCGACACGTTCAAGCTGCCGCTGAAGGCTCTGCCCGAGGTGATCGACGCGCGCGACATCATCGATCAGCTGACGCTGCGCGAGATGCCGCCGAAGAAATCCGAACAGCCCACGGATGAGGAGTGCCTCGCGGTGATCCGCGCCCTGCGCGACGGCACCACCGCCGCAGAGATGGCCCTGCAAAGCACCGGTTCGCGCACGGTTCTGCGCCGGCTCTCCAACCGAGAGTATGAAAACACCCTCGCCGCGCTGTTTGGCCGCCGCATCGACACCCTTGGCCTGACCGCCGATTTCCCCAAGGAAAAGACCGACCGCCACCTCGATACCATCGGTCGATCGCTGGTCACCTCGGGCTTCCTGGTCGACCAGTATTTCCAGGCCGCCAACCGCCTCGTCGAAACCCGCCTTGGCAAGCCCGCCACTGCGCCGCAGACCTGGAAGTTCAACGGCCACTTCGTCCAGTACGAGGAATTGCAGGGCTCGCACAAGACCGCCTTCAACTACCGCTACCTCAACCTCTACGAGCAGCCGAACACCGACACCCGCCAGGGCGGCTACGGCCACATCGAGGACTTCAAGCAGGGTGTGCCGGTTTCCGGCCTCTACGACCTTGAGGTCGAGGCGGCGGCCCTGCATCGCGACACCCACTACGATCCCGCCATCTTTGGCATCGACTTCTCCGAGCCCTTCATTCTCGGCGTCGTGCCCGGCGACGTCACCAAGGGCCACATCCACTACCCGCAGGCCATCGAGCCGCTGCTGGCGAGCAGCGTGGTGCCCGACAACGAGCCGGCCCGCCTGAAATTCCGCGTCTGGCTGGAGGCCGGCCAGACCCCGCGCTTCATCTTCCCCAATGGCCCGTATGAATCCCGCGCCTCGGTGGTGACGATCAACAAGCGCTACAAGGACGAGTTCAAATCGCCGGTCGGCACCTCGGGCGTCGGCCGCGCTCATATCCTCAAGGAGGGCAAGCTGCCTCACATCCGCATCAGCGAGATCGTCATCCGCGGCCCGGTGGCCGAGCCGGCCGGCGGCGCTGAGGAGGTGGCGGTGTTCGGCAAGGAGGGCTTCCAGTCGAAGCGTGCGCTCGACCAGCTCTTTGCCTTCGCCGAAAAGGCCTGCCGCCGTCCGCTCACTGAGGCGGATCGCCAGCCGATCCGCGCGCTGTACGAAAAACGCCTCGCCGACAAGGCCACGCCGCGCCAGGCGGCGCTCGATGCGGTGAAGCTGATTCTCTGCTCGCCCTCCTTCCTGTACCTGAGCGAGATCACCGGGGAAAACGAGCAGCGCCTCAAGCCCCACGACCTCGCCAGCCGACTGTCCTACGCACTCTGGGCCGCGCCGCCTGATGAAGCGCTGCGCGCCGCCGCGGACTCCGGCCAGCTCACCGGAGACGCTGAGTTGCGGAAGCAGATCGACCGCCTGCTCGCCGATGAACAGGTCAACGGTTTCCTCAACGGCTTCCTCGACAGTTGGTTGAACCTGCGTGAGCTCGGCGGCATGCCTCCGCCGCGCGAGAGCTTCCGCGCCTACTACGCCGAGGATTTGCCCACATCGATGAAGACCGAGGTGCGCCTGTTCTTCCACGACCTGCTCAAGACAAATGGCTCGGTCGCGCAGTTCCTGCACGCCGATCACAGCTTCATCGACAAGAAGCTCGCCAAACTCTACGACCTGCCCGAGCAGAAGACTCTGCGCCTGGCCGACGGCTTCCAGAAGGTCAGCCTCAAGGGCAACAAGCGCCGCGGCGGCCTGCTCGGCATGGCGGCCATCCTTGCCGTCAGCGCCAACGGGGTCGAGACCTCGCCGGTCACCCGCGGTGTCTGGGTCAGCGAAAACATCCTCGGCGTGCCGCCGCCGCCGCCGCCCGACGTCGTGCCCGCCATTGAGCCCGATGTCAGCGGTACGACCACCATCCGCGAGCGCCTGGCCAAGCACAGCACTGACCGCGCCTGTGCCGAGTGCCACCGCAAGATCGATCCGCTCGGCTTCAGCCTCGAGTCCTTTGATCCGGTCGGCCGCTGGCGCAGCACCTACCCGAAGCCGAAGAAAGGCGAGGCTCCGAAGATCGACACCACCGGTGAGTTTCCCTCGGGCGAGGCCTACAGGGACTTCGCCGGCTTCCGTGACATCCTGCGCGGTACGCGCGAGGACCTGTTCACCCGCCACCTCATCCGCCAGATGCTTGCCTACAGCACCGGCCGGCTGATGGAGGCGTCCGACGCGTTTGCCATCGACCGCATCCACGGGAAAGTGAAGCAGCAGGGGAGCGGCTTGCGCACCCTCATCGTCGAGTGCCTGACCAGCGACCTTTTCCGCTCGCGCTGAGTGTCCGGAGGCTGTCGTGTCGGCA
>JBIJBO010000021.1:0-35624 GCA_044345215.1 Prosthecobacter sp. | reverse complement strand
GGCAGTCTCTCGGTTGGATCGCGTGCGGAGGCGTTTCGCCGCCTCGAAGCCCAGGCGCTGACGCCGGTGCGGGTGAACGAGGAGGCCAAACCGGTCAAGGCGGGAGCCACTGTGGCGGCCGAGCGATCCAATGAACCGGTCAAGCTCAAGCGGGCCCAGATCATCCTGTTCACCGAGGAACTGGCCGACCTGCTCGACGGCGGCCTGCAGATCGACCAGGCGCTGCGGGTCATGAACGAGCGACAGGAGGCGCCGGCCCTGCGCCAAGTCTCGGCCATCCTGCGCGAGCACATCCGCGAGGGGGCCACGGTCGCCAAGGCCCTGCGCAAGGCTTCACCGAGCTTCGATGAGTTGTACTGCAACCTGGTCGCCGCCGGCGAGGTTAGCGGCACCCTGGCGCCGATCTTGCGCCGCCTGGCGCAGAGCCTGGTCGTCATCGCCGAGCTGCAGGCGAAGGTGACCCAGGCGATGATCTATCCGGCCTTTCTGGTCGGCGCCTGCGCGGTGCTCATGATCGTCTTCATGACGGTCATGGTGCCGCAGATCACCGACCTTCTTGCCAAGAGCGGCCAGAAGCTGCCGTTCGCCACCCAGATGCTCATCAGTTTCAACCAGTTCCTCGCCTCCTGGTGGTGGGTCATGCTTAGTGCGGCCGTGGTGGTCGCCCTGTCCTTCAAGGCCTACCTGGCGACGCCCGGCGGCCGCCTCTGGTGGCATCGCACCAAGCTGCAGACGCCCCTCTTCGGTCCCGTCATCGCCACCCGCTTTTACGCCCAGTTCGCCCATTCCATGGGCAGCCTGGTCGGCAACGGGGTGCCCCTGCTGAACAGCATCCGCCTGGTATCGAAGATCTCCGCCAACGTGTTCATTCAGGGCCTGCTCGCCCGCGTCAACGGCCTGGTCGCCGAGGGCGCCTCGCTGTCGAATGCCCTCAAGAAGGTCGGCCACTTCCCGATGATGCTGGTCGACATGATCGCCGTCGGCGAACAAACCGGCGAGATCGGCAAGTCGCTGGAGAAGGCGGCCGTCCGCTATGACAAGGAGCTCGACAAACGCATCAAGCGCATGACGGCGATGATCTCGCCGGTCATTATCCTGATCATGGCCGTCGTCGTCGGTGTCGTCGCCTATTCCATCATCTCCGCCGTCTTTCAGTCGGTCAATGGCATCAAGAGCCGCGTCTGAGGCCTGCCACGGAACGCATTTCCCGATTTAAATCCCTCCCCACTTTCTGTAACATCTCCCCGAAATCCGAACCTCCCTGCATCCATGAACCTGAGCACCTCCACCACCCGAGCCTCCTTTCGCCACCCCAAGATCCGCCCCTGCAATTCCAGCGCCGCCTTCACCCTCATCGAGATCGTCATCGTGCTGACCATCATCTCGATCCTGGCCGCCGGCTCGATCTACATGCTGAAGGGCAACGTCGATGTGGCCAAGGAGACCCGGGTTGACGGCGACCTGCAGAACCTCATGACCCAGCTGCAGCTCTATGAGGCACGCAACATGCGGCCACCGACGACCGAACAGGGCCTCAAGGCGTTGGTGGAAAAGCCGACCACCGAGCCGTTGCCAGAGAAGTGGACCGCTTTGCTTGAAGAGGTGCCGAAGGATCCCTGGGGACAGGAATACAAGTACCGTTACCCGGCGCAGAAGTCGAAGAAGGCCTACGACGTTTACAGCGTCGGCAAAGACGGTGTCGAGGGCAACGAAGACGACATTGGCAACTGGAAAGCCACGGCACCGTGAAGCCGCGCCCGGAATCCCGAAGCTTGAGGTTCGATTTTCCGGGCAGGTCAGTTTGCCTGCGTTGGCGGTCCCGGGCCTTCACCCTCGTCGAGATCGTCATCTCGCTGACGATCGTCATCGTCATTGCCGCCGCGAGCATCCCGACGATCCGGGGCATCCGTGACGAGCAGATGGCGCGCGAGCCCATTCTCGAGCTTTCGCGACTCGCCAAGGAGGCGCGTCTGCGGGCCATGAAGGAAAAGCGCCCTTACCAGGTCGCCTTCTACTCCGGCGGCTTTCTCGCCTCGCGCTATTTCAATCCCTACCTGCAACTCGCCGACCTTGACCTCCTGCTGCAGGAGCATGAAAGCGGCGTCTACCGCGAGAACCCCAACGAGGATCCGAACCTGCTCGATCTCGATTCCGGGGCCACCGCCGTGCCGAAGACCCAGCTGCCTCTGGCTCCGCCCGGCCCGGTGCTCGACAACCACTGGCAGGAACGCTACGAACTGCCGGCTGCGGTGCGTTACTCGCTGAAACTCTGGCACGATCTCGAGGAGACTCCAGTGGAGGGTGAGATCGTGAAGCTCTGGGTGTTTCAGCCGACCGGCATCTGCCAACCACTGCAACTACGTCTCGAGGGACCCAGCGCACTCTTTGACGTCGAGTTCGGTGCGCTCACCGCCGACATCGTCAAGGAGGTGATCGACCTGCGATGAAATCGACACGGTCAGCCCACCTTTGTGGCGTCGCCCCGGGCAAGGGCGGTTACATCCTGCTCGAGCTCATCATTGCCCTCGGCATGTTTGCCATCGGTGTGCTGGGGCTTGCGCGCGCCCTGAACACCTCGGTCGAGGTCGCCAACATCCTCAACCGCGACCAGCGCGTGCGTGTCGGCCTGCGCTCCTTCCTGGAAGAGGTGCGGCGCAAGCCGCTGGCCGAGATGAGTGTCAGCATTGCCGACGCCACCACAGGGGTCACCTATACCAGCAGCACGGAGCCCGTGGTTCTGACCACGACCCGCGGTGGCCAGCTGAGTGATCTCTACAACCTCACCGTCACCGCCAGCTATTCCGTTGGCGGCGAGACCCGCGAGGAAGCCGTTTCCCTCTATGTTCACAAGCCCGCCCAGCGCTGAACGGTTCGGCGACCGGGGCAGGCCGCCCGGTTTGCAGGCCTTCACACTCATGGAGGTGGTCATCGCCCTGACCATTCTCGGCATGATCACCGCGACCCTGTTTTCCATCATTCAGGGCAGCGTGCGCGCTGCGGCGCAGATCGAGCAGCTGCAGCGCGAGAACGACGGCATCAACCGTTTCCTCGAGCTCTGCCGCAAGACCTTCACCACGCTGCCGAGCACTGCCACCCTGACGTTGACCGCCCTCGACACGAATGTCGACGCCGGCCAGGAGTTGACGATCAGTGGGGCTCCGAACTGCTTTGGCTTTGGCATGCGGCCGATCTCCTACAGCGACACCATCCTGGGGCTGCGTCCGGATCCAGCCGGCACGGCTGACGCCAACGAGGCGGTGCTGAACTATCTTTGCCTCTCACGCGAGGATCTGATTGCCCAGAGCGACAGCCGCGACATTGCCCTCCGCCAGGAAGTCAGCGGCCTGGCGGCGCCGGACGAGCAGGGACGATACTGGATGCCGCTCCTGGCCGACGTGGTTTCACTGAAATGGCGGTTTTATCAGGAGGAGGATGACACCTGGCTGGAGGAGTGGTCGGAAAGCGGATGGCCGCAGCTTATCGAGGTGCAATTGCTTATGCGCGACCGCCTGACGCCGTTGCGGATGGTGTACAGCCTGCCGGTCATTCAGATCACCGCCGGCACAGGCGGAGGCGCCAGCCAGACGACACCGTCCCAGACCGGCACAACCGTGGCGGGCGGCACGGGCAGTGCCACAGGAGGGGCGACAGCCGCGACCGGTGGGCGCGGCACGGAGGGCGGTCGCAGCTCTTCCCGAGGTGGAGGCCGCCCTCCTGACAGTAAGGACGATCGCGGAGCGGGAGGCGGGGATGCCGGCAGTGGTCGCGGCCCGGGAGCATCCGGAACGGGCAGGGGAGGAGGCAATCCAGGAAGATGAAACCCTTTCAACACCAGGCTCTCAGCCACGCCAGATGCGGTGGCCAAGGCTCTGCATCCGTGCGTCCGAGAGCCAGCGGTTCCGCGCTGATGCTCATGGTCTGGGCTCTGCTGCTCATGTCGGTCACCGTCATGGGAGTTGTCGAATACATCCGTTACAGCGCCGAGGAGGCAAAGCTGGGTGCGGCGGAATTCTACGCCTTGCACCTGGCGGAAAGCGGTCTGGCGGTGGGGCTGCACCCCGAGGCGAGGCGTGGCGACAAAGTGCTCAAGCAGAAGGTCGGCAGCGACAGCGGCTTTGACGTCGTCATCAATTATGAGGGCGCGCGCATCCCGGTCAATTTTGTCACCGACGACCGGCTGCGCGAGGCGGTTTACCAGTTGTTCATCCGCTGGGGACTGAACAGCGACGAGGCTGGGGTCGCCAGCGAGTCTCTGGCCGACTGGGTGGATCGCGACGACGAAGTGCGTGCGAACGGCGCCGAGTCCGCCTTCTACCAGCAGCAGGGGATTCAGGACATGCCGCGACAGGGCGGTTTTGTCGATGTCGATGAAATGCTGCTGGTCCGCGGCATGGGGGTGGTTGACCAGCTCAAGCCCGACTGGCGCGAGTTTTTCAGCGTTTATGGCGACGGCACGATTGACCTGCGAACAGCCTTCAAGGACACCTTGATCGCCGTCACGGGGGCCTCGCCAAACGACGTGGAAAATTACGTCGCGCGCCGCGATGGCGCCGACGGCATTCCCGGCACCGAGGACGATCAGCGCATTTCTGATGGCGAAGCCTTCCGTCTGCTGGGGCTGACCGGCGAGAAAGCGCAGTCCCTGAGTGCGATCCTGACCAGCGAGGACAGCCTGAGGCGTGTTACGAGCACCGGGTACGTCGGAGAAAAACGCGCTCAGATCATCGTCATTGTCCGCCGGGGCGAGGATCGTTCGCTGACCTATCTTGCCCGAATTGAAGAGTGATCCGTCTTTTTCGCAACTTCCCCATCCATCCGACGTTCCACCCATCCGCGCATGCCCCTCTCCGCCTCGACACTGCTGCTCCCTGCGCCCGACACGACCTGGCGGGTCTGGCATCCCCGGTCGGGCCAGGCACCGGGCTCCGTCGATTCGCCTGCTGACGCAGGCGACCGCATCGGCCCCCTGGTCGTCGGCCTGCCGGCCTCGGCCTGTCGCAGCATCGGACTGGTGTTGCCGAACACCGACCATGCCCTTCTTGAGCAGATCATCATGACTCAGCTGGAGCGCCGGGGACTGAAGCCGCAAGCCTCGGCTCCGCGCAACTTTCGCTGGCACCTGCTGACCCAGACGGCGGCCACCGCCACGGTCAGTGTCGACGTTCTGGCCGATCCTTTTCCGGAAGCACTGGCCCTTGAGCAAGCCGTCGATTACACGACGGCCCTGCGCTTGGTCAGTTTGCCGGCCGGCCAGTTGGTCGTTGTGGAAGAGCAGGGTTCCCTCGTCTTGGCCGCCGGCTTTCAGGGACGTCTCTACCACAGTCACCTGTTCGCTCCGGCATCGGCCTCGCTGGAGGAGATCACCCAGGAGTTGCAACTGGCGCGTCTCGCCCTTGAATTTGACCTAGGTGCCGGCAGTCTCGGCGGCGTAACCCTGGCTGGCGACTCCTGGAATGAGGGACAGGAAAGGGCCCTCGAGGAACTCATCGGTCTGCCGGTTCGGCGGATGGCCCAGCTGCCGCCTCAGAAGGAGGTGGATGCCAGCCATTGGACCCGGATGCTGCCGGTCCGGGTCCATGCCAAGCAGGTGGCGCGTGCCCGCCGCTCCCGGTTCCTGCGCGCGGGACTGCTCGGCGGAGCCTTGATGCTGGCTCTGGGTTTCTTCGCTTTTGCCTACCTGAGTTTCCTCGCGCGTTCCGCCGAGCGGTTGCAGGTCGAGGTGGCGGCGACCGCCGATACCGCCGATCAGGTGCGCCGCACGGCCGGGCATTGGAAGGCGCTCGCTCCGGCCATCGAAACCAAACGCTACCCGCTGGTGCTGCTGGCAGAAATCACCAAGCTCATGCCACCGAGCGGCATCGTCATCCGCGACTGTGACCTCCGCAGCAACGAGATCGACCTGCGTGGCGAAGCGCGCGACGCCCAGCTGGCGTTCCAGTTCGTCGAGGATCTGCAGAAGCACCCAGTGCTCGGATTGTACACCTGGTCGAAGCCGCAGCCGACCGTGCGCGAAAAGACCGCCCAGTTTCGCGCGCAGGGCAAGATGCAGTAGCTTGATTCCAACATGTTCAACCAACTTTCCTCTCGCGAAAAGAACCTGCTGCTGCTGTGCGCCGGTGTGTTGCTCTTCATGGCCTGCGCCATCGGGGCGAATGCCTTCCTGCGCCAGCGCGCCGCCCTCGGCGAGCGTTTGGTGGCACTGCAGAACCAGAAGCGCGAGAATGACACCTGGATGGCCGACCGCGTCTTCTGGGAAAAGCGCCGCGACTGGTTGGAGCAGGCGATGCCGACCACTGACAGCCTGGGGCGCGCCCAGGGCCAGATGCTCGAGGAATTGCAGAACCAGGCGCTGGATCTCGGCATTGCCATCCAGCAACAGACACTGCCCGAGGCAGTGGCCACCTCCGACTATCGTGAAGTGGCCGTCAGCCTGCGCGTGCGCGGCGACCAGACCGCCGTGCTCGGCTGGCTGGCCGGCCTACAGTCGCCGGCGAAGTTTCAGGCAATCAAGCAGCTGCGCCTGGAGCTCGATGGCCGGGCCCGCGAGAAAACCCCGCAGACGATCTGCAACCTCACCCTCGCACGCTGGTTCAAGCCTGAAGGCGGGCTTTGAACCGTGCCCCACGCCATGAAACTCCACATCTCCCTGCTTCTGATTTCCGCCGTGCTGTCCGGTGCTCAGGAGGTGGACCCAGATCTGCCGCAGCCCTTCGACCCGACTTCTGTCGCGCCCGTGCTTGAGAATTCGCCTTTCTCGCGCATGGTCAATCTCTCCGACAATCTCGTGCTCACCGGCATTGCCTATGTAGACGGCAAACCCGTTGCGACCGTATTCAACAAAGAGACCAAGCAGTCGAGCGTCGTCGGCAGCGAGCCGAACTTCCAGGGCTGGACGCTGCAGGAGGCTCTGCCGGCCCCCGATGTCAAGCTTAGCCAGGCGCGCATTCGCATCGGCGCCGAGGTCATCAGCGTCCGCTATGCCAGCGTCACCGCCGAGGAACTGCGTGTAGAGCGACGGCGCGACGGTGAACGGAGCGAGCGTGGCTCGCCGTCGGACGGCGAGGGCGACCGCTTCCGCGGCCCGAGCCGGGGGCCCAGTGAGGAGGACCGCCGCCGGTATGAGTCACTTTCCGAGAAGTCGCGCGAGAAGTTTCGCGAGATGATGCGCTCGAAATTCAGCGACGAAAAGTTCCGCAACGCTCCCGAGGAGGAGCGGCGCAACATCATCCGCCGCGAGTTTGACCGCATCGAGAAGGAGGACAAGGGCGGTCGCTAACGCTCCCTGAAGTCCGTCCCTGAACCTGTTTCCGCCATCCCGTTTCCAATGCAATCCCCCAGCCTTCGCATCGCCGTCTGTCTCTGCCTGGTTCCTTGTGCCGCCGCCCTGCTGTCGGCCCAGGACACACCACCTGCGGCAGCTCCCCCGGCCTCAGCCCCCGCCGCACAGGTGACTCCGGCCCCGGCACCTTCAGAGCCTGCGCCGGCAGCAACTGGCGAGTCCGCCGTACCCGTTGGTTCGGGCGGTCCTGTAGCACCGGGAGGACCCGGCGGCCCCGGGGGCGCTGGCGGCTTCCGCAGGCGTGGTGAAGGCGGGTTTGGCGGCCCGCCCGGGGCAGGCGGCATGGCCAGCACCCTGGCGGAAACCATTCGCATGGACGGTGACCAGATCGTCCTGCAGTTTCCGAACAATCCGGTGGCTGACATGCTCAGCATCTACGAGTTGCTCACCGGCATTACTCTCATCAAGGACTCAAGCATCTTTGAGGGGCCGCAGGTCAGCCTGGCCACGCCCAAGCCGGTGAGCAAGGAGGAGGCGGTCAAGTTGATCGAGGCGACCCTCTTCACCAACGGCTATGCCATCGTCATGGAGCCCGATGGCAAGAGCGCTCGCATCCTGCCCGCGCGGACCCAGAGTGCCAACAGTGTGCAGTTCTCCCAAGGGGTGAATTTCTACACTTCGCCGCTCGACCTGCCTGAGGGTGAGACCCTGGTCAGCTACTTCATGCCACTCGCGCATCTGGAGCCCGAGCAGGCAGCCATCATGCTGTCATCCCACGTCGGTCTGGGCGTTTACGGCCGCATCACGCCGGTCTCCTCACCTCCCGGCCTGCTTATCACCGAGTCCAGCTCGATCGTCTGGCAGCTCATCCACATCAAGGAGGCGCTCGACCTCGCCGACACGGGCTCTACTCTGGTCACCAAGTTCATTCCGGTCGAATTTGCCGATGCCGGCACGGTGGCACAGATTCTCCAGGCGACCCTCGACGCCCAGTTGCAGGAGGAGGAGACCCGTGGTGTCAACACCTTCCGGGGCAATCCTGTCCCGGAAAACCGCAGCAACTCCGGTGGGGATTCACGTCCCAGTTCCGGCGGCCCACCATCCTCGGCGGGTGGTTCGAACCGTCCGCCCGACGCCGGCGCCCGCTCTCAAGCACCCAAGCCCAAGGCCCAGGTGGTCGCCGACACCCGCCTCAACCAGATTCTCGTAGTCTCGTCACCCGAGGATTACACTTACATCGCCAGCATGATCGCCGAGTTTGACAAGGCGCTGCCGATTGAGGAACCCTACGAGCGCAAGCTGAAGTATGCATCCTCAGTCGATGTCCTCAGCGCCATTGCCGACTTGCTCCAGGACACCGGCGGCGGCACCACGCAGCTGCCCGGAGGAGGAACCTTGCAGCAGCAGCGCAACCAGCTGCTTGCCTCGAGCAGCAGTCAGCTTCTCACGGGTCGCACGACGACGGGCACCCGCGGCGGCCAGCTGTTGGCCACAGGTGGCGCCGAGGACAGCGCAACCGGTGCGGGTGGCACGGCCAGCCGCGCGGACCTGATCCAGGGGCCGACCGAGGACAATGCGCCGATCTCGGTGCTGATTGGCAAGACCCGCGTTGTCGCCGATCCAATGGCCAACGCCATTCTGGTCATGGGGCGCAAGGACGCAGTCGACAAGGTCAACGGCCTGCTCGACAAGCTCGACCGCAAGCCGGCCCAAGTCTATCTTTCCACCGTTATTGGCCAACTGACCCTCGGCGATGGCTTTGAGTTCGGCATCGACTACCTTTCGGCTCTCAATACCAAGGACGGAACCAACTTCTCCGGCAGCAGTTTCTTCAGCCGACAGGACGTGGTCAGCGGCAATGCCGCGACGCGTGCGGTCCGCGACCTGCGCAACAACGTCATCACGGCCCCCTTTGGTCCGGCCGCAGGCATGAACCTGTACGGCTCGATCGGCGATAGTCTGGAGCTGTTCGTCACCGCCCTGGAAACCACCAACCGTTTCCGCGTGCTGTCGAGGCCGAGCGTGTTTGCCCTCAACAACAAGAAGGCGACCATCACCTCCGGCCAGCAAATCCCGGTGCCCTCGCAGCAGACGGTCTTTGCCAACAACGGCGCCAATCAGGGCAACACCACCACGACGATTGAGTACCGCGACGTCGTCCTCAAGCTGGAGGTGGTGCCACTCATCAATATCGATGGCGAGGTTCAGCTCACCATCGCACAGGTCAACGACACCGTCATTGGCTCGCAACGGGTCGAACCCAACGACGTGCCGATCATCGGTACCGAGCAGATCATCACTTCGGTGACCGTGCCGGACCGCAACACCATCGTTCTCGGCGGGCTGATATCCGAGCAGGAGAAGCGCGACACCCAGGGCGCGCCCCTTCTGAGCCGCATACCCGGCTTCGGCAAGCTGTTCAAGGAGAACAAGGACAGCACCAGCCGCAGCGAGTTGATCATTTTCATCCAGCCGCAGGTCATCCAGGACAACAACGCGCTGCGCCTGTCCTCGCTCAAGGAGGACCAGCGCACCAAGGTCGGTATCGATGCCGCCCAGCGCTTCCCGAACGAGTTCGTCCCCGCCGCGGCCGGACCAGTGGAGGAGCGTCGCACCAACCTCTTCTCGCGGATGTTTAGCCGCAAGCGAACCTCAGAGCAGCCGGTGCGCCGGTGAGCCGGCTCTAGCATTCGCCCCGAGGAGGCAGCCTCCAGCGTCCAGATTCCGCCAGCGGCCGTCCCCCTCGCGAATCGCCATGCAGAAGTGCAGATGAGCGGAATGCCCTCGGGGTGGCGCAGTTCCTCGCACAGCCCATCGATCTGCCTCGCCAAAAGGTGGCTAGGAGCGCGATGATGGTGAAGACGCCCGCGCGCGGCATGGCGGTGTCATCACCGCCGGGCAGATTGGTGGCCAGCAGTCGTCCCAGGCTGAGGTCGAGGGCCAATGGCGCCGGCGGCAAAAACCCTGGTTCCTGGCGGCCACCAGCATCAGACGGCGATTGCCAGAACCGTCGCCAGGGGTTATACGGCGTGCGTTTGAGCCAGAGCCCGGCGACGGTCAGCGAGACCGGGGGGCGCCTGCATGGGGCGATCACCCGGATAACGTTGTTGCAGGGGCGGGCTTTTAGCCATCTCAGATGGCCCAGCCCTCGCGGTAGGTCTTGGTCAGCAGGGCATTGGCGTCCGGTGCGTTGGGGAAACGCAGGTTGATGGCATCCCATTCGAGCACAACCGGATTCAGCGGGTCGCCGGTGCGCGAGTCGATCGGACCGCGTGTGCAGAAGCGGGTGGCGACGTTGCCGAGTTGCACGGTCTCGGAGAGTGGGCCGGCGTATTGGAAGCCATCGCTGGTCTTCGTGCCCTCGAGGCAGGCGTCGACCCAGGCATGCCAGTGATTGCGCCCCTCCTCCTTGGGGTACTTGAAGCCCTGAAACTTCTCCAGCGGGTAGAGGCGTGGGCCGGCCACATGGGCAAGCACGAGGGTGCCCTCCTCGCCGATGAAAAGTGAGCCGCTTTTCGGCAGTTCGAGGTCGGCCGGCATGCGGGCCTTCTTGCGGTCGGGGCGCAGGCCGCCGTCGCTCCAAGTGACCTTGAGCGTCTTGTCGGCGGTCAAGGCATTGCCGGGGAAGATGAACTCAACCTCTTCATTGACCGGCCAGATGTGGCCATTGATGCCGCTGTTGCGGGCTGTCACCGTCTGCGGGGCGTTCAAGTCGAGGGCGGTGAAGACCGGATCGAGGATGTGGCAGCCGAAGTCCCCGAGGGCGCCGCCACCGAAGTCCTGCCAGTCGCGCCAGACGAAAGGGTGGTAACAGGGGGCGTACTCGCGCATGGGGGCCACGCCGATCCACAGATCCCAATTGACGTGGGCCGGCACGGGCGCGCCAGCCAGCGGTTCAAGCTTTTTGTTGCGTTCGTTGCCGGTGACGGCGACCCAGGAAAACACCTCCTTGATCTTGCCAATGGCACCTTCCTTGATCAGGCGGGTGCCGAGGCGGTACTCGAGGTTGGAATGGATCTGGTTGCCCATCTGGGTGACAACGCCGGCCTTTTCAGCCTCCAGGCGCATCTGGCGTGATTCCCAGACGGTGTGTGCAAGTGGCTTCTGACAGTAGACGTGTTTGCCCCGGCGCATCGCCTCGATCGCCACTTTGGCGTGCATGTGGTCGGGCGTGCCGAC
This sequence comes from Prosthecobacter sp., assembly GCA_044345215.1. Lineage (GTDB taxonomy): Bacteria > Verrucomicrobiota > Verrucomicrobiia > Verrucomicrobiales > Verrucomicrobiaceae > Prosthecobacter. The sequence continues at coordinate 24,166 of JBIJBO010000021.1, read as the reverse complement.
ATTGACCGCGTCGATCTTGTCACCCAGGCTGGCCAGCATTTCACGGAAGTCGGCAAAGTGTGGCACGCCGGGATGGGCGGCATCCGCCCGGGCGAAGCGGGTGCTGTCGATGTCGCAGAAGCCGACATATTTCACCCTGGCATGGCTGCCGATGTTTTTGAGATCGCTGAACGCCATGCCGTCGGCTCCAATGGACGCCACCTGGAGCATGGAATTCGGGCTCGCCGACCGGACCACGGCGGGGAAGGCGACAGCGGCGGCAGCCAGGGCGGACTGCTTGAGGAAAGAGCGGCGGGAAGGGGAATCGGGCATGATCATGAGCTACGTTCCCCGAAGGGCTTTCCTTGCCGCCTGAGGAAACCCGGGCAACTTATTGAGTCGTCAAACGTTGCTTCCGTTACACTTTCCATGATCTCCTGGTTCGCCCGCAATCACGTCGCCGCCAACCTTTTGATGTTGGCCGTCATGGCGGCGGGCATGTGGACCCTGCTTTCGGACCGGATCCCGCTCGAGGTTTTTCCTGACATTCCGTCGCGGATCATTTCGGTCACGGTTCCCTACCCGGGTTCAACGCCGGAGGAGGTCGAGGAAAGCATTGTTCTGCGCGTGGAGGAGGCGGTTCAGCAGGTGGGCGGCATCAAGCACATCAATTCGACCGCCGGCTCGAGCGGAGGCTCGGTCTTCATTGAGGTCGAGGAAACTCGCGATCCCCGCGAGGTCATGGAGGAGGTGCGCAACAAGATCGACACCATCCCCAATTTTCCGGAACTGGCGGAACGACCGGTCATTCAGGTCGACGACAGCTTCCACTCGGTGATCAACGTCGTCATCGCCGCGGACATGGCCGAGCGCGACCTGCGCCGCCTGGGCGAGCAGGTGCGCGACGAACTGGCGGCGCTGCCCGACGTGACTCATACCGGTCTGGGCGGCGTGCGCCCCTACGAGATTGGCATTGAGATTTCCGAGGAGAACCTGCGCAAGCACGGCCTCACTCTGGAGTCAGTCAGTCAGGCCATCCGCGCCTCGGCGATTGACCTGCCCGCCGGGGTGGTGCAGACGGACGCTGGCGATGTCTCCATCCGCACCCGCGGCCGCGCCTACACGGGCGCCGATTACGAACGTGTCGTCGTGCTCACGCGGCCTGACGGCAGCAGCCTGACCTTGGGCAGTATCGCCCGCATCAGCGACGGCTTCAATGAAAACCCGCTGCTCGCGCGGCTCGACGGCAAGCGCAGCGTCGTCATCAACGTCATGCGCGAGGGCGGCCAGAACGCCATCCGCATCGCCGAGGCGGTCAAGGCCTACATCGAGAAGGCGCGCGAGCGCCTGCCCGACGGTGTGCGGATTGAATTTTGGAACGACCGATCGAAGATCGTCAAGGGCCGCATCAACCTGCTCATCCAGAATGCGCAGAGCAGCCTCATCCTGGTCTTCATCTTTGTCGGTCTATTCCTGCGTCTCGACGCGGTCTTCTGGGTTGCCATTGGCATGGTCGCCAGCTTCCTCGGTGCCATCGCCCTGATGCCCTACTTCGACACTGCCATCAACCTGTCCTCGCTGTTCGGATTCATCCTAGTGCTCGGCATCGTCGTCGACGACGCCATCGTCATCTCCGAGCACGTCGACACCCTGCGGCAGCAGGGGCTGCCACCCCTGGAGGCGGCCATTCGCGGCACGCGCGAAATGGCGGTGCCCATCACCTTCGGCGTGCTGACGACAGTCATCGCCTTCCTGCCGATGGCTGTCGGTGCAAGCGACTTCCTGCTGATGTTCAAGCCGATCGCCGTGGTCTTCATTCTGGTCATGTTGATCGCACTGGTGGAGACCAAGATCATTCTGCCGGCCCACCTCGCCCATCCCATTCCCGGTCTCAGCGGCGCCTCCGACATCCTCGGGCCGGTGCACCGGTTTTCCGACCGTCTCCTGCAGGGGTTTGTCGACACATTCTACCGTCCGGCCCTGCGCTGGTGCGTGCACCACCGCTACGCGGCGCTCGCCTGCTTCTTTGGCGGACTGGTCGTGCTCTGCGCCTTTTTCCTCAGCGGTCGTATCCTCTGGATTTTTTTCCCACGCGTGCAGAGCGAGCGCATCGAGGCCCGCCTGAGCATGCTGGACGGCACCCCCTTCGAGGTGACCGACGGTCATATCCAGCGCATCCATGACATCGCCGAGCAGATGCGCCGCGAGTACGTCGGTCCCGATGGCAAGCCGGTGATCCGCTCAATCCTGGCCACGACCGGCACGACCCGGTTGACCTACGGCAGCGGCTCGGGCACGACTGGCAGCTCGCACATCGGCGAGGTGACAATCGAAACCTACGGTCCGGAAGAACGCAGCCTTAAGGTCAACACGGTCGACATGGCCAACGAATGGCGGCAGCGAATCGGCACGATCGTTGGCGCGGAAGAACTCAACTTCCGTGCCGAGATCGTCCGCAGCGGCGATCCCATCGACATCCAGCTCGCGGGCACCGATCCCGACGAGCTCCTGGTGATCTCAGCCAAGATCAAGGATCAGCTCGCCACCTACGCCGGCGTCTTCGACATCAGCGACTCGCTCGACAGCGGCCGCAACGAGATCCAGCTGCGACTCAAGCCCGAGGCCCGGCAGTTGGGGGTCACGGTCAGCAGCTTGGCCCGCCAAGTGCGCCAGGCTTTTTACGGCGAGGAGGTTCAGCGCATCCAGCGCGGGCCCAACGAGGTCAAGGTCATGCTGCGCTACCCGCGTGCCGATCGCAAAAGTCTGGCCACCCTTGACACCATGCGCGTGCGCACAGCCGACGGCCTTGAAATTCCCTTTGCCCGTGTCGCCGAGGCCCGGGTGGGCAAGAGTTTTACCAGCATCAAGCGGGTCGACCGCCGCCGCGCCATGAACGTCACCGCCGATGTCAACAAGGCGACGACCGATCCAGCCAAGGTTCGTGCCGACCTGGAGATGCACCTGCTCGAGATTCTCGCCGGTCATCCGCACGTGCAGTGGAGCTTTGAGGGCGAGGCGCGCGCCCAGCGCGAAGGTGCGGACGCGGGCAAATGGGCGCTGGTCATCATCCTGCTCGGCTTGTACAGCATGATGGCGATCCCGTTCCGCAGCTACTCGCAGCCGCTCATTGTGCTGCTGGTGGTGCCGTTCGGCATTGTCGGTGCCGTGCTCGGCCATCTCTTCCACGCCATGCCGCTCAGCAGCATGAGCGTCTGCGGCATGCTGGCCGTCACCGGCGTCATCGTCAACGATACCCTGGTGCTGGTTGACCGCATCAACCACCTCCATGAGGAGACGGGCGACCTGAAGTATGCTGTACAGGAGGGCGGGCGCAGCCGTTTCCGCGCCATCTTCCTGACCCAGATCACCACCTTTGTTGGTCTCATGCCGCTCATCTTCGAGTTTGGCTCACTGATTGAAAACGCGCCGCCCGGCCTCAGTCATTTGCTGGTCCTGATCTTTGGCGACGACCGCGCCGCCCAGGCGACGAGCGCCCAATTCCTGACGCCCGTTTCCGTGGCGATGGGTTACGGCAGCCTGTTTGCCACTGTCATCACGCTTTTCCTGGTGCCGTTGTGCTACCTCGCCATCGCCGACGTCGGCCGCCTCTGGCGCTGGGTGTTTCCGCCGCGCCGCGCCACGGTTGCCGAAGCTTCGCCCGTCTCGGCCTGATGCCGCTAGCATGGATCGCACTACCTGTGAAGAAAGCCCATGAGTTACGCCCTACTGCAAGCCACCCAACCCGAAACCGCCGTCGTCCTCGGTAGTGGCCTGGGTGATGTCGTCTATGCCTTTGAGGTCGAGGCGGAGGTCGCTTACTCGGATGTGCCTGGGCTGTCCGCCTCGACCGTGCCCGGTCATGCAGGTCGTCTCGTGCTGGTGCGCGATGCCGCCGGGCGGCGCCTGCTGCTTGCCCAGGGCCGCCGGCACCTCTACGAGGGCCTGAGTGCGGCCGAAGTCGCCGCCAGCGTGCGCGTTTTGCACGGCCTCGGGGTGCGTCGCCTGGTTCTCACCAACGCCGCAGGCTGCCTGAATGCGACCTTTGCGGTGGGCGGGCTGATGCTGATCCGCGACCACCTGAATCTGCTCGGCGATTCGCCGCTGCGCGGTGGGCCGCACTTTCATGACATGAGCGAGGTGTACTGCGCCGCCTGGCGTGCCGCCTTTCGGCAGGCTGCGGACCGGCTGGGGTTGCAACTGGCCGAGGGGGTTTATGCCGCCGTCCAGGGGCCGCAGTATGAGACGCCGGCGGAGGTTCGCATGCTGGCCCGGCTCGGGGCCGACGCGGTCGGCATGTCGACCGTGCCCGAGGCGATTCAGGCGCGCGCGCTGGGCATTCGGGTCGCCGGGGTTTCGATGCTCACCAACTGGGCCGCCGGCATGGCGCCGGGCGGACTGCACCATGATGAGGTGGTTGCCGCCGGCCGCGCCGCATCCGGTCACCTCGCCGAACTCCTGCGGGCCGTCCTATGACAACCGGTTCTTGAAGTCCTCGTAGCCAAAGCGGCGCACCACGCGCAACTTTCCGCTGGCCGGATCATAGAGGTCGATGTCCGGATGCGGCACACCGTTGAAAGTGGTGGTCTTCACCATGGTGTAGTGCGCCATGTCGGCGAACACCAGGCGCTGCCCGGGACGCAGCGGCTCGGGAAAACTGTATTCGCCGATGACATCCCCGGCGAGGCAGGTGAGGCCGCCCAGGCGGTAGGCGTGGGGGAACTCGCCGGGCCGGCCCGAGCCGATGACATGCGGCCGGTAGGGCATCTCGAGGGTGTCCGGCATGTGGGCGCTCGCCGAGGTGTCGAGGATGGCGGTCGGCACGTCGGTCGGCACGAGGTCGAGCACGGTGGCGACCAGGTAACCGGTGTTGAGGGCCACGGCCTCGCCGGGCTCCAGATAGACTTCCTTGTTCCAGCGCTCGCGGAAGCCGCGGATCAGGCGCACCAGCCGCTCGACGTCATAGTCGTTGCGGGTGATGTGGTGGCCGCCGCCCATGTTGACCCAGCGCACTTGCTGCAGCAGGCGTGGAAAGCGCGCCTCCACGGCCGCCAGCGTGCGTTCCAGGACGTCGGCGTCCTGTTCGCAGAGGGCGTGGAAGTGCAGGCCCTCGAGGCCGTCGAGAGCCTCGTTCTGAAGAGCCGTGGCGCGCGTGCCAAGGCGGCAGCCGGGCGAACAGGGATCGTAGAGGCTGACCTCGACCTCGCTATGTTCGGGATTGACGCGCAACCCCGGGCTGGGCACATGCTGACCGGCCGCACGGGCGGCCTCAAGCTGCGGGCGGAAGCGTCGCCACTGCGCCGGCGAATTGAAGCTGATGTGGTCGGCAATCGGCAGCAGTTGCGCCATTTCCGACTCCTTGAAGGCCGGCGCGTAGACGTGGACCTCACGATCGAACTCCTCGCGGGCGAGCAGCGCCTCGTGCAGGCCGCTCGCGCAGCAGCCGTGCAGGTGGCGGCGGACCAAGGGGAAGGTGGCATGCATTGCGAAGCCCTTCAGAGCGAGCAGGATCTTCGCACCGGAGGCCTCCTGGACGCGTGCTAGCTTTTCGAGGTTCGCCTGCAGCAGGCCAAGGTCGACGACAAAGGCCGGCGTCTCGAGGCTGGCCGGATCGAAGGCGGGCGGCGGCTGTTCAAAGACGTGGGGTGGCGTGAAGATCATGGTCCTGCCCATAGAGAGATGCACCTGGGTCGCCAGTGAAACCTTGCGCCAGTGCGTGCTTGCATCCGACCCGCCATCGGTGCTAAAACGCCGTATGAGAGCACCCTCCCTCCTGGCTGCCGCCCTGGCGGCCCTGCTTGCCCCCCTGTCCGCCCAGCAGGTGGCGCGCCAGTGGACCGACCTGCAGGGGCGCAAGGTCGAGGCAACCTTTGCGGGCCTCGAGGGTGACAGCGTGCTTCTGCGCATGGGCAATGGCCAGACCGTGCCGTTTCCGCTTGCCCGACTGAGCGAGGAGGACCAGACCTTTGCGCGCACGGCCGGCGGGGCTGGCGGTGGTTCGACAACACCGTCCGCGGAACCGTCGCGCCTTCCGATCGAGAAGCGCGTCTGGCCGGGCACGGTGGCTGTGCCGACCCGCTCCGTGGAGATCCGCGCGGTTGAGGAGAATGCCGCCGCGCGCCGCTATGTCTATCAGTCGGAGGCCTTTGAGTTCACGTCGCAGGCCAAATTGGCGGGCAGTGTCATGACCGAGGTGGCGCGCACCTTTGAAGCCACGCGCGCCGTTGTCGACGCGCTGCCCTGGGGCGTGGTCTGCCGGCCACCCGACGGCCTGCCGCGCTTCCTGGCGGCGCTTTACGAAACACGGGAGGACTATGTGGCCGCCGGCGGGCCGGAACTGTCGGGAGGCGTTTACAACACCGCGGAAAAAACCTTCCGCATCCCCTTCGCCAGCCTCGGCCTGGAGAAGCGCGGCCAGACCTATTTCAAAAGCGACTTCTCGAGCGATACCCTAGTGCACGAGATCACCCACCAAATGATGCACGACTACCTGGCTTTCCTGCCCAAGTGGGTGATTGAGGGCACCGCCGAATATGTCGAGATGCTGCCCTACCGCGCTGGAGTCTTTCGTGCCGATTCCCACAAGACTGCGATGAAGGAGGCGATTGACTCCTGGGCCAAATACGGCTTCCAACCGGTGATCGAGAACCTGGAAGCGCACCTGACGCAAAGCCGTGACGCCTGGGATGCAGACAGCGCCACGGCGGAGCGCATGCGCGAGATGTACCACAAGTCGCACCTGCTGGTGTATTATTTCTGCCACCTGGATAGCGACAAGACCGGGGCCCGCTTCCTGCGCTTCATGGAGTCGGTCCACGGCGAGGTTGCCGCCATGCGCGCCTTCTTCGCGGACCCGCGCGTCAAGAGGCTTGAGGGCGGCCGGTTCAGCTACCCGCGCGACCTGAAGCCGCCGCCCTTCAACGACGAGGCCGCCGTGCTCCGGCACGTGGGGCTGCTGGTTGATGAACGGCCCTATAAAAAGCTTGCAGAAGAAATCGTCACCGCCTACCGCGCGATCGGGGTCAAGGTGGATGTGCGCTGAACGTACAAAAGAAAATTTCCATGAGCGTCTTGCCACGTGCCAACGTATCGCCATGTTGAGTTTCAACACCCATGAGCGCCGTTTTTGACCCAATTTCGCGTTTTTACACCTCAAGCATCGGCAAGAAGCTTCTTGTCGCCCTGACCGGAGCCCTGCTGGCGCTCTTTGTCCTCGGTCACATGGTCGGCAACCTGCTTGTCTTCGCTGGTCCTGAAGCGATCAACGAATACGGTCATATGCTGCAGACCGCCCTGCACGGCGGCGGTGTCTGGATTGCCCGTCTCGGTCTGCTCACCGCGCTCGTCATCCATGTTGTGGCCACCGTCCAGTTGACCCGCGCCAACCGCGCCGCCCGCAAGGACAAGTATGGCGTGAACGTCGCCAAGGTTTCCTCCCGGGCCTCGCGCACGATGATCTGGAGCGGCCTGACCGTGCTCGCCTTCATTGTCTTTCACCTGCTGCACTTCACCGTGCGCACCGGCTTTGGCTTCGACGGCCCGGCCTACAAGACGGAGTTGCATGGTGAGACGGTGCACAACGTCTACAAGATGGTGATCGACGGCTTCTCCTCGGCGCCGGTCTCTGCCTTCTACATCCTCGCCATGGTCCTGCTCTGCAGCCACCTCGGCCATGGCGTCGCCAGCATTTTCCAGACACTCGGTCTCGCCACCCACAAGACTTGGCCGCTCTTCGAGAAACTCGGGCGCGCCTACGCCCTGATCATCCTAGTCGGCAACTGCTCGATCCCGATCGCCATCCTGCTCTTCGGCTACGGACGCTGAACCCCGCCGCTCCAAGCCTCCGACCCCTTCACGCCATGCCCCTCGACTCCAAGATCCCCTCCGGCCCGATGGCCCTCAAGTGGTCCAAGCACAAGCAGGACTCGAAGCTGATCAATCCGAAGAACAAGCGCAAGTACACGGTGATCGTCGTCGGCAGTGGTCTCGCCGGTTCCTCGGCCGCTGCCACGCTCTCCGAGCTCGGCTACAAGGTGAAGTGCTTCTGCTTCCAGGACAGCCCCCGCCGCGCCCACTCGATTGCAGCACAGGGCGGCATCAACGCCGCCAAGAACTACCAGAACGACGGCGACAGCGTGCACCGTCTTTTCTATGACACGGTCAAAGGCGGCGACTTCCGCGCCCGTGAGGCGAACGTGCACCGACTCGCCGAGGAGAGCGTCAACATCATCGACCAGTGTGTCGCCCAGGGTGTGCCCTTTGCCCGTGAGTATGGCGGCGCGCTCGCCAACCGCTCCTTTGGCGGTGCCCAGGTCAGCCGAACCTTCTATGCCCGCGGCCAGACGGGCCAGCAGCTGCTGCTAGGTGCCTATTCCGCCCTCAACAAAGAAATCGCCCGCGGCGGTGTCCAAATGTACACCCGCTGCGAGATGCTCGATGTCGTCGTTGTCGACGGCCACGCCAAGGGCATCATCACGCGCGACCTTGTCACCGGCAAGGTGGAGGCCCACGCCGGCGACACTGTTCTGCTCTGCACTGGCGGCTACGGCAATGTCTTTTATCTCTCGACCAACGCCATGGGGTGCAATGTCACCGCCACTTGGCGCGCCCACAAGAAGGGGGCCTTCTTCGCCAACCCCTGCTACACCCAGATTCACCCAACCTGCATTCCGGTCAGCGGCGAGTACCAGAGCAAGCTGACCCTGATGTCGGAGTCGCTGCGCAACGACGGCCGCGTCTGGGTGCCCAAGCGCGCCGAAGACGCCGGCAAACTCCCGCACGAGATCCCCGAGGAGCTGCGCGACTATTACCTCGAGCGGAAGTATCCGAGCTTTGGCAACCTGGCACCGCGCGACATCTCCTCACGCGCCGCCAAGGAAGCCTGCGATGAGGGCCGAGGCGTCGGCCCGGGCGGGCGCGGTGTCTACCTGGACTTCGCCGAAGCCATCCAGATGTTTGGCAAGAAAACCATCGCCGAGCGCTATGGCAACCTCTTTGACATGTACGAGCGCATCACCGGCGAGAGTGCCTACGACCGCCCGATGCGCATCTATCCGGCCGTGCACTACACCATGGGCGGCCTTTGGGTTGACTACAACCTGATGAGCAACTTGCCGGGTTTGCATGTCCTCGGAGAGGCGAATTTCTCCGACCACGGCGCCAACCGCCTCGGCGCCTCGGCGCTCATGCAAGGCCTGGCCGACGGCTATTTTGTCATCCCGACCACAGTGGCCAACTACCTGGTCACCCAGAAGCCCGGTGCGGTCACCGCCGATCATCCCGAATTCAAGAAGGCGCTTGAGGAAAGCAACTCGCAGATCCGCCGCCTTCTTGGCAACAAGGGCCGGCGCAGTGTCGACAGTTTCCACCGTGAACTCGGCCTGCTGGTCTGGGACAAGTGCGGCATGGCCCGCGACAAGGCCGGCCTGGAGGAGGCCCTTCACCGCATCCCGTCGCTGCGCGAAGAATTCTGGCAGAACGTCATCGTGCCCGGCTCCGGCTCCGCTGCCAACCCCGAGCTCGAAAAGGCTGGTCGCGTGGCCGACTTCATGGAGTTCGCCGAACTGCTCTGCCTTGACGCCCTCCATCGCGAGGAGAGTTGCGGCGGTCACTTCCGCACCGAGCACCAGTATCCCGACGGCGAGGCCAAGCGTGACGACGAAAACTTCTGCTACGCCGCCGCCTGGGAATACAGCGGCGACCTCGCCAGGCCCAACCTCAACAAGGAGCAACTGACTTTTGAGGAAGTTCATCTGCAGGTGCGCAGCTACAAGTGACCCCCTTTTTCCATCGCCATGGCACTTCTCAACCTTCACCTCAAAGTCTGGCGCCAGAATGCGGGCCAGCCGGGCCATTTTCAGGACATCGACGCGCCGGAGATCCCGGACCACGCCTCCTTCCTGGAGATGATGGACATTGTCAACGAGCGCCTCATTGCCAGGGGTGAGGACCCGGTGGCCTTTGACCACGACTGCCGCGAAGGCATCTGCGGCATGTGCTCCATGACCATCAACGGGATGCCGCACGGCCCGGAAAAGGCCACAACCACCTGCCAGTTGCACATGCGCAAGTTCCGCACCGGCGATACGATCTGGATTGAGCCTTTCCGTGCCCGCGCCTTCCCGGTCATCAAGGACCTGGTCACCGACCGCTCAGCCTTTGACCGAATCCAGCGCACCGGTGGTTTTGTCACCGTGCGCACCGGTTCCGCAGCCGAGGCCAACAGCATCCTCGTCGGCAAGGAAGTCGCCGATGCCGCCATGGATGCCGCCGCCTGCATCGGCTGCGGTGCCTGCGTCGCCGCCTGCAAGAACGCCAGCGCCATGCTTTACGTCGCCGCCAAGGCGGGCCAACTCAACACCCTGCCGCAGGGCCAGCCGGAGAAGTCCCGCCGTACGCTCGGCATGGTCCGCCAGATGGACCTCGAGGGTTTCGGTGGCTGCACCAACCAGTATGAGTGCGAGGCCGCCTGCCCGAAGGAAATCAGCGTGCGCTGGATCACCAAGCTGAACCGCGACTATGCCGTGGCCACCCTCAAGGACGCTTTCGGCAACGGCCAGGACCGCGGCGAAGGCGGCGAATAATGACCGCCGCCCCCCATGCAACGGCCGCTGCGCAGATTCATCGGTGCTTCGGTCTTTCTGGCTTTCGGCACAGCCGCTCTGGTGGTGGGTGCTGACGCCTGGGTGCGTGCGGTTGGTGGCGCTTACTGCCATGACCGTGTTCAGGACGTTCCGCCGGCCAAGGTCGCGGTCCTGCTCGGCTGTGCACAGCAGCTGGCCAACGGTCGCAGCAATCGATTTTTCCGCCATCGCATCGAGGCGGCGGTCGCCCTCCATGAGGCGGGCCGGGTGAAGTGCTTCATTGTCAGCGGTGACAACAGCCGCAAGGACTACGACGAACCCGGGGCGATGCGTGAGGCACTGGTGGCCGCGGGCGTGCCGCGCGACCGCATCTGGTGCGATTACGCGGGACTGCGCACCCTTGATTCCGTCGTGCGCGCCCGGCGGATCTTTGGTCAGGAGGCCTTCGTCATCGTCTCCCAGCGTTTCCACAATGAACGGGCGGTTTTCCTTGGACGTCGCCTGGGCCTGGGCGTGCATGGTTTCAATGCCGCCGATGTGCCGCTGGCGGCGGCGCCGGCCACCTACCTGCGTGAGACACTCGCGCGGCTGAAGGCGGTGCTCGATGTCACGGTTCTCGGCACGCAACCGCGCCACGGCGGGCCACCAATCGAGATCCGTCTTTGAGCGGGCGATCGCCGCGTACCCCCGGGATCGCCGGCTCAGGGCGGGTCGCCCTGCACCACGCGAGTCTTCGCCAGGTAATCATGGATGCAGCGGCGTTCCTTCCCGAAGATGCAGAGCACGTCGACCATGCTGTAGACCGGGATGGCACCAAAAAGAGGGATGCTGCCGATCATGCCGTTGATGAAGCTGCGCAGCCAAAAAACTCGGAACATCCCGGGATGATGGTCGCCTTCCAGGGCGACAATGCGGATGTGCTGAAGCTTTTTGCCAATCGTCTGGCCGCGAATGGCAAGCAGGTAAAGGTTGTAGCATGCGAGAGCCAGCATCATTGTCAGACCCAGGACCATTTTCAGCGTGGAGCCACCATTGCCATCTTCGTCCGGCAGACCGGACTGGGTCAGGAAGAAGATGGCAGCCACTGGCACACCGTCGATTAAGGCGGCACTCAGGCGCTGGCTGAGCGTCGCCAAGGGGGCGGCGGCAGCGGGAAGCGGAGGCGCCTCGCTGACGGTTTGCGCCTGCTCGGCAAAGACCTCACCCAGCGGGCGCCACTCGTTCATGCCCTCGGTCCAACAAAGATCCTGGGGCGAGAGTTCGCCACTGGCGAGACGGCGTCGGATTTCGTACTCGCTGCAGGTACCGGCCTGCTGGTTGTGGCGTGCAAGATGATAGGTCATGGCGGCAGGGCCTGGTCAGGCGCGCAGGCTGGCGGCACAGTCCTCGGCCTCGGCGGCGAGGCGGACGTCCGACGGCGTCAGGCCGTCGGCACTGTGGGTGCTGAGTTGGACGGTGACCTTGCGCCACCCAATGAGCAGGTCCGGGTGATGGTCGAGTGTTTCGGCCCGTTCCGCCAGGCGATTCACGAAGCTGATGCCCGACATGTAGGAGATGAAACAAAAGGTCTTCACCAACTGCCCGTCCTCGATTTCCCAACCAGGCAGGGAAGCCAGGGCGGCGGCGATCTCCGTTTCGGACAGCAACTCGGACATGAGGAATCATGCCATCCGGGCCGCAAATGACAAGTCCCTGAATCCGTGATCTTCGGCAAGGTGCAGGCAGTCGGCTACCGTTCGAAGACCGCCGGACGGAGTGGGATCGGTCAGGCAAGCGGCGGCAGTGCAGACGGCCAAACGCAGGCAGTCGGCGGTGTCGAAGCCCTCGTGCACTCCGTGCAGGTAGCCGGCCGCAAAGGCGTCGCCGGCACCGGTGGCGCCGGTGATGAAGCCCGGGGGCAGTTTCAGCGAGGGCTGGACGGTGATGGCTCCGCCGCGGTCGGCGGCGACCGCTCCCGCCTCGAAGTGAATCACCACGCGCCGCCCGACGCCGCGCTCAAGCAGGGCAAGGGCGGCGGCCTTCACGGCTTCGACGTCGACCGGCACGGTCTTCAGGTGAATGCCGGCGACCTTGCCGGCCTCGACCTCGTTGATGACCAGGTGGTCGGTGTGCGGCAGGGCGGCATCGGCGATGGCGCGAAAGGCCGGGTTCTCGGTGCTGACGATGTCCACCGAGGTGATCAGGCCGGCCCGGCGGGCGGCGGCCAGCACCCTCGAAGCCGGTGTGCTGCCGTCCGGAAGCAGGCGGTCCATCTCGTCGAGCAGCATGAGGTAGCCGAGGTGAAAGAGCCGGGCCTGCGTGCCGCTGAAATCAAAGTCCGCCTCGCCGAGCAGGGCGTTGGCGCCGCGCTGGTGGAAGAAGGTGCGCCGGCCGGTGTCGGCGACGGTCATGGCGTCGGTGTAGGAGGTCGGTGCCTGTTCCGTCTGGCGCAGTTGTGTGGTGTGAATGCCGGCCTCGCGGCAGTCGCGCAGAATCCAGTCGCCATTGGCATCGGCACCGACCAGTCCAACTGCCTCCAGAGAGTAGCCTGTGCGCATGGCCGCGAGATCCTTGAGCACGTTGTAGGGCCCCCCGCCGTTGCTCGAGGTTTCGCCGCGTATGTCGGCGAGCATGTCCTGCTCCGGCCAAGCCGTGATGAGCTTGACGTGATCGATGATGAAATTGCCTCCTGCAAGAAGGCCGTGACGCTGGGACATGATGGGTAGGGGACGCCTCACGAAGCATCAGGCCGGTGCGGCGGCAAGCGGAGAAGACGGCCTCACTCGGCCGGTTCCATCGTCGCTTTCATCGGTCCCGTGCTTTCCTTCATGCGCGGGTCGGCACCGTGGGCGTGGATCTGCTCAACGCGCAGCTCGGCCAGCTCCTTGTGGCAGGTGGCGACGATGACCCGGCCGCGCGAATCCACCTCGAGCGCGATGCGCAGGCCGCGGCGCTGGTCATAACCAAAGATCTGCATCATCATCTCGACCACGTACTCGTAGGTGTGCGTGTCGTCGTCGTGCAGGATGACGTGATAGGGCGGTTCAATCTCGGGCAGGGGCCGCGGCTGGGCGGGGCGCACGCGCGGCTGCGCCGGACGGGCCGGCGCCTCCGTGCCGTTCCATGCAACTGAGGCGAACAGGGATGCCACATGACAAGATGCACCCGCTGGGGCGGCTCTCAACTGACACTGCAAAAAGAATGAGGCGGAACCCGTTCGGGTTCCGCCTCGCAGCGAGCCGGGACAGGCCGCGACTCAGGCCGGGTCTTTCTTGGGAGCCTCGTCCTCAAGCGGCGGGCGCGGACGGCCCTCGCCTTCGGGCTGCGGGCGGCCCTCGCCCTCCGGGGGGCGACGGAAACCACCGCGGTCGGGACCGCCTTCCGGCGGGCGGCGGAACCCGCCCTCGCGGCTGCCTTCACCACCGGGGCGACGGAAGCCCTCGCCTCCCGGCATGCCGGGAGGGCCACCAGGTCCTCCGGGGCCGCCGCGCATGGCATTGCGCAGGCGCTCCATGCCGCTGCGCATTTCCTCCTTGGTCACCTTGCCGTCGCCGTTTTCATCGAGGCGGCCGAAGCGCTGCTCGATCTCCTGGCGGGCAAAGTCCTGGTACTCCGCCTTGTCGACTGCGCCATCGCTGTTCTTGTCCATGCGGGCGTAGACTTCATCCGGATTGAAGCCGGGGGGCGGGCCACCCGGGCGATCGCCTTCGGGGCGCGGACCCGGCGGACGTTCGCCTTCGGGGCGCGGCGCGCCTTCGGGGCTGTCGCCCGGCGGGCGTCGGAAGCCGCCGGAGCCCTCGGGGCGATCCGGGCTGCCAGGGCTGCCGGGAGGACCGCCGGCACCGCGGCGCATGCGTTCGCCGATGCGCGCCATTTCTTCGCTGTCGAGGTAGCCGTCGGCATTGGCGTCGGCGCGACCGAAGCGCTCCTCGCTTTCGTCGCGCTGCGACATCGCCTTGAACTCTTCCTTGCTGATCTTGCCATCGCCGTCCTTGTCGGCGCGTTTGAGGAACTCGGCCAAACGGCCACCGCCCGGCTGCTGGGCGGAGAGGGGAAGGGCACCGGCAGCCAGCAGGCCGAGGGTGCACACGAGGGTGGGTTTCAGTTTCATGGTGATTTGGGTTTGCGGTTTGGTGACGCAGCGCCTCAAACCCAGTGCCTCGGGGGCAGTTGCGCGAGTCGCCAAAAAAGATGACGCCGGTGGCGCCCTTTTCGATTGAGGCACCGTCTTTCCGGCCGAGACTGCGCCGGCGCTTCCGCATGCCCACCAACGCCTCCATCTTCCTGGCCCTGCGCTACCTGCGACCCAAGCGTTCGCTGGTGTCGATCATCACCCTGATCTCCGTGCTTGGGGTCATGCTTGGCGTCGGCGTGCTCGTTGTGGTGATGTCGGTCTTCCAGGGCTGGCAGGTGGAGTTCAAAAAATTGCTACTGGGCTTTGAACCGCACGTGCTGCTGCTGCAGGAACCCCGTTCCGCGGAACCGCCACCCCCGGGCGTGCCGCCACGCTCGAACTGGCGCGAGCTGCTCAAGGTCCTGCAGGTACGGCCCGGCGTTGCCTCTGCGGCACCGGTGGCGGAGGGCATGGCCGTGCTCCGGCTCGGCGATTCCGATCCCGAGGGCGCCGAACTCTTTGGCCTGCAGGCCACCACCGACAACGCCCTGGTGGCAAAACTGTCTCGGCACCTGTTGGACGGCCGCTTCGACCTCGGCGGCGATCACGTGGTTCTGACCGACCGGATTGCCCGCCGGCTCGGCGTCAAGACCGGTGACGCCGTGGCCGTGCTCGCCTCCGACACCGTGCGCCAGATGATCCGCGACCTGCGCGCCGCGGAGACCGAGGCGGATCCCGACAAGGCGGCGGCGGCGCGCGCGGAAATCGTTGTGCTGCCGCGCGAGCTGGTGGTCACCGGCATCGTTCGCGCCGACACCGCCGGCGAACGCTGCTACGTGCCGCTCGACATCGCCCAGGATCTGTTCGGCCTGGAGGGCGACGTCTCCGGCATCGGTCTGGAGCTCGCGGATCCGCAGCTGGCCGACCGCTTCGCCTCGGAACTGTTCGGCAGCGACTTGCTGCCGCACGACTGGAGCCTGCGCACCTGGAGTTCGACCCACGGGGCCATGCTGCAGTCGGTCGAGAACCAGCAATCGCTCATGTGGTTCCTGCTGGTCTTCATCATGCTCGTTGCGGCGATCTGCGTGATGAACACCACGATCACTGTCACCGTGCAGAAGCGCCGCGAGATCGGCATTCTCACCGCCCTGGGCGGTCGTACCCGGCAGATCATCGGCATCTTCCTGGTCAAGGCCGGTGTGGTGGCCGTGCTCGGCATCCAGCTCGGCCTGGCGGGCGGCGGTCTCGTGTTGCGGTATCGCAACGACCTGCGCGACTTCATTGCCGAGCGCACCGGTCGCGACATCTTTCCCCAGGACATCTACTTCCTGAGCGGCATTCCCGCCCAGATCGAGGCGGCTGACATCGCCTCGATCTGCGTCCTCGCCATCCTGCTCTGCCTGCTCGCCGCCCTCGTGCCCGCCTGGTTCGCCGCCCGTGTCGATCCGGCGGTGGCCCTGCGCGATGGCGGATGACAGCTTTGTCCGCCCGTTGCGTTCCCCTGCCATGACCCGCGCCCCGCTCCTCCTCGCCACCCTGTCTCTGTTGACCGCCTGTGGCGAGAAAACCTCCCCATCCGCGACTGATGCCGCTCCGGCGACCTCACCCCCAGTCTCAACAGCAGCGGTGAAATCCGCCGAAGCTCCCGCCAGCCCGGGCAAGGTCACTGATGCCACCGCAGCCGCGTCGGCCAAGAAGGTCTGGTGGACCGCCGAGATGCTGCACACCGAGATCAAGTACCACAATCCGAATTACGAGGGCACCGGCGAGTTCGCCATCGAGCAGGGGCAGGTGCTGGCGCTCAACCTGCGCGAGGCGCAGGTGACGCATCTGGTTTTCCTCGAACGGCTGTCGCCGCTCGCCCTCGACCTCAGCGGCACGCCCATCCGCGACATCCGGCCGCTCAAGGGCCTGAAGCTGCAGGAACTGTATCTTGAGGACAGTCAGGTCACCGACCTGTCGCCCCTGCGCGGCATGCCGCTGCAGAAGCTTTACCTGAGCCGCACGCCGGTGAGCGACCTGAGCGCGCTCGAGGGCATGCCGCTCGTCGAGTTCAACGCCGTCGACACCCGCGTCAGCGATCTCGGCCCGCTGGCGCGTTCGCCGATCCAGATGCTCTGGCTGACCGGCGCGCCGGTCGAGGACATCGCGCCACTGGCCAAGCTGCCGCTGGTCTCGCTCACCCTGCATCGCACCCGCGTCCGCAGCCTCGCCCCGCTGGCCGGCACGAACCTGCAGCGCCTGCACATCGGCGAATCGCCGGTCGAGGATCTGTCGCCGCTCAAGGGCCTGCCGTTGACCCGCCTGGTGTTCACGCCGGCGACCGTCAAGGCTGGTCTCGAAATCGCCAAGACCCTGCCGTTGCAGGAGGTGGGCACTCGCTTCGATGAGGAGAGCCGCGACCTGCTGCCGCCCGCCGCCTTCTGGCCGCAGATCGAGGCCGCGAAATGACCGCCGCGGCGCGCGGACTTTGACAAGCCAACTCGCCTCGGGCATGAACACGGATCCATGCCCGAGCCGCTGCCCATTTTCGAAATCCGCGATGCCGTGGTCGGCGCCCTGCGCGACCCCGCGGTGGCGAACCTGCTGATCAAGGCGCCGACCGGTTCGGGCAAGTCGACCCAGGTGCCGCAGTTCGTGCTTGACTCCGGCTGGCTCAAGGACGGCCAGCGCTGCGTGGTCCTGCAGCCCCGCCGCATCGCCGCCCGCCTGCTTGCCCAACGCGTCGCCCAGGAACGCGGCGTGCGCTTGGGCGGTGAGGTTGGTTACCAGGTGCGCTTCGACAATGTCACCAGCCGCGACACCCGTCTCGCCTACGTCACCGAGGGCGTCATGCTGCGCCAGTTGCTGGAGGATCCCGAGCTGCGCGGGGTCGGCTGCATCGTCATCGACGAGTTTCACGAGCGCCATCTCGACGGCGATCTCGTGCTCGCCTTCGCCCGGGCCCTGCAGCGCGGACGTCGCCCGGACCTGAAAATCCTGGTCATGTCGGCCACCCTCGTGCCGGGGCCGCTGGCCGAGTTCATGCAGCCCTGCCGCCTGCTCGAGTCGGAGGGTCGCACCTACCCGGTCGCCGTCAGCTACCAGCCGCCGCTCAAGCTCAAGACCGGTCAGCCCGAGCCTCTCTGGGATCAGGCGGCGCGTGCCTGCGAGGCCCTGGTGCAGACGCCGGGCTTCGACGGCGACATCCTGGTCTTCATGCCCGGCGCCTACGAGATTCGCAAGACCATGACCGCGCTGTCGGGTCGCGCCTTGGCCCGCGGTCGGCGCATCCTGCCGCTGCACGGCGAGCTGTCGCCCCAGGACCAGGATGCGGCAGTGGCGCCGGGGGGTGCCCCAAAAATCCTCGTCAGCACCAATGTCGCCGAAACCTCGCTGACCATCGAGGGCATTCGCGCGGTCGTCGACGGCGGCCTGGCGCGGGTCGCCAGCTACGATCCGCGCCGCGGCATCAACACCCTCACCGTGCAGAAGATCAGCCGGGCCTCGGCCGAGCAGCGCGCCGGTCGCGCCGGCCGACTCGGTCCCGGCCTGGCCGTGCGGCTCTGGCCCGAGCGCGAGCACCTGCACCGGGCGGAGAGTGAGACGCCGGAGATCCACCGCCTGGACTTGAGCGAGGCGTTGCTGGCCCTGCATGTGCTGGGGTTGGGCGAGAGTTTTGCCTGGTTTGAGCCGCCGGCGCCAGCGGCGCTGGAGCGCGGTCAGCGTCTGTTGCACGACCTTGGCGCCGTGGATGCTGGCGGCATCACCGACACCGGCCGGCACATGAGTCGCTTCCCCCTGCATCCGCGTTTCGCGCGCATGCTGCTCGCCGCCGGCGCCTACGGCTGCGTTCGCGAAGCCGCGCTCTGTGCGGCGGTGGCGCAGGGCAGGGACCTGCTGCTGGCGGGTCGCAACGAGGCTTCGCACAAGAACGACGACCTCTGGGAGCCGGGCGACCTCAGTGAGTTCCAGGCCCTGCTGCGCGCCTTTGCCCGTGCCGAGGCGCTGAACTACGATCCCAATGCCTGCGCGCCCCTGCGCATTCATGGCCAGGCGGCACGCGAGGCGGCGCGCAGCGCCGAGCAGTTCCTGCGGCTCGCCAAACGCGCCGGTTTGGAGGTCAGCGATGAGGTGGCGGCGCCGGAGGCCCTGGCGCGCACCCTGCTCGCAGCCTTCAGCGATCATCTGGGCATTGAGACCAGTCCGGGCAGCCGCATCTACCGGCTCGCCGGCGGCTACACCGGGCACCTCGACAAGGATGCCCACATCAAGGCCCCGCGCCTGCTGGTGGCGGCCGAGATCACCGAGGTGCAGGGCCGGGCACTGACCGTCCGCCTCAACCATGTCACCCGCGTTGAGGAGGAGTGGCTGCAGGAGCTGTTCCCGGACGACCTGACCACCGCCCACCGCGCCGCCTACGACAGCGTCAACCGCCGGGTCATGAACCTCGAGGAGCGGCGCTTTCGCTCGCTGGTACTGAGCAGCCGCGAGAAGGGGGAGCCCGATGCCGCCATCGCCGCCACACTGCTGGCCGACGAGGTGCAGGCCGGACGTCTGACCCTGGTGAACTGGAACGACAAGGTCGAGCAGTGGATCACCCGGGTGAACTGCCTCGCGAAGTGGATGCCCGAACTGGAGATCCCGGCCATTGGCGACGAGGACCGCCGGCTGATCCTCGAGCAGGTCTGTCATGGCTGCATCGCCTACCGCCAGCTCAAGGACCGCGACATCTTTCCGGCCCTGCACCAGTGGCTCAACCACGCCCAGCGCGACCTGCTGGAGCGCTATGCACCCGAGCGCCTGGCGCTGAAAAACGGCCGCAGCGCCCGCATCGTCTACGACGCCCAGCAGCCGCCCAGCGTCAGTGTCGTCCTCCAGCAGCTCTATGAGGTGCATGAAAATCCGAAGGTGGCCGGCGGCCGGGTGACGGTGACGATTCACCTGCTGTCGCCCGCCCAGCGGCCGATCCAGACCACGGGCGACATCGGCCGCTTCTGGAAGGAGGGCTACCCGGCGGTGAAGGCCCAGCTGCGCGGCCGCTATCCGAAGCACGAATGGCGCTGAGCCTGCGGGATTTTCGTCCGGGGTCTTGACCCGGAGGCACAGCCCATTATCGTCGCCGCCCCGCATTCCAAACACCCCCCATGAGCACTCCGACCACCCATGAATTCCAGGCCGAAGTGAGGCAGGTCCTGGACATCGTCATCCACTCGCTCTACACCGACCGCGAGATCTTCATCCGCGAACTGGTGTCGAACGCCGCTGATGCGCTGGAAAAGATGCGCCTCACCCAGCTCACTGAGAAGGAGGTCTTTGGCGCCGAACTGCCGCTGGAGATCCGCATTACGACCGACGAGACAACCGGCACGATCACCCTTGCCGACCACGGCATTGGCATGACCCGTGCCGAATTGGTGGAAAACCTCGGCACCATCGCCCACTCAGGTTCCAAGGCCTTTGCCGCGGCGCTGAAAAACGCTGGCAAGGGCGGCGACGCCAGCCTGATTGGGCAGTTCGGTGTCGGCTTCTACAGCGCCTTTATGGTCGCCGAGGAGGTCAAGGTCTACACCCACAGCTGGCGCGGCGACGCCGAGCATCTCGTCTGGTCGAGCACCGGTGTCGGCACCTATACGATCGAGGAGGAGCCCGACCAGCAGCGCGGCTGCCGCATCGTCATCCAGCTCAAGGAGGACGCCAAGGAGTTTGCCCAGGCGCACCGCATCCGAGCGATCCTCGGCAAGTACTCAAACTTTGTCGGATTTCCGATCCACCTCGACGGCGAGCGCGTCAATACGGTCGAGGCAATCTGGCTGAAGAACAAGGACGAAGTCACCGAGGAGCAGTATGAGGAATTCTACAAGTTCGCCGCGCACGCGTTCGACAAGCCTTCGTATCGCCTGCATTTCCAGGCCGACGCGCCGCTCGTCATCAACGCCCTGCTGTTCCTGCCCGAGCAGAACATGGAACTCTTCGGCATGGGCCAGATGGAGCCTGGTGTTGGACTCTACTGCAAAAAGGTGCTCATCGATCCGCACCCGAAGAAACTGCTGCCCGACTGGCTGCGCTTTGTGCGCGGGGTCATCGACAGCGAGGACCTGCCGCTGAACATCTCGCGTGAATCCATGCAGGACAGCGCCCTCGTCCGCAAGCTGGGCGAGGTGGTCACCAAGCGCCTGCTGAAGTTCCTCGACAAGGCGGCGCAGGACGACGCAAACAAGTTCCAGGAATTCCACGCCAAGTTCAGCCGCTTCTTCAAGGAGGGGGTCGCCACCGATTTCGCCAATCGTGAGGCCATCGCCAAGCTGCTGCGCTTTGAATCGAGCCTGACCACCTCCGGCGAGGTGATCGGCCTGGCCGATTACGTCGCCCGCATGAAGGAGGACCAGAAGGCGATCTATTACCAGGTGGCCCCAAGCCGGGCGACCATCGAGACCGGCCCCTACATCGACGCCTTCAAGAAGAAGGGTTACGAGGTGCTCTATCTCTACGAGACAATCGACGAATACGTCGCCTCCAGCCTGCGTGAGTTCGACGGCAAGCCGCTGCAGGCGGTCAACTCCCCCGAGGTCGATCTTGGCGGGCTGGAGGACGAGGGCGAATCCCTGGATGCCGACAGCGCAGGCCGGCTCTGCGGCTGGTTGAAGGACACCCTGGCCGACGGCGTCGAGGAGGTGCGCAGTGGCAAGCGCCTGGTGGGCAGTCCGGCCCTGGCGATCACGCCCGAGGGCGAGCTGACGCCGCAGATGCGCCAGATGATGCGCGCGCTCAAGCCCGACGAGGTGACGGCGCCCAAGGTCATCCTGGAGATCAACCCGCGTCACGAGCTCATCCGCAAGCTGGCCGGGTTGAGCGAGAGCGATGCCGAGACCGCGCGCCTGGTGGGTGCCCAGGTGCTCGACAACGCCCTGCTGTCGGCCGGTCTGCTCGACGATCCGCAGCGCATTGTCACGCGCACTGAGCAGATCATGGCGCGCCTGCTTGGACGCTGAACCCGGCAAGTCTAGAAGGCTGTGCAGCCATCGGGGCCAAGGCCTTCTACGTCCGGATGGAGTCACAAAAAAGCGGGCGGACCCTTGGGTCCGCCCGCTGGGGAAAGGGATTACTCGGCCGAGTTCTCCTCGACGTAACGGATGACGTCGCCGACGGACTGCAGCTTCTCAGCTTCCTCATCCGGGACGTCAATGCCGAATTCCTCTTCAAAGGCCATGACGAGTTCGACGGTGTCAAGTGAGTCTGCACCCAGATCCTCGATGAACTTGGCTTCGGGGGTCACCTGCTCCGGGTTCACGCCGAGCTGTTCAACGATGATGTCTTTGACTTTTTCTTGAATGTTGTCTGCCATAATGGGGATGAGGGTGTGCGGCGGAGAGGTAGCGGCTGGTTTCTGTTTGGCAAGGGAGAATTCGCTCTTTTTTCAAGGTGGCGCCCGGGGGGGTTACGCCGCGTCGGCAGGTGGCTTTTCTTCGGACACCTCCGGCTCGGGGGCTTTCTCGATGACTTCGCCGCAGAAGTTGGCCAGCAGTCGATCGAGGACACGGGCGGCGCCACCGAACTTGAGGTCGTCGATCACCGCGCGTTTTTCCCGGCCGTCGGCCATGCGATGCCAAACATAAGCCAGGCCCTTTTGGTCCCAAGGACGCTTGTCGACCCGGAAGACATCGGCAAAGGCAATTCGCTCGCCCTCAGGCGTGATCCAATGATCGGCCCCTGCGCGCAGCACCTTGCCGCGGTTGGCGAGCAGCAACCCAACCACGGCCAGCGCCGCGATCAGGGTGCCGCCGCCCCACCAGAACTGTTCGGCGATCTCACGCTCGGTGTAACGGTGTGGTTTTTCCGGCCAGCCCTTGGCCGCAGCGTAACTCACCCAGCGTGGCGCCTCGCCGTTCTTGCCGACCGGCCACCCCCTGGTCTTGGCCTCGGCCGTCCAGTTTTCGAGGCGGCCGGTGGCCTTCGCCTCGTCGTAGCCCTTGAGCAGTTCCTGCTCAAACCAGTCCTTCTGATCGGCAACTTCGTTGGTGGCCGGATAGCCGTAGCGGCCGTCATACAGAAAATACAGACCCATGCCCAGCAGCATGACAGTAAGAATGCCCATGCGCCGGTGGTACCAGGCCGTCACACGGCACTCCAGCGGGGCGGCAGGCAGGGCGGGGGATTGCATGGAACGACTCAAGACCGCACCTTACGCTACGCAACCGGATTCCAAAATCGCTTGGTTTTTCTCCATGCATCCTTTTCAACGCTCTTTATCGGAAGAGAGTCGTATTTGATCTTGACCCCCTACATTCCCATGACCATGCTTATTCTCTTTGTTGTCACCATGGCTCTCTCCGGTCTGGCGGCTCTCAAGGTACGCAGCGCCTACAACCGCTATTCGCAGGTTCCCGCTTCGTCCGGTCTCACCGGTGCCGCGGTGGCGCAGCGGATCCTGGATCTCAACAACATCCGCGACGTGACCATCCACTCCACCCAAGGTCACCTGACCGATCACTATGATCCATCGCATCGGCGCCTCGTTCTGTCTGAGGAAAACTACTATGGCACCTCGGTGGCAGCCCTCGGCGTGGCGGCTCATGAAGCCGGTCACGCACTCCAGCACCACCAGCTTTACGCGCCGCTGCAGTGGCGCATGGCGGCCGTCGGCATCACCGGTATCGCCAGCCAGATCGTCATGTGGGTGCCGCTCATCGGCATGTTCGGCGGCTTCATCCCCTACAAGATGGCCATCACCGTCATGGCGGTCGCCATGGGCATCCTGATGCTCTTCCAGCTTGTGACCCTTCCTGTGGAATTTGATGCCACGGCCCGCGCCAAGAAGGTTCTGGCCGGCACAGGTGCTGTGGCGCCGGGAACCGAGTTCCAGGCGATGAGCAAGGTGCTCGACGCAGCCGCGCTGACCTACGTGGCCGCGTTCGTCAGCAGCTTGGCCTACTTCCTCTACTATGTGCTGCAGATGACGGCCAGCAACCGCGACGAGTGATTTTCAATGGACAGGGATTGTTCTCTCCGAGGCAATGGAGGATAAATCCTGTTCTGTGTGTGGGTTGTGGCAACAGAACCATTGTGCCCGTCATATTCGCGGCTAGTGTAGGAGCATGACACGTTTCTTTTCCACGGTATTGGCTTTTGTGTCGCTGACATTTCTGGCAGCCCAGGAGCAGGCTCGCCCCGATAGTGCAACGCAGTTTGCTGACGCTCAAAACCGTTTGAAAAAGGTCGGTGAGGGCAAGTATGAACTCGATGGTCTGCGCATCAATGCCGTCACGCGCGAGGTGCGCCTGCCAGCTCGGATTGAGCTGCGTGAAGCCCCCATTGAATACCTGTTGGTGCACGAAACAGGCAAGACACACGAGAGCGTATTGACGACCGCTGTTTCTCCGATAGCCATCCAGGTGGCACTTTTGCTGGCCAACTACCAAGCCGGCACGGAGGGATTGCTTGCCAAGATCCCGGATAGTCAGCGACCTCAAATTGCCTGGAAGGAGGAATCTCCACCGACGCCAGGCGGTCACCGGGTAAGCCTCCATGCCGAGTG
>JBIJBO010000048.1:0-23116 GCA_044345215.1 Prosthecobacter sp. | reverse complement strand
AAGGGTAAAATCAAGCGGGTGCCTCTCGCTGAGTGGGTGCAGAATGCTGAAACGCGTCAGCCGCCCGCTGATCTCGATCACTGGATTTTCAATGGTTCTTACATCGATGAACGCGGTTTTATTGCCCAGCAGGAAGGCAGCATCATCGCGGTTTGGCTGGATCGCGGGGCTCTCTTCAATTCCCCTGCCGAGGGCAATTGGGAGGACCAGCGCTGGCTTTCCATGCCAAAGAACATTCCAGAAAAAGGCACCGAGGTAACCTTGATCATCCAGCCCATGAAGCATGTCGCGCCGCAGCACGGCAACTGAAACCGATCCCAGTGGTTCCTCTCCACCAATCTCCATGAAACCATTCCTTTTTCTCGCCGCCGCCCTGGCCCTGCCGCAGCTCGCTCCGGCTCAAGCCGCCACACAGCCGGCGCGTCACGAGTCTCTCAAGCAGGAGATCCGCCTCGCCTACGATCGCGGTCTCGCCTTCCTGCGCGCGCAGCAAAACGGCAGCACCGGTCAGTGGGGCGACGCTGAACCGGTCGCCTTCACGGGTCTGGCGACCGCCAGCTTTCTGCTGCACCCCGAGCGCCAACCCGGCGCGGTGGCAACGGCTGAGGCGGAGAAGGGGATCGCCTTCCTGCTCAAGAACGTCCAGCCCGACGGCGGTATCTACGTCAAAGCGCGCGCCAACTACAACACCTCGCTCGCCCTGATGGCCCTGCTGCTGAATCCGAAGCCGGAAAACGAACAGATCATGCTCGCCGCACGACGCTTCATTGTCGGACAGCAGAACGACTTCGATCAGCCGGGCAAGACCGACAATCCGTTCGACGGCGGGGTCGGCTACGGAACGCCCAAGCCCGGCATCCCCGCGCATGCCGACCTCTCCAACACGCATTTTGCTCTCGAGGCTCTTTACTATGCGGAGTCGCTGCTTGCCGACAAGGGCGATGCCGGCAAGAACGAGCCGCAACTCAATTACGCGGCGGCCATCCAATTCATCCAGAACTGCCAGAACCGTCCTGAAACCAACAAGGCCGGCTGGGTGAGCACCGACGCCAAGGATCGTGGCGGCTTCATCTACAGCCCCGGCGAGACCCGTGGCGGCGAGACCAAGACGCCGGATGGCCGCACCGCCCTTCGCAGCTACGGCAGCATCAGCTACGCCGGCCTGCTCAGCTTCATCTACGCCGGTCTCGACAAGAGCGACCCCCGCTTGCAGGCGGTGCTCGAATGGCTGAGCGAGAACTACAATCTCGATGAAAACCCCGGCCTCGGTGCCGAAGGTCTCTACTACTACTACCACACCATGGCCAAGGGCCTTGCCATCGCCGGGGTCGACTTTCTCAAGACCAAGGACGGCCGAGTCATCGACTGGCGTGCCGACCTGGCTGCCAAGTTGCTCAACCTGCAGCGCGAGGATGGTTCCTGGGCGAACGATACCGGCCGCTGGATGGAGAGTGACCGCGTGCTGGCGACCAGTTACATGCTGCTCGCCCTGGCCCGCATTCACGGCAGTCTGTGAGAGACTTGCAAGCGGGCCGCCTTTGAGCGAACAAGGGCCGTTCATGCTGCAGATCTCCCAGCTTCCGTTGCCGGTCGACCACAGCGATGCCCAGTTGCGTGCCGCCGTCGCCGCCCGCCTCGGCGTCGCCGAGTCCGTCCTGCGTCAACTGCAGGTCAGGCAGCGCGCCATTGATGCCCGTCGCGGTCATGTCGCCTTCAGCTACACACTGACACTTGGTCTCGAAGATGAGGCGGCCGTGCTCAAGCGCCTGAAGCCCGGCTGTCCGGTCGGGCCGGCTCCCGACGAAAGCTACCGTGAACTGCAAGGGTTGCAGCCCGCCCGGCATGATGCGAGGCGACGACCCCTCATCGTTGGCACCGGTCCCTGCGGTCTCTTCTGCGGCCTGCTGCTCGCACGCGCCGGCCTCAAACCTGTGCTGCTAGAGCGCGGCAAGAGTGCCGGCGACCGCGCGCGCGACGTCACCGGATTCTGGCGTCGCGGTTGGGATTTCAACCCCGAGTCGAACGTGCAGTTCGGCGAGGGCGGTGCCGGCACCTTTTCCGACGGCAAACTCTACACCCAGATACGTGATCGCGAGCATCGCATTCCATGGCTGCTCCGCGAGATGGTGGCGGCCGGCGCACCCGAGGATATCCTGGTCAAGGCGCGGCCGCACATCGGCACCGATCGCCTGATTCGGGTGGTGCGTCACGTGCGCGAGGAAATCATCGCCCTCGGGGGCGAGGTGCGCTTCGGCGCCCGAGTTGCCGACCTCGTGGTTGAGAAGGGGACTGCTCACGCGGTCGTGCTGGCTGACGGCTCGGTTCTTGAAGGCGCCCCGGTGATCTTTGCGGTGGGCCACAGCAGTCGCGACACCTTCGCCATGTTGCACCGCCACGGTCTGCCCATGGAGCCGAAACCGTTTTCGGTCGGCGTCCGCATCGAGCATCCCCAGGCTCACATCGACCGCCTGCTCTACGGTCGCTGGGCAGGCGACAAGCGACTCGGCTCAGCGCCCTACAAGTTTGTCGCCCACACCGGCACTGGCCGCAGCGCCTACAGCTTCTGCATGTGTCCCGGGGGACTCGTCGTCGCCGCCACCTCGGAGGCGGGCATGGTGGTCACCAACGGTATGAGCAGCTATGCTCGGGCGGAGGCGAATGCCAACAGCGGCTTCATGGTTGAGGTAGGTCCCGACGACTACGGCGCCGCGCATCCGCTGGCCGGAGTCGAGTTCCAGCGCGACATTGAGCGCGCCGCCTTCCGACTGGGCGGTGGCGACTACCGTGCGCCGGCGCAGGTGCTCGGCGATTTCCTGGCCGGTCGCGCCTCCACCACCGGCGGCAAGGTGCTGCCATCCTACGAACCGGGAGTGGTGTGGACCGATCTGCGTGAGTGCCTGCCCGGGCCTGTGATTGAAACCCTGCGTCAGGCCGTGCCGCTCATCGCCCGCAAGCTGCCCGGGTTCCTGCTCGAAGACGCCGTGCTCACCGCGGCCGAAACGCGCAGCTCGGCGCCGGTGCGCATCCCGCGTGATCCCGAAACGCTGGTTTGCACCGGTATGGCCAACTTTTATCCCGCTGGCGAGGGTGCCGGTTACGCGGGCGGCATCATCTCCGCAGCAGCCGATGGCATGCGCGTGGCCGAGGCGATTTTGCGCATCCAAACCTGAACGCTGTTTTCTTGACTCGGGTCCTTGGGGCGATACTCATGCGCATGCGTCCCTCCCGTCTCCTGCTGCTCTTGGTCCTTCTGGCGCAAGGCCAGGCTGCCGAAGTCGCCCTGCACCGCTGGTCGGGCAGCCTCAACGTGCCCGATCCGGTGGCCTGTGCAGTCGACGAGGCCGGACGCGTCTACGTAACCGCAACCACGCGGCGCAAGGTCGCCGACCTCGACATTCGCGAGCATCCCCTGTGGATCCCCGACGACGTCGGTCTGACCAGTGTCGAGGCCAAGCGAGCCTTCCTTCAGCGCGAACTCGCGACGGGCAAGCTGCACCAGCCGCGCGGTGGTCTCAGGGATCACAACCAGGACGGCAGCATCGACTGGCGCGACCTCACCGTGCACAGCGAGCGCATCTACCAACTGCGCGACACCGATGGCGACGGCACGGCCGACAAAATGACGGTCTTCGCCGAGGGCTTCAACACCGAGGTTACCGGCATTGCCGCCGGCATTCTCTGGCATGACGGCTGGTTGTATGCGACGATCGCCCCCGATCTCTGGCGGTTCAAGGACACCGACGACGACGGTGTCGCCGACATCCGTGAAGTGGTGGTCCACGGCTTCGGCATCCACCTCGCCTATGCCGGGCATGACATGCACGGTCCGCGACTGGGTCCTGACGGTCGCATCTACTGGAGCATCGGCGACAAGGGCGTCAACGTCACCGACAAGAACGGGAAGGTATGGGCCTATCCGCATGAGGGAGCCGTGCTGCGTGTTGAACCCGATGGTTCCGGATTCGAGGTCTTCGCCCACGGCCTGCGCAACGTCCAGGAGGTCGCCTTCGACGACTTCGGCAACCTGTTCGGGGTCGACAACGACGCTGATCTGGCTGGCGAGCGCGAACGACTCGTTTACATCGTTCAGGACAGCGACTCCGGCTGGCGCTGCGGTCACCAATACATGAAGGAGGAAAGCCGGTGGTTTCTTGAGGACATCTGGAAGCCGCAGTCGCCCTGGCAGGGCGGCCCCTCGCGCCAGCCGCTGTTCATCACACCACCGCTGGCCAACACAAGCGACGGTCCCGCAGGCTTCGTCCGCGAGCCCGGCACGGCCCTTGGCAAGAGCCTGCGCGCACATTTCCTGCTCAACCAGTTTCCCTCGGGACGGATGGAAACCTTCACTCTCGAGCCGGACGGGGTGGCCTTCAAGGCAATCGGCCATCGGCTGGTGAACAGTGGGGTCATGGGCATTGGCATGGCCTGGGGCATCGAGGGCGCGCTCTACATGGCGGACTGGGATGGCGGCTATCCGCTCGATGAAAAGGGCGGGGTCTGGTCGGTCGACGTGCGGGTGGGGGATCGCGACATGGCGGCCCGTCAGGAGACGCTCAACCTGCTGGCTGCCGGGCTAGGTTCGCGCTCCGAGTCGGAATTGCAGCATCATTTGGGGCATGCCGACCAGAGGGTGCGGCTTGCCGCCGAGCTCGAACTGGCCAAACGCGGACTCTGGCAGGCACTGCTGAAGGTCGCCGGCGATGCCACCCGGCCGCGGCTCGCCCGTGTTCATGCGATTTGGGGCGTCGGCATCGGCCTGCGCCGCGGTCAGGTGGCAGAGGCGGTCGTGCACGACCTGCTGGCCGTCACGGACGATGCAGAGCTGCAATGCCAACTGGCCAAGATCCTCGGCGATGCCAAGGCCAGCGTTGCCTCGACGCGCGTCCTCAGCCGGCTGCTCACCAGCGAGTCGGCCCGCGTGCGCTTCCACGCCGGACTGGCCCTCGGTCACATGGCTCCCGCCTTCGCCAACCTGTCGCTTGCCAAGGTCGAACTCAACAATGCCGCCTTTTACCTGCTCGATCGCGTTGAGCGCGACGCCCCAGATCCCTGGCTGCGTCACGCCCTGGTTGGCGGTCTCGCCGGCTGCATGTCCGCCGAGGAGCTGGCCTCGCGGCACGATTCCGAATCCGAGCCCGTGCGCCTGCTCTGCGCCCTGGCCTTGGCACGGCAGCGCTCACCCCAAATCACCGCTTACCTCGACGACCCGGCGGACGTGGTTCGTGACGAGGTGGCGCGCGCCATTCATGATGATGCCGGCCTTCCCGAGGCCCTGCCCAAGCTGGCGGCTCTGCTTGATGCCGAGCGACCGCTGACGGAAACCGTTCGCCGCCGAGTCATCAATGCCAACCTGCGCCTCGGCCAGCCCGTCAACGCCGCCCGGTTGCTGCAATACGCCCTGCATCAGGAACCGGCCCTCGCGCGGGAGGCCTTCCAGGCGCTCAACCTTTTCTCCAAGCCGCCCAGGCTCGATCGCGTCGATGGCACCGCAGGCACCTACCCGCGTCTCGACGACAAGGCCCTGTCGCCTGCCCTCATTGAAACGTGGAAAGCCGACCTCCTGGCGTTGGCCGATCCCGTCCTCAAGGCAGCCGTGCTCGAACTCTTCATTCAACTCGAGATCGATCTCGAGCCAGGCGTCCTGCAGGGCTTCATTGCCGATACCAGCACCGCCCCCCCCCTGCGTGCCGGCGCCCTCCGCCTGCTCGCCGCCCGTCACGCCGCAACCCCGGCCTTCGCCGAAGCGGTGCGCCTCGCCCTTGGCAAATCGGCGCCCGAAGCCCTGCGCATTGATGCGCTCGGCCAGCTCGCCAAGCATCGGCCAGCAGAGGCGCTCGCCGAGTTCGATCGCGTTCTCGCCAGCGGCAGTCTCAAGGAAAAACAAGCGGTTCTGGGCCTCGCGGCGACCCTCGAAAACAGCGCGGCCGATGCCTGGGTCGAAGACTTGCTCCGTCAGTTGGGCAGTGACCGCGCCGAGCCTGAGCTTCGTCTTGACATCCTCGAGGCGGCCCAGGCTCGTCCCGGACTGGCGTCCAGCCTCACCACTTTTCAGCAGACGCGCCAATCCGCGCCGGTGCAGGATCTGCTTGAAGGCGGGGATCCAGAGCGCGGTCGCGACCTGGCAACGAATCACCTCGGTGCCAATTGTCTCGCCTGCCACCTGATCGAGGCCAAGGAGGGCAGTGCCGTCGGCCCCAGCCTCAAGGGCATCGGCGCCCAGCGCAGTCGTGCCGAGCTGCTCGAATCCCTTGTCAATCCCGCGGCGGTCATCAGTCCCGGCTACGGCCTCGTCTCGCTCACGCTGAAGGACGGCACCAGCGTTGCCGGCAGCTTGGTTTCCGAAAAAGCCGAGGCACTGGAATTCAAACTGCCCGATGGCTCGCTGCGCCGTGTCGACACGGCAGCCATCTCCCAGAAAAGCCCGGCCATGTCTGTCATGCCACCCATGCTCGGAATCCTGAAGCCGGCCGAGGTGCGTGATCTTGTCGCTTATCTTGCGTCGCTCAAGACGGGGATACCCAAGGCTCCGGAGAAACAACAACCCGACCTGGCCAGAAGTTCCGCCAAGAAGGCGCCCTCCGAAGCCCGTCCGAAGCCAGAACCCAAGCCGGTCGCCAAGGCGGCGCCAAAGCCTGTCCCCGTGCCTGAACCCAAATCGGTGGCCAAGGCACCGGCGCCCAAGCCGCCACCGATCACGATCCCGCCTGCCAAAGCCAAGCCAGTGATGACCGGTCCGGCCACCACCGCATTGCCTGAACCTCCACGTCTGGAATTGCCGAAAGCGACCCCCGCCAAGGCTGTGCCAACGAGGTCGGTGGCTCGGGCTAAATCCGCCCCGAAAACCCAGCCGCCGGCAACTCAGGATCCGGTGACGGTTATCACCAATGCCCCCGTCCAGCCTGCCGCCGCGGCGATGACAGCCGACATTCCCAGGGCGGAACCCGTCGAGGAAAGCCAGCCCAAGCGTGGTTTCAGCCTGCGCTTTGGCAATCGTCGCAAGGAGGAACCCGTCGCCGCTCCCCCCACGGCCGCAGCGCCGGCGATGGCGGTGCCATCCGCGGCCCCGCCAGCACCCGCCAAGGCCGCTGAACCCGCGACAGCAGCAGCCAAGACGCCGCCCGTGCCGCAGGTCGCTGCCAAGGCGACACCAAAAGCCGTCCCCCAAACAGCGCCGAAGGACGCATCCACCCCTCCTGAACCGCCGCGGGCCATCCCAGTGGAGGACGATGCGACAATGGCCCCGGCCACACCTGCCAAACGCGGCCTCTTTTCGCGCTTTCGCGACGCCTCCAAAAAGTGAGTTTCAAGGCCGCACGGAGATCGTGCGCACCGCCTGGGCCAGGCTTTCCAGCCGCGGCTTCCAGAGTTCGCCTGCGGCCTGCTCCTTGACCGTCACCACGGCATGCACGCAGGAGAACATCAGGCGGTCGCCCTGCTTGAGCACGGCCCGGTTGATGCGGTCGCCATTGACAAAGGTGCCATTCGAAGAACCGAGGTCGATGACGCCCAAGCCGCCGTCCTCGAGACAAACGAGTTCGGCGTGAAAAGCCGACACCGACAATTCGTGCAGGATCAGGTCGTTCTCCTCGTCACGCCCAACACGGATCCCTCCCGACGAGAGGGGGACCACCGTGGGATCGGTTTCGTCGGGATTGAAGACGAGTTCAAACATGCGTGAGATTCCACGCCCATCGCGTGGAACCTTAGGTTGTCAGAATTTGCTGAGAAAGCCAGATGCTTTTCCAGACAAACCAAGGATCACCTTAATCCTGGAGGAAGACGAAGACGCCCATCTTGTTGCCGACGACGACATCCATCTTGCCGTCCCTGTTGACATCGCCCGGAGTGACCTGGGTACCAACGCCGCTGGCATTGTCGATGAGGTTCGGAACGAACTTGGCGCCGCCCTTGCCGTCGCGCTCGATCTTGAACCAGTAGAGCACGGGCGCGGCGTTCGGTTCGTCATCCTTGAGCGGACCGTGTGCCCAGCGCCGCTTGCCGGTGACCAGGTCAAGCACACCATCGCCATCCATGTCGGCGAGTTGCAGGGCGTGCAGCTGGCTGAACTTCACGCCCACCGGGCTTTCCTCGACGGTCGCCCCCATGAGCTTGTGCTCGGTGAAGCTGCCGTCGGCCTTCTGTTCGTACCAGGCGAGTCCGTAGCCATGGGCATCATGGCTGGTGATGACGTCGTTGCGGCTGTCGCCGTTGACGTCGTAGACGAGCAGGAAGGAACCGCCGCGCTTGCCCTCGGGGGTAAAGGGGGCGGCATGGAAGGCCCAATCCTTGTCCTCCTTGAGGTCGGCCGGCTGCTCGAACCAGCCCTCCTTGGTCAGCAGGTCGGCGCGGCCGTCGCCGTTGACGTCGCCAAAGCCATAGCCGTGGGTGTAGCGAAAGTACTTCTTGTCATTTTCCGCCGTCACCGGGGTGATCGGCCGAAAGCTAGCCTTGCCGAACGGCAGGGCCCAATCGATCTCGGCGAAACCGAGGCGGCCGCCCTTCGGAGGCTGGCTGCCGGAGCTGGTGTGGCAGATCAGCTCGGGTTTGCCGTCTCCGTTCATGTCGCCCAGGGTCGGCGACTCGTTGTCGGTGATGTCGAAGATCGTGTGGCGGGTCCAGTGGCCGCCCTTGTTCTTCGGGTTTTCAAACACCCAGGTCTCCTTGCCGGGCCAGGAGAAGACCAAGATGTCCTGCCAGCCGTCGGCGTTGAAGTCGTGGCTGTAGGTCAGGAAGTAGTCGCTGTAGCCTTTGCCCGGATCGTAGGGTTTCTCGGCCGGGGCCGTGTACTCGAGGCGTTCCTTGAAATCCGGTCCCTTCCAGATGTAGGGGCCGGCGCAAATGTCGTTGTGGCCGTCTTGATCGAAATCGGCGAAGTGCGCGCCTTCGGCGACGAACTCGCGGGTCAGGGTGTGCTTCTTGAAGGTGGGCGAGGCCGCAAAAGCGGGCAGTGCCAGGAGGCAGAGCAGGGAAAGGGGTTTCATGGAATGCAGGGAACTGGCCATGGAGAGGCAATCTTGCAATCGCTGAAAGCGATCCCAATGCCCGGACTGCGTGCCAACAGCCCGATTTTGCGTGCTGCTCCTTGCCGGCCGGGCCGCCCGTTCGTAAACAAGTCCATGCTCGAGGCCCTCAACACGCTGAAGCTGCCCGATCCCTGGCAGCACCAGGCGGTTGCGCACCTGCGCAAGGGCAGTGACGTTGTCGTCAGCGCCCCCACCGGCGCCGGCAAGACCTACATCTTCGAACTGCTGCACCAGTCCGGCTCGCTGCAGGGCCAGGCGGTGTACACCGTGCCCACCCGGGCGCTCGCCAACGACAAGTATGCCGAATGGCAGGAGGCGGGCTGGGACGTCGGCATCGCCACGGGCGACCTCGCGGAAAACTTGTCGGCACCGGTCCTGGTGGCCACCCTGGAAACCCAGCTCGAGCGACTCGTCCGCGGCGAGGGACCGGCCCTGCTGGTGATCGATGAATACCAGATGATCGCCGACGGCTCGCGCGGCAGCCATTACGAGGCCGCCGTCGCCCTGGCCCCCGCCGGCACGCGCCTGCTCCTGCTCAGCGGTTCGGTCGCCAATCCCGAGGATGTGGTGGCCTGGCTGCAGCGGCTCGGTCGCAAGGCCGAGGGCGTCGCCACCCGCGAGCGCCCCGTGCCGCTGGAGGAGGTACCTTGGGAAGCCCTGCCGCAGCGCCTGACCCGCCATTTTGAGCAATTCTGGCCCAAGTTCGCCGCCGCCGTCCTGCTCGCCGACCTGGCGCCCCTGCTCATCTTTTCGCCGCGCCGCCGCGAGGCGGAAAGCATCGCCAAGCGCCTGGCCAACGACCTGCCCACGGCCGATCCGCTGGAGTTGACCCCGCAGCAGCGCTCGGCCTGCGGCCGCGA
Source organism: Prosthecobacter sp. (assembly GCA_044345215.1). Classification (GTDB taxonomy): domain Bacteria; phylum Verrucomicrobiota; class Verrucomicrobiia; order Verrucomicrobiales; family Verrucomicrobiaceae; genus Prosthecobacter. Next base: position 13,233 of record JBIJBO010000048.1, on the reverse strand, counting down.
GCTGTCGAGCCTGCTCGAGCGCCGCATCGCCTACCACCACAGTGGCCTGTCCTACGCCGCCCGTGCCGGGGTCGTCGAGCCCCTCGCCAAGGCGGGGCAGTTGCGCGTGGTCGTCGCCACCATGGGCCTGGCGGCCGGCATCAACTTCTCGGTGCGCAGCGTCCACGTCGCCGCCACCACCTTTCACGACGGCCGGGCCGAGCACAAACTGGCACCCGACGAGTTGCTGCAAATGTACGGTCGGGCCGGTCGCCGGGGTCTCGACGACAAGGGCCACGTCGTCACCACGAGGCTGAGTCCCACCCTCATGGACGCCCGGCCGGCACGCCTCCACCGCAGCAGCCAGCTCGCCTGGCCGGTCTTTCTGCGTGTCATGAAGCATGCGTCTCAGACGGAAGCCTGCCCCTTCGAGGCGGCGGCGTGCTTTGCCGACCGCCTCTATGCCCGCGTGCCACCCCTGCTTGGGCTGGAGGAACGGGCCGATGAGGGCGCGCTTGCCGAGGGCCTGCGCGAGGTGAAAGCGCTCTTCGGGCTGGAAGCGACCGAAAAACAGATCTTCAACTCCAAGGGCGAATGGGAACGCCGCGCCAACGTACCGGAGCAACGGTTGCCACTGACCCAGGTCTGGCTGGCAGATCCGGAACGCATCGCGCCGGCCCTGAGTGTGCCAGGCTTTGTTGCCCGCTTCGCCACCGGCCTCGGCAGGGTCGGCCGGCTGAGCAAGGAGCGCTATGGCGTCGAGATGCCGCTCGGCGTGCCGATCGAGGGCGAGGGCCAGCGCCGGGTGCGGCCGACCAAGGGGTTGCGCCGCCTGCTCGGCCTGCCGCGCAAGCAGCAGGAGGTGGCGCTCGAGGAAATCGAGATTCTCCATGCCGACACCCTCGCCGCGGCGATTCTCGCACCACACCCGGAGTTTCTGCCGGAGGCGCGGCCACGGCTCACCAGCTTGGTCGACAAGGAGGGTCTGGTCTTCGCGGTCTTCGATCTCGCCGGGCTGGAGGCGCCGGTCTATCGCGATTCCCACGACCACCCGCTCTTCCAGCCGCGCGAGCGCACCGTCATGGTTCGGCGCGACACGGCCGTCGAAGCCCAGGATGCCGTCGCCGGGGAACGCCAGCCGCGCCCGGGCTCGCCGATCCATGCCTGGCGGGCGCTGGGTCTCATCGATGCCCGCGGTGCACCGACGCGGCGCGGCGAGATCTTTTCCTTTTTCCAGGGCGGGGAAGGGCTGGCCGTGGTCGCCGCCCTGGAGGATGAAAGCTACCGGATTGAGGATCTCATTCCCCACCTCGCCAACCTGCGCAGCGGCGCCAAGCTCGACCTGCCGGTGGCCTGCGGCTCGGAGCGACTGGCCGCGATCTGCCGCAACACTTACGGGTACGTCAATCACCACGGCTACCTCGAGCACGGCCTGCCGGTCGACTACGGCGAGGGCGCGGCGGAACTGCTGGACGCCCTGTTGCACCCCGAGCGACCCGACGCGCGCGAGCTTCGCCGCGGAGTCGCCGAGGGCGACCTCTCACGCGCCTACGTCGAATGGCTCAGCCTGCTGCGACACCTCGTCCACGCTCCAGACCACCCCTGGCGGCGCTGGCAGGCCCTGCAGGCCGAGGCCGGCCGGGTGCTGAAACGCCACGACAAAACCCTGCGCCATCTCTTCCATCTCGACCTGCCGCCGCTCACCCACCGCCAGCGCCACGGCAAACCCAAGCACCACCTGCTGCGTGTGTGAGGGGTTGAGACTTGCCCGCACCGTGCCATCCTGAATGTCCCCATGATCGATCTCTCCCATCTGCGCGCCGATTTCCCGGTCCTGCACCAGCAGGTGCACGGCCGGCCGCTGGTCTACTTCGACAACGCCGCCACCAGCCAGAAGCCTCGCCAGGTGCTCGACGTCCTGCGCCACTATTACGAGGCCGACAACGCCAACGTCCACCGCGGCCTGCACGAGCTGAGCATGCGCGCCACCGACGCTTTTGAAGCCGCCCGCGCCCGCACCGCCCGCTTCCTTGGCGCCGCCCGCCCGGAGGAGATCATCTTCACCCGTGGCACCACCGAGGCCGTCAATTTGGTCGCCCAGGTCTGGGCCCTCCAGTTCCTCAAGCCCGGCGACGTCATCCTGACGACCGGCATGGAGCACCACAGCAACCTTGTGCCCTGGCAACTCGCCGCCAAGCGCAGCGGCGCGACCCTGCGCCACATCCCCGTGCTCGACGACGGCACCCTCGACCTCGAGAAGATCGACGCTCTGCTCGATGGCCCGGTCAAGCTCTTCGCCTTCGTCCACGTTTCCAACTCGCTCGGCACGATCAACCCGGCCCGCGACCTCTGCGCCAAGGCCCGCGCGCTCGGCATCACCAGCTTCGTCGACGGCGCCCAGGCGGTCGGTCACCTGCCGGTCGATGTGCGCGAGCTAGGCTGCGATTTCTACGCCTTCTCCGGCCACAAGATGTGCGGTCCCACGGGCATCGGCGCGCTGTACGGTCGCTACGAACTCCTCGAAACCCTGGAACCCTGGCAGGGCGGGGGAGAGATGATCCTTGGCGTCACCCTCGAGTCGAGCACTTACAAGGCGCCGCCCGCGCGCTTCGAGGCCGGCACGCCCGACATCTCCGGCGCCATCGGTCTCGCCGCGGCCATGGACTATCTCGACGTCATAGGCCTCGACGTCATCCATGCCCATGGCGAAGCCCTTACCCGGCTCGCATGGGAAGGCCTGCAGGAACTGCCCGGCCTGCGCCTGCTCGGCCCGGCCAGCCCGCGCGCCGCGCTTGCAGCCTTCAGCCTTGCAAGCGCCCACCCGCACGATCTCGTCGAGTTCGTCAACACTCAGGGGGTTGCCCTGCGCGGCGGCCATCACTGCACCCAGCCGCTGATGAAGCGCTTCAAGGTCCCCGGCACCAGCCGAGCCAGCTTCTACTTCTACAACACCCCCGAGGAGGTTCACCGCCTCCTTGAGGTCCTGCGCGAGGCGATCCGCTTTTTCGGCTGACGCATCCGGCCCACGCAACCCCCGCGTTCCTTTCTGATTGCGTGCCCCGGCGCGCAGTTTTACTTGACCCGCCCATGCCCATTTCCGACGACCTCCGCGACCTCTATCAACAGGTCATCCTCGATCACTCCCGCCACCCGCGCAATCACGGCGAACTCGGCGGCGACTGCATTCATGTCCACGGCGACAACCCGACCTGCGGCGACGAGATCGATCTCTGGCTGAAGCTCAATCCCGAGGGCAACATCGAGGACGTCAAGTTCAGCGGCCAGGGCTGCGCCATCAGCCAGGCCAGCGCCTCCATGATGACCGTCAAGGTCAAGGGTGCCAGCAAGGCCAAGGCCGCCGGCCTGCTCCAGGACTTCCGCAGCGTCGTCACTGGCGAGGGCCAGGTGGCCGATGAGGATGCGCTCGGCGAACTGCAACTGCTTGAGGGCGTTCAGAAATTCCCCCAGCGTGTCAAGTGCGCCATGCTTGCCTGGCGCGCGCTCGAACAGGCCCTCGGCGAGGGCAGCGGCGACGTGCATGCCTGAGCTTCCCGAGGTCGAAACCACCCTGCGCGGGGTCGAACCCTGGCTGGTCGGTCGCACGGTGCGCGAGGTCATCGTGCGCGACCCGCGCCTGCGCTGGCCGGTGCCCGACACGATCCACGAGCTCGAGGGGCAGCGCATCGAATTCGCGCGCCGGCGCGGCAAGTACCTGCTCTTCACCACTCCGGCCGGCACCCTGCTGGTGCATCTGGGCATGTCAGGCAGCCTGCGCGTCAGCGATCCCGGCCAGCCCTGGAAAAAGCACGATCATTTCGCCCTCACGACCGACCGCGGCCGCCAGATCCGTTTTCATGACCCGCGCCGCTTCGGCGCCTGCCTGTGGGTGCCGGGCGATCCGGAAAGCCACCCACTGCTCGCCGAACTCGGCCCGGAACCGCTCGGTCCCGATTTCACCACGCAGCACCTGCACCAGGCTTGCCATGGGCGCAGCGCACCAATCAAGGCGGTCATCATGGATTCCCACGTCGTCACCGGCGTCGGCAACATCTACGCCTGCGAGGCCCTCTTCATGGCCGGCATCCGCCCCGACCGGCCCGCCGGTGGCATCGCCAAGCCCCGTCTGGCGCGTCTCGTCACCGCCATCCGCGAGGTGTTGGCCGCATCGATCCAGATGGGCGGCACCACCCTGCGCGACTTCGTCAACGAGAAGGGCGAGCCCGGCTACTTCCAGCAGACCCTGCGCGTCTACGATCGCGAAAGCGAACCCTGCCGCACCTGCGGCAGCCTCGTCCGCCGCACCGTCATGAGCAACCGCTCAACGTTTTTCTGCCCCAAGTGCCAGAGGTAGAGAAACGACGGGAGCGTTGCAGGTTTCCTGCTGCGGGCATGCTCCGGCATTGGCAAAAGTTAATTGAGCTCAGACTGAAGTGATTTCACAATGGGTTTGGGCTGCCTTTACGGGGTGAATCGCTCGAAAGCGATGCGCGCTGAAGGATCCCTGCGATGGGTCAATGGGAGGTGTCTCCTTGAGCCGGATGCTGGGTCCAACCAAGCCTGTGCAGTAGTTCTTCCCAAACAGGATTTCTGAGACGGTGTAGACACCGCCACGACGCGGGACATCATCGTAGCACTCGAAGACCGCTTGAGGAAAAAGATCGTCAAGGCAGATTACCCGCTGACCCACTTGAAAGGGATGGTTCATGCCTCGGACTTGTTGTTCTTTTCGTCTTCTTCCTTGATGATTTCTGCCAAGTTTTTTCGGTCGTCCGCCATGGCCTGCTGGTCCATGGTGCCGCTGGCTTTCATCCGCAGGGAGCGGATTTTGCGAGAGCCTGCCATCCAACCGCTGTGCATTCCCTTCGCTGAAAACTCCACGCTACTACTGAGATGCGCATCCATGTGCAGGGCCGCTGCACTGGCAATGGCGTCCTGGTTGGCGGCGAGGAAGAGGAACTCCCAGCCATGGGTGTCTCGATAAACGCGAATGAGCTCGTTGGTCTGCTTGGAGTTGTATTCGCGGGAGGCATTCTCGTGACCATCCGTGAAGATGGCCATGATGACCTTGCCGGGTTTTTTGTCGCCAAGCAGCCCGTCCAGGCGTCGCGCGGTTTCGGTGATCGTGCGGCCGATTGCGTCAAGCAGAGCGGTGCTTCCGCGCGGGACGTAGGTGGCGGCGGTGAGTTCCGGCACCTCCTTGAGAGGTCGTGCCAAAACCGGCACTTCGTAGGCGTCGTCAAACTGCACGAGAGTCAGGTGGGCATCGCCCGGAACGTCGAGCTGGGTTTTGACGAAGGCATTGAAAGCAGTGACGGCGGCTTCCTGCAGCGGTTTCATGGAACCGGAGCGGTCGAGGATAAAGGCGATTTCAGCGAGTTGGTTATTCATAGATTAGGAGTTTAGCAAAGGGGGTGGGACAATGGTGGGGGGAGGGTTTGGCTTTCTGAATGCTCTTGAGATCCGGATCCCAAGAACACCCGAGGTTGCACTTGGGGCGCGTTCTATCTTATTGGAGCGCGGTGGCCACTGAGGTGGGCGGTATCCTGGCAGATTCATCACACTTCGATGCGTGCTTCCGATGTCAGTCGAGGTAATCCTCGATCGACGGCTTGTTCGACGATTTTGGAAACTTGTGCGCGCCGGCATGAATGACGTGAAGGGAACGTTTGCCCTCAAACATCGTCAGGTCGTGAACGGCCGCACAATCCACCACGACAAGGGAGGTCAATCCCTCGTTCTGGGTGAGCGGAGACAGATCGCGCAGTTCATCGCAGCGAATCAGGGTGAGGCTGCGCAAACTTTTGAGTTGGCGGAGCGGGCACAGGTCCCTGAGATCACCAAATCCGCACAACTCGAGGTTTCGCAGCTTCTGCAGGTTCTGAAGCGGGCCAAGATCACGCAACAAGCCGGGGCCATGAAGGCTGAGGTCCTCCATTTCGGTCAGTTCTGCAATTCCCTTCAGGGTCGACACTCCAAAGCACCTCTCGATCTTCAGTTCGCGCAGGTGTCGCAGTTCACGAAGAAACTCCAGTTGGTTCACCTGAAGTGGCAAAACGAGGCTGACTCGCCGCAGGCTCCGCGGCAGTTGCAAGCCGTCCAGATTCCCCGGGCAGGCACTCTCGAGGGCTGGCATGGACAACGCCAACTCCTCCAGATTCACCAGGGATGCCAGCGGGTTGGGGAACAGCTTGCCTCGATAAAGGCTCAGATCCAGACGGTGCAAACTCTCTGGCAGCAGGCGACCCAGATTCAAGGCCGGGGCGTGGGTGATTTGCAAATCCGTCAACTCGGTCATGGCACGGATGACCTCGGCACTGCGCGCCGACGAGGTGGCTAGGCCATGAATGAAGAGCGAGGTAACCCTCGAGGAGGCCGGCAAATCCGACAGCGAGCGACGTGCACAGAAAGAAACCCCCAGGGGCCTGTCGCCGGGCGGCAAGGGGCCGGGCGGAGCATCATCGCCCCCGAGGACGGCAAGAACATGGTCATTGATCGAGAACACATCCCAGCCGCCATGCTTGGAGAGTTTCAGTTCCCAGCAGAACTGACCGGCCCAGTCGTCCAGCGCAAGGGGGACCTTCAAGCCAAAGACCTCCAGATGTTGCGGTAGGTCCTCGGGACCCTTGAGTAACCAGTCCTCGCCGACTTTCTCCAGATCCCGGAGAGCCGGGAGAAAAAACTCGGCGGTCGTGTGGCGGCACAGCACACGACTGGTCATCGCGAAGGGAAAGTCCTTGGCGCAGAAGGCTTCCTCGCGGGCAAAGCGAAGCATGGCCTCCGCGTCCATTCGCACCGTGAGTCGTGCAGGCCAAAAAGGGGCGGTTGTCATGATGCCGGGTCGAGGGAGGTGAGAAGCTGACCGCTGTTGAGATTCGGGCGCTTGAGGCGCTTGGGCTTGATCCGTTGGCGGGGTTTAGCATCAGGCTTGGCATCTGCAGACCTGTCCTTGTTCCCCAGGACCCGTTGCAGGAACGGCAGGGAATGCACCAGCAACTCATCGCAGCGGTCGGCATAGGCCGTGCCGATCACCATCTGCAGGCAGGCGCGAAAGCCGTCGTCCGGCATGGATTCCACCATGCCGCGAAGGGCCTCCATGGAGAAAGGCGCGGCTTCCGCCGGTGCGGCGGCATGGAACTGGAGGGGAGGATCCGGCTCAAGTTCCTTGCAGAACAGGTGCGCGAAGAAGCCGAGGTGAAAGGTCAGGAGGCAAAGGGCCACTTCGCGAAGTTTCAACCGTTGCCACAGCGGCAGCGGGGGCACGGGCGGCGCGCGTTCGGCATCGTAGGCCTCAGGGATCGAAGGGGTTTGCAAGGCTTGGGGGCTGCGAGTGTTGCGGCTCAGGGTTGCGATTGCTGAAGGGTGGCGAGACGCTTCTGCGTCATCTCCATCGAAAGACGGGCTGCCCCCAGTGGCGCCCCGGAACCGCCTTCGTAGGAGTCGTATTCTTCGTCGGTCGCCTCTTTGCGCTGGACAAGCCACTGCCGCTGCTCCTCCAGCGCCTGCTTCCTCGCCTCGGCCGGCAGGTTTTCCAGATGGGCCTGAAAGGCCAGCCAAAGCTGGGCATCGTAGAGGGACTCCAGATTGGTCGCCAAGTAGTTCATGTCCTGCTGGGCCTCACTCTTTTCCAGCAATTCCTCCAGCAGCAGGATGGGTTCATCCAACTCGGGCGACCAGTTGGGCAGGGCCTTGCCAATCGAAGGCGGCTGGGTGGAGGTGTTGCAGGCGGCGAGAAGACCGAGGACGGTCAGGCAGAGGAGCTTGTTCATGAGGGGAGATGGGGTTGGGGATCAGGGCTGATGGGAGGGGCCGTAGGTGGCGCGAAATTCCTGCAGAAGGGCGGACAAGGGCTCGGGAATCCGAGGCGTAGCGAACTCCTGGAGATGATCCGGGATGGAGCCATACCAGGCCTCCGCGATGCCGCCGGCGATACAGGCGAGGGTGTCTGCGTCGCCGCCCAGACTGATGGCCAGCCGCAGGGCGTGCTCGTAGCTGGTGCTGTCGAAGAAGGCCGCCAGCGCTTCCGGCACGGTTTCCTGGCAGGTGGGCTTGAAGTGATAGCCGGGACGAATCTCGTCGCAGGTGCGGCTCAGGTCGTAGCCAAAGCGACCGCTGATCTCGGAGCGGATGTCCTCCTTCGAGGCCTTGTGGCGCGCCATGAAGACCGCGAGGGCAGTGGCTTGCGCGCCTTTGATGCCTTCGGGATGGTCGTGCGTGACGCCCGCCGAGCGGGCCGCCTCCTTGAGCACAGCCTCCACCGTATCGCAGGCCCAACCGACCGGACCCACCCGCATGGCGGAGCCATTGCCACAGCTGTTGTACGGTTCGCTGCTGCCGCCGTAAAGCCAGCACTTGAAGCCATGGCCGTAGCCGCCCATGGGAAAGCGATAGGTCGTGCCGTAGCGTCGGTAGGCTTCGGCATAATCGCCGCCCCGAAGCAGCGTTTCCGCTGTGGCGAAGCTGAGGATGGAATCGTCGGTGATCTCACTCGCGGGATGCGTGAGATCGAAATCGACATGCTTGATGCCGCTAAATTCATAGGTGGAGCCGCAGATGTCGCCGATGATGGAACCGATCATGTGTGTGGAGTGTTGAGGGTGGGATTGGGGTGGTGGAGGAATTCGTTCAGGCGACACGCGCCATGCGTTGGAACAGACGGCCGGCGATGTGCGGCAGATGGGCGGAGGACAGGTTGGTCAGTGCCGAGGGAACCAGTTTTCGCAGGGAATCGGTCTGTGGACCCAGTCCCAGGGCGGTGATGGTCGAGGTATGGCTTTGCAGCGCTCGCAGTTCGCGACGGGTGCCCTCCGGGTCGTCGGGCTCGCCATCACTGAGCAGCCAGAAATGGCGATGGCGGTGCGGCAACTCTTGAATCAGCTCGTTGGCGCGGCTCAAGGCCAGCGTCATGTTGGTGCCCCCATCCGGCTGATTGCGCAGGCGACAGAGTTTGGCCATGACATCACCGTCTGTCGGATGTGTCCAGTCCTGCACGCAATGCACGTCCGAGCTGAACATCAGAATGCTGAGGGGAATCCCCGTGCGCAGGCAGGATTCACGCAGCATGACCAAGGCTTCGAACGTCGCAGCCGCCCGGTCGCCCTCCATCGAGCCGGAGGCGTCGGCGAGGACAACAAAAGCGGGGTCGGGACGGGTGGGGCGCACTAGGCGCTCCCACAGGTTGTCACACTGGCGCGGATCGGCCTCAAACTGCATGGCACGGCGCATGTCGAGGCGCTGTCCAATCCGGTGGTTGCCGTGCCAGCGCATTTTCACCTCGGCGGTCAGATGGCGCAGCAGGGCATCGGACATCGATTCAATCGCCCCGTGGTGGCGCGCCAACGCCTCGTGATAGTGGCGTTCGTTGCGACTCAGGACCTCAAGGGAAGCGAGGCCACGACCACCAGTGGTGCCGGTTGTCCCTTGGCCGTCAGGACTGCCGTTCCCCGCCTGCAAGCCATGGCCCGGCTGGGCCAGATAGCTCATCCGCTGGAGCCAGTCGCGCAATGCCTGAAGCTGCTTGGCGAGCTCGCCCAGCGGCGACTGGGTTTGCTCCATCAGCCGGCGAAACACGGGCAGAATTTTTCGCCAGACCAACTCCCACATCTCGTGCTGAGCCATGCGGATTGGCAATTCCATGGGTGAGGGCGCTGCACCGTAGTCCATGGCGTGATAACAGACCTTCACCGGATGCGCGTCATAACGGCGCTGTGCCTCGACCGGGTCCGGGCAGTGCACCGGCGGGCAAGCCTCGATGGCGAGCTGAATGTGCGGCCAGGCCTCCTCCAGGGCCGCCCGGGTGACTTCGGGCAGATGCAACGGATTTCGTCCATACCACCACCGGCACAGAATGCTGGTCAGAAAGGCGCCTGCGGGATCCTGCTCCAACTCCTCTGCCTTAGCCTCCAGCAACTCGGCAAAGAGCGTGTTGTTGTAGGTTTGAATCCAGGGCGCACTGCCGGGCAAACGCTTCTGGAGCCAGCGCTCAATGCGGCAATCCTCGATGGCGTTGAGCAGCAGGTGAACCGCGGGGTCGGAGAGCTGCTCAGGCGGCACCATGTGCCAAAGCCGCGTCAAAAGCGCGTGCCCGGCTTCGTGGACGATGAGCCCCCTGCAAAAATCCTTCGAATGCAGGATCAGGTCAGCCGGGTTGGCCGTGATCACGGCCTCCTTCCAGTTGAAGCTCCAAGGGCCATCACGAAGTTCAAGGCGGATGTGGGGTTGCTGGGAAATCAGCCCACCCAGCCCCCCAAGTTCTCGAACGTATTCAGAATTGATCGGGCTCATGGAGGTCAGAGGTCAGCGGCACGCAGCAGGGCCGTCATGGCATTGCGATCCGCCACGTCGCGCAGGCGCTTGAGATAAAACAGCTCGATGGCATCCCGGAGCAGGCGGCGCTCAGCGGGAAGTCCCTCGCCCAGTTGGCGATGGATGAAATCCAGGGTGTTCAACAACGTGCGGCGCGTGAAGGTGTAGCGCTCGCGGCGCGTGCGCCCCAGGCTGGCCGGGCCGCCTTCCGAACCGGCGGCTTTCACCACAGCCGACTGAAAAAGCGCCAACTGACGGGCCAGCGTGTCCCAGTCCGGCAAGGACTGCAGCCGCTCCAGCAGCGGAGGGGTGCTCGCCGCCTGATAGGCCACGCCCTTGCAGTAAACCACCGGATGGTGACCGGTGACAAGAAACCGGATCATGGCCAGGTAATCCGCCTCACCCGGCGTCGGCGGCTGATGCCAGATCGAAAAACGATCCCGAAACGCCGGGCTCATCACGTTGCGGCCGCTGTACTCGGCGGGGTTGAGCGTGGCAAAGACACGGAAGCGCGGATGCACCGGGCGATCCCATCCCGGACCATAGATCCGGCCATCGCCTTCACTGAGCACGAGCGTTCGCGGCACTTCGAGGACACTGTTCAGCCGTTCGAGGACCGGCGCCTCGCCCAGGTTCAGCTCGTCGAGCATGAGCCACAGTCCCTTTTCCAGGGCCTTGACCAGGCTGCCGAGTTGCAGGCTCCACTGCTTGATCGGCAGACCTTCGCGGCCAGCCAGCCACTGGATTTCAAAAGCGCTCAAGGCCCGGCCCGCCTCGTGGGCCTGCTCCAGAAGCGCGCGACTCTCCGGGGAAAGCCGAGGCGCAAGTGCCAGGAGCGTCTGCATGTCGAGACCGTCCCCGGCGTTGCCCGGCACATAGCGAGCCACCAGTTCCCCGGAATCGGTTTGACCATGCAGGTTGTGCCGCAGCACGGGCTGTTGCAGCAGATGCGCCAGCAACAGCACACCCGTGCTCTTGGTCGTGGAGGTTTCCCCCTCCAAGGCCACCGGGAGGTCGTACCTGGCACCAATCGCCACCGCATGAAGCGTGTCGGCGAGACCTTGGTCGAAGCAAATGTGGCGAAACCGCTCCTTGTCGGGAATCAGCCCAAGGGGCGTGTCTGCCTCGATCGGCGCTTTCTGCAGGTGCTGATCCAGAATCCGAATCCGGTCGACCAGATCTTCCAGAAACGGCAGTGGAGCAGCCTGGACGACGGGCACGGGCCCGGCCTCCTCCGTAGCTGCTGCACTGGAGAGATGGCGCTGCCTGAAATCCTCCCAAGACAGAAGGCGGACGCCCAGTCGTTGGGTCGTCTGGTAGATTTCGCGGGGGGCATCGGGGCCGGTGACCACCAGCTGGGCCACTTCCATGGTGCGCACCACGCGGTGACCCTGCTGGTTAAGAAGTGAGGTGACTCGGGCTGCTTCGGCAGGCACAAAGCCTTTGAGACAAATCGAATAAGACATGGAGGGGATCAGGCTTGAAGGGTGTGGAGGAGGTCGAGGATGCGTTGTTTCAAATCCGGCTGCTGGAGCAGGATGCGGTCGCGAATGGCAGGCCGAAGGCGCAGGAAGCGTTTGCCGACAAAGTCCCGCAGCAGCCGCTGGGTTGCGGAACCCTTGGCAAACGCCGGGCTGTTTTGGTGCAGCCACTCCAGGCCGACGCCGGGATGGACGCATTCCTTGGTGTTCCAGCCAAAGCGATTGCCCAGACGGTCAATGAGCAGGAGACGATTCGCGCCCCGGTAACCACGCACCGTGTAGGAATCAAAAAGCTCAACGGGTTCGATTCCGACCCAGTATCCAATGATGCGAACCTTGCTGCCGACCGGGTACAACCGGGCCAGGGAATCTGAGGAGTTGGAGTCCATGAGCCAGGTCTCGATCAGTCAAAGTCTTCGAAATCCGGAAGGTCGTTCTGGGTGCCGGTGTCAGCGCTGTCTGCCAGCAGTCCCGGCTCAGGAGCCTCCTCCTCCGCCATGGCGATGAGGATTTTGTCATGCAGACCGGGAATCTGCAGCACGAGGCGGTTGCGCAGGTCCTCACGCAGCGTGAGGTGTTCGAGACCATCAAAGGCGGCGAGCAGGTCGAGAGCCTCCGCCGGCAGGACCGACTTCAGCCAGTCCCAGGCGATGTCGTTGGCCTTCTTGCAATCCCGCCACTTGATCCAGTTGCCTTCCTGGCCCATGACGTCACGGGCCTTGAGGGTTTTGTCATTGCTGTCAACGCTAGTGACGGTGTAGCAACGGCCGGGTTCGTAGCTGTGGTGACCGAAGGCGGCAACGGCGCGAATTTTATCGCCGACCTTGAAGGTATCGGTGGTTTTGGACTGACGGCGGTTGCCGAAGGAGGGTTTCATGGAGGGCATGGTGTTTTTGGTGTGTATGTGATTGAATCTGAGCGTGGACTTTGAAAGGAAGCGCTAGGCTTCCTGGGCAGGCAGAACCAGGGCACGAAGGCCCGTGATCAGACGATCAGGTGGATCTCAGAAGAGAGGTGCGTGATGTCAGACGGTCAGCCTGATATTCGAACCCCTAATTGAAGCGCACCGACTCTGGCGAACGCGCCTGCGGCTAAACTGCTGTGCTGCGGACAGATGGCCCGCGTTGCAGCGCTTGGCGTGCGATTCCCAACCCTGGCAACCCCTCTCGTTGCAGCGGCACAGCCTGCCTCCGCATTCTGGGAGGAGACGGTGAGCATGCTGTCGGGGTGGTTCATGGTGGCTCCATCATCGCCGACCAATGAAGTCTGTAAAATCAAAAAAAAACAAAATGTTTGACTGAAAAGTCAACCTATTGTGGTCTGGGTCATGGCCGCAAAATCCAAGACCGCAAATTTGCCCAGCACCAAGGGCATCTCCATGGAAAGGCTCCAGAGCTTGTGTCGCGTCGTCGAGGCCGAGGGGATTTCCAAGGCCTGTGCAACACACGAGATGGACATGGGCCAGGTGAGT
>JBIJBO010000194.1:0-6333 GCA_044345215.1 Prosthecobacter sp. | reverse complement strand
GCCGCTGCACGGGTAGTACAGGGTGGTCTCGGCCAGATGTTCCAGTGCCTGGTTGGGCTCCAAGCGTGCGGCCACCGGCCGGTGGTAGGGAAACAGGCCCTGTCCTTGGCTGGCTTGGAGGGTGGCGAGAAGTTGCCTGGCTTCGAGACGATTCGGGCGGTCCGGCTCGGGGTCGGGTCTGGCGTCGATCTGCTTCAAGTGTGCGATGAAGTCCTGAGGGAGCTGGTGCTGTTCAGCGCCGGCCAGCACGAGATCCCGGTACCAGTCGTAAGGACGCAGGCCGTCCACCACGTGACCCGGCTCGGCCAGATAGGCAAAGGCATTCACCTTCGTGCCATCGCCGAGGAGGATCTTGCGGATCCGTTGCCGGTGATAACCGGAGCCCACGCCCTCGGCTTGATCAAGTGTGCGGAAGTCATTCTCGTCGAGGCGATAGACCACGCCGTGCACACACGCGCCAGGCTGGGGCTCGAGGTGGCATTTGCCGGAGCCATCCGTGCTGCGCTTGTCGAAGCGCAATCGCCAGCCGTCCAGACGGGCGTGCGAGACGGGTCTGGCGGAGGGCGCTCGATTCGCGGCCCGCAGCCGTTCGACGAGCATGTTGGAGCCGTAGGCGAAGTAGTGGTGTCTCATGCGGTGGGCTCTCCGGTGGCGGCGTCGATTCGACTCTGCTGGCCCTCGGCGTTCATGCCATGAAGAACGAGGGCCGATTGCAAGGGCAGGTTGTGATGCTTTTGCAAATGCCCGAGCAGGTCAAAGGCACGGGCGAGCACCGCCTTGAGCAGCTTCCGGCAATCCGGATCCGGCTGCTCCCGGGCCAGCACATCCAGCGCTGCGTAGGCCAGTTCGCCGTAGAAGCCGTGCTTGTTGGTGAAATCCAAGTGCCCGGTGAAGGCGTCCCAGATCTCCATGAACAGCCAGGTGAGAGGCTTGGCGTGCACCGTGCGCACCACCAGCTTGGTGGCTTCCACGAAGTCCTCCGGTTCAAAGAGGGGGTCGGAGGTCACGATGACATCCGCGCCACGCCACTCCGGAAGCGAGCCTTGTCCCTCATGGCGCAGCTTGGAAACAGGCTCGGTTTCGATTCGTTTTCCCAAGGTCACGAGTCTTTCCTCGATCTCCACGGGCTCAAGCCCTTCCGGGAAGGGGGCATCGTCTTCTTCGTCGTCGAAATAGGAGAATGGCGGGATCGGATTCATGGCGTGCGTGGAGGATTTGAACTTCGCATCCTAAACCCGGGGGTCGGACATTGGCGGGGGGAGGGGTGCGGAAAGTTGAGATTTTTGGCCTGCTCACAGCCAAGTCAGGCGGGCTGATGCGGATTCGCCATGATGTCGGCCCGGCCAACCCTGACCGGTGCTCGGGGACAGAGCGCCCTACCCTTGCCTCCAGGCGCTCCGCTCTAAGCGGGTGCCCCCGGCAAGTTCAGGTGGTAGCGGGTGCCTTTGAGTTGACCGGTGCGGGTCAGGGCGGCTTTGGCGACGAGGTCGGCCAGGTCGCGGGTGGCGATCATGCGATGGCGTCAGTGATTGAGGAGTTCCTCAGCGCCGGGGACTTTGATCAACGCCTGATCCAGAGTGAACAGTGGCACAGTGAACCGAGCCTGAGAGTCCAAGAGGATTAAGCGATCCATCAGACCCGCTCCCTTCGCGGCGGCTTCGATGGTGTCGAGCGCGGCCTGGCCATCGAGCGGTTCGACGAGGCCGCTCGTCAGCACATCGGCGAGCGATTGCCGCGACTCGGGTTTGGTTAGCCCATAGTGTTTCTGCAGGGCGATGTAGGCCTCTCCGATCACCATGTTGTGGGCGACGATCCGAAGCCCGAAATGGCGGTCGATGAGATTCTGCAATGTCTCAACCGTCTTCGCGAACAGTTCGGCAGGATCACCTGCCGCGAGGCGCATTAGGATGCAGGTGTCAACGGCGCAGATCTTCATGCTCGGTGGCGGAAATTTCGTCGCGAAGGGTCTCCAATACGGGCGCAACCCCCCGGTTGCGGCGAATCAAGGGGGCGCCAGTGCCCAGTTTGTTTCGACGGACCCAGCTCCGCGCAGGGGAAGTCGTGAGCTCCGGCATGAATTCCTTGAGGAAGATCTTGAGGGCGGCGTGGTTTTCAGGTCTCAATCGCTTCTCCTTTTGCAAGCGTCCGACGACCGTCGCAGGATGCACGTGCACGCTGATTGCGAAATTCTGGATGGCGGAAGCGGAGAACTTCGGGTTGGCGACAAACCCCTTCCATGACGTTTCCGGAATCAATAGCTTGCCGGCCCATTGATTGGCTTCCGCTTCTCGGGGATCATCGTGGCCGTCATATTCCAGAAACTCGTGGGAACGGCCGTGAAGCAGGATGTGCGCGGTTTCGTGAAACAAGTCGAACCAGAAGTGGTCGTTCGACTTATGGCGCATTCCGTGAAGGATGACAGCGTAGTCGCCTCCCTTGATCCACCGGGCGTAGCCGTGGACGCCCATCCCGGGAAGGGTGTCGAGAAACACGAGCGCGACGCCAGACTCCCGGTAGAGCGCCTCCAGCTGCCGCACCACTTCTTGGGGATGCCGATCCGCCAGCCGCCGTGCTTCCGCAATCGCCTGTTGAAAACGGGCTTTGTCGAACGAGGCCGGCCTCAGGCCACGGGCAAGCGTCAGTCCTCGTTGGATCCACGCGACGGTGTCGGTGCGATGCTCTTTGATGGCAGGAGCTGTGCGATAGGCACCCTGATTCAGGGTTTTTAGGTGGATTTCCTCCCATTCGGGGACCCCGCCAACCTGAAAAAACTGAAGGAGGTGTTCGATCTTCTCGCCCATTCGCTGGGTCGCAGGAACCCAGCCTGCCGCCGCCATGCGGGCGTAGTTGAACTGTCGAGCCCATGCCTCGGTTGTAGAATTCCGGTTTGCCCTGGCCTTCAGCCGCGCAAGCTGCTCCCGGTATTGAACCTCCAGATGGTTCCAAAATCCGGCCGGCACGCCGGTGACGAGTTCGAGCTTGTTGGCGGTCTCGTAAGTGATGGGTTGCTCACCCTTGAAAATACGATTCAGCGTCTGCACGGTGAGTCCCGTGCGGTCAGCGAGATCACGCTGGGTCATGCCGAGCGTCTCCATGGTCTCCTCCAGGGTCGCCCCTGGCGGGAAGGCATAGTCGGGCTCAAAGCGGTGCTGGCGTTTGGCAGTCATGGCGGGGGATGGCGCGTGAATTTTAGTGTGGGTCCTCGATCTCGAGGATTTCAATTTCAGTGACTGCTGGCCAATCGAGACCCCCATCCTCCTTGCGAGGGACAGGAGCATTGGCCGGGATGAAGAACAGACGGTAGGGATGATCGAGATCGACGCTGAGCTGGTCTTGGCGGTCACCGGTCATTTCATGACATCGGGAAGGTGGGAGACGGGAAATCTGACTGAGGTTTTCTGCCGCACTCAGCTCCAGAAGGCGCTGCTGCAGCTTGCGGGCACGGGCGGCTCCAAAGGCTTTCTGGATCTCCTTGGCGGAAGAACAGATCTTTTGAAGCTTCTTGGACCGAAAGAATACCTGCATGGCCAGATGCGTCAAAATAATTCACACACCATGTTCACCTTTTTCACGTTTAGCCCCGTCCGCAAGAGCGGAACGCTCTGCGGCAGTCGTCCGCCGCAGCGATCGGTCCCTTCAGCAGCCAAGCGGCCTTCCAAAGGTGGGATTCGAGCTGGATCAGCGTGGTGGCAGGCATGATGCGTATTTTATTTAAGCAATAATATTCAGGGGAGCAAGCTGGGATGAACTGTGTGACGCGGTCTCGTCGCTCTCTGCCGGCTGGCCCAGCACGTGCCCGTTTCAGAGCTTGATTCATATTTGGGGCGTTTATGAATCACGATTCCGGCCGTTCATGAGGCATTTCGCTGGGTTGCACGCGCATCGTGTAATCTTCGGGCACGCTCGGGTGGGTACGGATACGGCACGTTGCTGGCCCAACAAACCCAAGCCCGGCGCTCTGGGACAGAGCGCCCTACCTTTTGCTCCAGGCTATCCGCTGGTGTCCCCGGCAGGAATCGAACCTGCATTTAGAGTTTAGGAAACCCTCGTTCTATCCATTGAACTACGGGGACAATTGAATATGAACGTTTTACGATTTTCGAACGCGGTTTTAAGACCGTAGTAAGAATAAAAGTAAGAATTCATCCTTCCACGCTCACTATTGTCCACCCTGGTTCGGCTGTCCACTTCAACGGCGTCAGTGATCGTGAATTTGGCCGCCGAACGGGCCAGCGGGAGGAGTATCAAGCAGGTCTCATGTTGCCGCTCGTCTCTCGCTTCAAAAAGCGCGGGAACGACCTCCATCTTCATAAGCAGGCCTCAAAAAGCGTTTGCCATTGGCGCGAAATGCCAGTAACACTGTCAATCAATCATGAACCTGTCCATCGAAGAACTCGCCAGCAAGGTGACCGCGTGGTGCGACCAGCACGGCGTGGTGCCTGCCAATGGCCAGGTCGCCACGGACACCCAGCCTCGAACACTGCGCTACTACCGCACCCTGGGATTGATGGACCCGCCGGCGGCTGGCGGTGGTTTCGCTGAGCGACACTACCTCCAGGCCTGTGCCGTGCGCGTTTTGCAGGCGGATGGCCTGCCGCTGGCCCGGATTCATTCGCTGCTCTTTGGCCGCAGCGAGGAGGAGCTGCTTGGCATCCTCAAGGCCGCCGAAGCCAAGCGGTCGCCCGAATTGCCCGCCAGCCCGGAAAGTGCCGCTACAGCACCCCTGCAGACCGTGCCCCTGGGGCCGGACTTTCTGCTGGTCAGCCGACGGCCGCACCTGCGCCTGAGCGAATCACAAATCCGCAACATCCTCCACATCCTCCACACGCCCTGATCCCGCCGCCCATGAACTCCTTTGGACTCATCGCCCAGCTCGAAGCCTCCCGCATCTCCCTGCCCCTGGAGCATATCGAAGCCCGTTTTCGCGTCACTGGTGACCTGGCCAGTGTCGAAATGGACCAGGTCTTCCAACAAAACGCCCGCAAGGCCCTCGATGTCACCTACGCCTTCCCGCTGCCGGGTGAGGCCTCGGTGTTTCACTGTGAAATGCACGTCAATGACCGGGTTGTCCGGGCCATCGTGATGGAGGAAAAGGAGGCCCGCCGTGTCGTGGCTGAAAAGAAAGCGCAGGGCCACCGCACGGCGCTAGTCGAGTCGGTTCGCGACAACCTCTTCACCCTCAAACTCGGCAATGTGGCCCCCGGCGATCGCATCGTAATTCGCTTCGCCTACCTGCAGCCCCTGGAGCGCCTCGGGGATCAACTGAGCCTTCGTGTCCCCTTCAACCCGGGTGTCCGCTACATCCCAGGCAAGCCGCTGCTGCGCCCCAACCGCGGCTCGGGAACCTGCGATGACACCGACCAAGTCCCGGATGCGTCTCGCCTTAGCCCTCCGCGCATCGACCGCGAGCACCCCGATGCGGCGACGATTTACGTGCGCGGCACATGGGATGCCGATGAAGTGCAGGCTGGCAGCCTGAACAGCCCCAGCCATTCGGTGCAGGTGGATGTCGAGGGCAAACACCTCGCGGTGGAACTGGCTGGAGAACAGCTTGTGCCGGATCGCGATTGGGTCCTGCGCTGGCAGGAGGCCGCCGTGACCGAAGCGAAACCGAAAGCCTGGAGCTGCCGCCAGGACGAGTGGCGCTACGGTCTGTTGCAGCTGCGCGCCCCGCAAGAGATGGAGGCCGTGGAGCAATTTCCCCAGGACGTGTACTTCCTGCTCGACCGCTCCGGCAGCATGGCGGGCGAGAACTGGCAGCAATGTGCCAAAGCCTTGAAGGCCTTTGTCCAGGAACTCAGCCCCGTGGACCGCGTCTGGATCACCTGCTTTGAGAGCAGCTACCAGGACTTTTCCGACGCGCCAATGCTGCGCGATGAACTGCTCGCCGACGCAGCCTTTCAAAACTTTGACCAGATCGAGGCTCATGGCGGCACCGAACTGCTGCCGGCCCTTCAGCATGTGCTGGCGGTGCGCGCCAAACAGAGCCAGGGGGTGCCTTCAAGGCTCATCATCATCACCGATGGCCAGGTCGGCAACGAAGATGCGATCCTCGAATTGATGCGGGATCCCGAGGCCGCCCAGCTGCCTGTGCATTCCTTTGGCATCGACCGCGCAGTCAATGATGCGTTTCTGCAGCAGTTGGCGGCTGACACGGGCGGGCGCTGCACGCTGATGACACCTCAGGATGACATTCCCGGCGCCGTGCGCAAGCTGGCCTGCACGCTGCGCCGCCCAGTGCTGAACCACCTGCAGCTGCAAGCGGGCGTGGAAGTCGCCTCGCCTGAACGCGGGCTGAGGGATCTGCATGCCGGCGAAGTGCTGCTGGTGCCT
>JBIJBO010000059.1:0-20722 GCA_044345215.1 Prosthecobacter sp. | reverse complement strand
AGCCGGTGCGGTCGGTGCTGCGGCAGTCTTCGCTGCGGCAACGGGCTCCGCCCTGGGTTTCACCGCGAGGTAGAGCAGATTGTAGTTGTGGCGGATGGCCGCCGGAAAGGAGACCCGGCCGGGCTCAATGATTTTTTCGCGCAGGATCTTGGCGGACAAGTCGGCCACCAGGTCGCTGCCAACCTTTACCGCGCGATCGATGCTGGGTGCGGCGACGTTGGTCGCTGCCGAGGAGCCGCCCTTGATGAGTTCGCTGGTGATGGTGCGTCCCTGCAGCGCCAGGCTGCTCTGCGCCGAGACCAGGGTGCCATCGGCGGCAAAGCTGAGCTCGAGGCTGGCGTGATCGTCCGAGGCGAAGAAGCCGCGGCGGTGGTCGATGCGCACCGAGACGTAGATGCCGCCGTCGGGCGAGGGGGAGACCTCGGGTCGGTAGGTGCGGTAGGAAGCGTCGGAAATCTGGTATTCCGCCGCCTGGCCCTTGCGCGCCGTCCAGCCCCCGAGGCCTTGGCCAAAGGCCTCGACATCCACCACGACTTCCGCGGCGGCGGGCAGCTGGAGCATGAGCAGGAGAAACGTCAGGAAGCGTGACATGTTGAAACCGGGCGGGGTGCCGCATTTAAACTGGGGTCACCCCGTTCTTATTCAACCCAAATCGGCCGGCTTTCCACCCCCGGCTCCTAGGCGTCGATTCGCGGAGTTTTTTGCTTGCCGAAACAACGGGCCTGCATGATGGCCCCACCTTGCCCCCAAGCCAAGACGTGACCGCAAGTCTTTCGAGCTTTTCCAACCTTTTGGACAGCCATGCCGCCAAATTGCTGCAGGAAGGCCGGCTGGAGGAGGCCCTTCGCGCCGCCACCACCGCCCTCGGTGGCCTGCGTGAGGCGGTCGAACTCGATGCCGGGGCGCTGCCGGAGTTGTTTGCGGGCCTGCACCTGCTCGCCGACATCCAGCGAGAGCTGGGCGATGCCGCGGGCGCCGAGTCCACCTGCGGCGAGGCCCTGGAAATTGCCGCCCGAAGTGCCGCCGTGCCGCGCGCGGACGTCGCCCGTATGCGCACGCTGCTGGCCACCCTGCTCGATTTCAGCCAGCGCGAGGCCGAGGCGGCACCGCTCTACGAGCAGGCCATCGCCGATTACGAGGCCTTGACGGCCCCCGACGAGGAGACGGCGGCCCAGCTGCGCAACAACCTGGCAATGATCTACAAGGGTCTCGGGCGTTACGCACTCGCCGAGCAGCACTATCTGCGCGCCCTGGAGACGCTCGAAGCGCGGCTTGGCCGGGCTTCGGAGGATGTCGGCTCGATCTACAACAATCTCGGCAGCCTCTACTACGCCGCTGGTTTTACCAGCCAGGCCGCCGAGATGTTCCGCGAGGCGCTTGCCATCCGTCGCGACTTGCTCGGTCCCGACCACCCGGACGTCGGGCAGTCCTACGGCAATCTCGCCACCGCCTGTCACGAACTCGCCGACGATGCCGCCGCTCTGGGTCACTTCGAGCAGAGCCTGCGCATCCTCGAACTGCACGTGCAGGACGATCCGGCCAGCTTTGAAGCGGCCGCCCTCGACTGTCTCGCGCTGCTCGACCGCCTGGGTGAGGAGCGCAAGGCTGCCGCGTTGCGCAAACGGGTCGACAAGGCCCTCGGCCGCGCCTGAGCGATTTTCGCTGCAAGCGCTGCCCCGGCGCCGTAAGGCTCTGCGATGAACCCGTTCCGTGCCCTGCTCCTGCTCAGCCTCGCCACCCTGCTGCTCGGCTGCGCGCGCCGCGATGTCCTCGTCGTCGGCATGGACGCCACCTATCCGCCCTTTGAGTTTGTCGACGAACAGGGACGGCTCAGCGGCATCAGCACCGCCATTGGCGAAGCCGTGGCGCGCGAGCTCGGCAAGCCGGTCGAGTTCAAAAACCTCGCCTTCGACGGCCTCATCCCGGCTTTGCAGACCGGCCGCATCGATCTCATCATCTCTTCGCTCACCGCCAACGGCACGCGCCGCGAGCAGATCGACTTTTCCGATCCCTACGTGAAGACCGGTCTGGCGGTGCTGGTCGCCATGGACTCGCCCGTGCAGTCGGCCGCCGACCTGCGCGCGCCCGGCCGCCGGCTGGCGGTGCGCCTGGCCACCACCGGCGAGCAGTGGTGCCGCCAGGAACTGCCGCAGGCGCAGTTGGTCGCCCTCGACACGGATGCGGCCTGCGTTCTCGAGGTGGTCAACGGCCGGGTCGACGCCTGGGTCTATGACCAAATCTCGGTGATGAACTACCATGCCCAGCATCCGGAGCGCACCCGCGCCCTGCTGGCCCCCCTGCGCGAGGAGGCCTGGGCCGTAGGTCTGAAAAAGGGGCGCGACGACCTGCGCCAGGCGGTCAACCGCGCCCTCGCGCGCCTGCGCCAGGAGGGCGAGTTCGAGAAGCTCGCCGAGCGATACCTGGCTCGTGAACGCGCCCTCATGCGCGCCCAGGGTCTGCCCTTCGTCTTCGAATGAGGCTTCATCCGGCGGCAAGTTCCGCTTGCGTTTGAGCGTTGTTTTCAGGCATCTTCATTGCCCTATGGAATCCACCCCCGCCTCCGACACCTCGCGCCGCGACTTTCTCAAAACCACTGGCAAGACCGTCGCCGGTCTGTCCGCCCTCTCCGGCATCCACATCCCCTTCGTGCACGCCCAGGGCGATGACACCATCAATGTCGCCCTCGTCGGTTGCGGTGGCCGTGGCACCGGAGCTTCCAGCAACGCCATGGGCGTCAAGCAGCGCACCCGCCTGATCGCCATGGCGGACGTCCAGGAAAACCGCCTCGAAGCCAGTTTCCAGGGCCTGAGCAACAAGCACCCCGACCGCTTCTCGGTCTCGGCCGACGCCAAGTTTATTGGCTTCGACGCTTACAAGCAGGCGATTGACATGCTCAAGCCGGGCGACGTCGTTGTGCTCGCCACGCCGCCCGCGTTCCGCTGGGTGCAGTTCAAGTACGCCATCGAGAAGGGCGTCAACGTCTTCATGGAAAAGCCGATCTGCGTCGATGCCCCCAGCGGCAAGCGCATGCTCGAGCTCGGCAAGCAGGCCGATGCCAAGGGACTCAAGGTGGGCGTCGGCCTCATGTGCCGCCACTGCCGCGTCCGCGGCGAGCTCTTCGACCGCATCCAGCAGGGTGAGATCGGCGACATCATCCTCGGCCGCGCCTACCGTCTCCAGGGGCCGGTCGGCACCTGCTTCACCCAGCCTCGCGATCCCAAGGCCGATCCCAGCGAACTGATCTATCAGATCAAGAATTTCCACTCCTTCCTCTGGGCCAGCGGCGGCGCCTTCAGCGATTTCAACATCCACAACATCGACGAGATCTGCTGGATGAAGAACGACTTCCCGATCGAGGCCAAGGCCACCGGCGGCCGCACCGACCGCGGTGACTTCGTCGACCAGAACTTCGATCACTACAGCGTCGAGTACACCTTCCGCGACGGCACCAAGTTCTGGCTCGAAGGCCGCAACGCCATGAAGACCCACAACGAGTTTGCCAGCTACGTGCATGGCACCAAGGGCATGGCCGTGGTCTCCACCGCCGGTCACTTCCCCTCGAAGGCAATGACCTTCAAGGGCCAGAACAAGGACCCGAAAAACCTCATCTGGCGCGGCAAGCAGCCCGAGCCGAACCCCTACGACCTCGAGTGGCAGGACCTCATCGATGCCATCGTCAACGGCAAGCCCTACAGCGAGGTCGAGCGCGGCGCCATGGCCAGCCTCGTCACCGTCATGGGCCGCATGTCCGCCCACAACGGCCAGGCGGTCACCTTCGACCAGCTCATGGCCCACGACCATGAGTTCGCGCCGGATGTCGACAAGCTGACGCTTGACGGTCCCGCCCCGCTCAAGGCCGATGCCAACGGCAAGTACCCGATCCCGTATCCGGGCCGCCACGGCATGTACGAGTACGTCGTCGCCTAATCCAACTGCCTGCCCGCCCGGCTTCCTTCCTCAGAGGAGGAAGCCGTGGCGGCAAGCCCTGGAGATGGGAGATCGAAGACAGGAGATGGTGCACCAGCAGGGTTGCTGTGCCGCCCATGCACGGCGTGCCCGCAGAGGCGGTTGTGTCATTTGACATCGATCATTGGTCATTTTCCTCATGTCCTTCCGCACCGTTGAGCTCTC
Organism: Prosthecobacter sp.; assembly: GCA_044345215.1. Taxonomy (GTDB): domain Bacteria; phylum Verrucomicrobiota; class Verrucomicrobiia; order Verrucomicrobiales; family Verrucomicrobiaceae; genus Prosthecobacter. The sequence goes on along the minus strand of JBIJBO010000059.1, from coordinate 16,591 downwards.
GGATCCCTCGCTCACGCCCGCAGGCGTGAGCTTTGTCACGGTGAAATCCGCGGCGCTGGGGCGCCGGGCAGATCTGTGTGTCTTCTCGCCACCCGGGCACGGCGTGGATCGACTGCCGCTGGTGATCCTGCTGCACGGTGTCTACGGCAGTCACTGGGCCTGGATGTTGAAGGGCGGGGCGCATCGTGTCCTCGAACGCTTGATGCGCGAGGAAGCCCTGCCGGCGATGGCCCTCGCCATGCCCTCGGACGGGCTTTGGGGCGATGGCAGTGGCTACCTGCATCATGAGGGCGCGGACCACGGTCGTTGGATCGTCGACGAGGTGCCCGAGGCCGCGGCGCTCGCCGAACCGGCGGTGCGAGGCGCGCCCTGTTTTTTGGCGGGTCTGTCGATGGGCGGTTACGGCACCCTGCGGCTTGGTGCCCTGCAGGCCGACCGCTTTGCCGGCCTTAGCGCCCACAGCAGCGTTACCGATAGCGCGCGCATGCGTGGCTTTGTCGAGGAGGATCCGGACACCTGGTCGCTGCGCGAGACCGCGCCGCTGGCCGCGCTCGACTGCCTGCGCGCGAATGCCGATCGCCTGCCGCCGCTGCGCTTCGACTGCGGCACCGAGGACGTGCTGATCGAGGACAACCGTGCCCTGCATGCCGGCCTGCTGGCGGCGGGCATTGCGCATGAGTACGCTGAGTTCCCCGGCGGCCACACCTGGGAGTACTGGCACGAGCACCTGGCCGACAGCCTGCGCTTCTTTGGCCAAATCCTGATGGCGGAGACGCGTTTGTCAGGTTGAGAGGTCGGATGATCCTTGCGGTTCAAACCTGCGGGTCACTGCCCCGCACTACAGAGGAACCTGCGGTGGGAATGCTGTAGCCGCGGGCAGTGACCGCGGGGTTCACGGCCTGATGCGGACAGCGCGGCTGTGCATGGACACTTTTCCGGATGAAAGCGACCCGGGGCGGCGTTACGGACGGCGCATGCAAGCCGCGCTCCTCTTTTCCAGTCTGCTCGCCTTCGGTGCCGCGATGGCGGCGCCGCCGAACGTTCTTTTCATCTGCGTCGATGACCTCAAGCCGGTGCTCGGCTGCTACGGCGATGCGGTCGCGAAGACACCGAACATCGACCGGTTGGCCGGACGCGGCCTGCGCTTTGACGCCGCCTACTGCAACCAGGCCGTCTGCTCGCCCTCGCGCAACGCCCTGATGACCAGCCTGCGGCCGCAGACCCTGGGCATCTACGAACTGAGCACGAACTTCCGCAAGGCCGCCCCCGACGCGGTGACCGTGGCCCAGCACTTCATGGCCCAGGGCTATCGCACCGAGGCCATGGGCAAGATCTTCCATCGCGGCCATGGCAACGTCGAGGACGCCGCCTCCTGGAGTGTGCCGCACTGGAATCCCAAGGCCGAGACCTATGCCCTGGCGGAAAGCCGGGCCAACCTGCGCGAGGGTCGCAACGGCGCGCGCGGTCCGGCCACGGAACTCGCCATGGTCGACGACGCCTTTTACGCCGACGGCCTGCTTGCCCGCGAGGCGGCGCGCCGGCTTGAGACGGCGGCGGCAAAACCCGATCAGCCTTTCTTCATGGCTGTTGGCTTCATCCGGCCACACCTGCCGTTTGTCGCGCCAAAGAAGTACTGGGACCTCTACGATCCCGCCACCCTGCCGATGCCGCAGGCGAATGAGCCGCCCGCGGGAGCGCCGGAATACGCCGGCCAGTTTGGCGGCGAGTTGCGCCAATACAATGACATGCCGTCGCAGGGCGACATCGATGCGGCCGCAACGCGACGCCTCATCCACGGTTACTATGCTGCCACCAGCTACATGGATGCCCAGGTCGGTCTCGTGCTCGGCGCTCTGGCCCGGCACGGCCTGGCCGACAACACGATCGTCATGCTCTGGGGCGATCACGGCTGGCACCTCGGCGATCACCGGTTCTGGTGCAAGCACACGAACTATGAGCAGGCGACGCGCATCCCGCTCATCCTCGCCGGCCCGGGCGTGGCAGCCGGGGCTTCCACCCGCGCGCTGGTCGAGACCGTCGACCTCTACCCGACGCTGAGCGAGCTGGCCGGACTGCCGGCGCGGGCCGGGCTCGACGGCGTTAGTTTTGCCGCGGTGCTGAAGGACCCGGCCAAGCCGGCGCGCGACAGCGTCATCCATGTCTATCCGCGCAATGACAAGCTCGGCCGCGCCATTCGCACCGAGCGCTACCGCCTGGTCGAGTGGAAAAAGGTCGGCGCTCCGTCGGACACCGCCGAGCTGGAGCTTTACGACTACCAGACCGACCCCCTGGAAACCCGCAACCTCGCCGCGGAACAGCCGGAGGTGGTTGCCCAACTGCGCGCCATCCTGGCCAGGCATCCGGAGGCGAAACCGCAGTTGCCGACCGGCGGTGCTGACAAGGCCGGCAAGGGCGGTGCGAAGGGTAAAAAATCCGGCGCCGGCAAGAAGGCGGTCGCCAAAAAATCGGCCGCATGACCACCGCCCTCATCGTCGCCGCCGGCAGCAGTCGCCGGATGGGATTCAACAAGCTGCTGGCACCCCTCGCCGGCGTGCCGGTGCTGCGGCGCACGCTCGTTGCCTTCCAGGCCTGCGCGGGCATTGACGCCATCCTGGTGGTGGCTGGCGACGAAGCCGCCAACGCCGTGCGCGGCTGGCAGGCCGAAGGGGGGCTGGAGAAATTGCAGGCGATCCTGCCCGGCGGGGCCGAACGGCATTTGTCGGTCTGGGAAGGCCTGCGCGCCTGCGCGCCCGGCACGGAGCTGGTGGCCGTGCACGACGGAGCCCGCCCCCTCATTGCCCCGGACCAGATTGAGCGCTGCCTCGCCGCCGCGCGTGAGCACGGTGCCGCCGCCTGCGCGCGACCGCTGACCGAAACCCTCAAGCGCGCCGATGCCAACGGCATCATCACCGGCTCGATCGAGCGCGAGGGCGCCTGGATCATGGAGACGCCGCAGGTGTTCCGGCTCGACCTGCTCACCCGCGCCTACGAAGCCGTGCTGGGCGAGGGTCGCCTTGTCACCGACGAGGTTTCCGCCCTGCAGCACCTCGGCGCCCCGGTGCACCTCGTCGTCAACGACGGCCCGAACCCGAAGATCACGTTTGCGGCGGATCTGGCGCTGGCGGAGAAGATGCTGTAGATCGCTGGGAACGGAGATTTCAAATCTCAGATTTCAGATCTCAGAGTCAGGCGGGTCAGCACGGTTGAGCTCAGCACCCGGCAGAGTTCCCCACCTCGGTTCGCCCCGCGTTGACAAGCCGCCGCAACGGGGCAGGGGTGGAGGCATGAAAGCCCGCCTCGCCCTGCTGCTGTCCCTGGCCACTGCCGTCTTTGCCGAGCATGATGTGGTGATTTACGGCGGCACCAGCGCCGCCATCACCGCTGCGGTGCAGGTGAAAGAGATGGGCAAGTCGGTCATCATCGTCAGCCCGGACAAGCATCTCGGCGGCCTGACCAGCGGCGGCCTGGGCTGGACCGACAGCGGGAACAAGGCGGTCATCGGCGGCCTGTCACGCCAGTTTTACCACCGCGTTTACCTGCACTACCAGAAGCCCGTGGCCTGGCGCCAGCAGAAGCAGGACGAATACGGCAACCAGGGCCAGGGCACGCCGGCCATGGACGGCAAGGAACGGACGATGTGGATCTTTGAGCCGCATGTCGCTGAGCGCATCTTCGACGACTGGGTCAAGGAACTCGGCATCCCGGTCGTGCGCGAGGCCCTGCTCGACCGCGCCAAGGGCGTCAAAAAGGACGGCGACCGCCTTGTTTCGATCACCACGCTCGACGGCAAGACTTACGAGGGGAAGATGTTCCTCGATGTCACCTACGAGGGCGATCTGATGGCTGCGGCGGGGGTCGATTACCACGTCGGCCGCGAGGCGAACCGCGTCTACGGCGAGGAGCACAACGGCATCCAGGTCGGCGTGCTGCACCATCGCCACCACTTCGGCGCGGTCGACCAGCCGATCAGCCCCTACAAGGTGCCGGGCGACCCGAAGAGCGGCGTGCTGGCGCGCATCAGCACCGAGCCTCCGGGCGTCAAGGGCGAGGGCGATCACCGCGTGCAGGCCTACTGCTTCCGCTCCTGCTACACGAACGATCCCTCGAACCGTTTGCCCTTCCCGAAGCCCAAGGGCTACGATGCCAGCCAGTATGAGCTGATCCTGCGCGTCTTCGCCTCCGGCTGGCGCGAGTTCTTCGACAAGTTCGATCCGATCCCGAACCACAAGACCGACACCAACAACCACGGCCCCTTCAGCTTCGACAACATCGGCTACAACTACGACTACCCCGAGGCCAGCTACGAGCGCCGGCGCGAGATCATCGCCGAGCACCAGCGTTACCAGCAGGGCCTGATGTGGTTTGTCGCCAATGACCCGCGCGTGCCGGCCGATGTCCGCGAGGCCCTGCAGAAGTGGGGCCTGCCGAAGGATGAATTCACCGACAACGGCCACTGGTCGCACCAGCTCTACATCCGCGAGGCACGGCGCATGATCGGCCAATTCGTCATGACCGAAAACGAGCTGCGCAAGAAGAAGCCGACCCCCGACTCGGTGGGCATGGGCAGCTACACGATCGACAGCCACAACGTCCAGCGCTACATCACCCCCGAGGGCTTCGTGCAGAACGAGGGCGACATCGGCGTCAGCACGAACGGTCCCTACGCGATCGCCTACGGCTCGCTGGTCCCGAAGGAGGGCCAGGGCCGCAACCTGCTCGTGCCGGTGGCGATGTCCGCCAGTCACATCGCCTACGGCAGCATCCGCATGGAGCCGGTGTTCATGATCCTTGGCCAGTCGGCCGCCACCGCCGCGGTGATGGCGATCGACGGCGATCTGCCGGTCCAGCAGGTGCCCTACGCCCAACTGCGCGAGCGCCTGCTCCGGGACGGCCAGATCCTCGAGTACAGCGGCCCAATCTCCAGCAAGTCGGTGTTGCTCGACGGCATCGTGGTCGACGACCTCAAGGCCACACTCACCGGCCACTGGCAGGAGGGCGCGGCCGGCAAGTTTTACAACGCCAGCTACCAGCACGACGGCAATGCCGGCAAGGGCGAGTCGCGGGCGGTGTTCCGCGCCGACCTGGCCAAGGCCGGCCGCTACGAGGTGCGGCTGGTCTATGCCTCCAACAAGAACCGCGCCAGCAACGTCCCGGTCACGGTGCGCCACGTGGGGGGCGAGGCCAGGGTGACGGTTGACCAGCGTGAGCCGGGCAAGATCGATGGGATTGCCGTTTCGCTCGGCGAGTTCGAGTTCGCCGCCGGTCCGGCCGAGGTGAGGGTGAGCAATGCCGGCACCGATGGCTACGTCATCATCGATGCCGTGCAGTGGCTGGCAAAGTGAGCTTCCCCGCAGGTGCGTTGGCCACAACGTGGACTTTGGGGGATCCTGCGGGTCACTGCCCCCGCCCTACAGAAGGGCGCTTGCCACGTTGTAGCCGCGGGCAGCGACCGCGGGGTCCCCGACCAAGCGGGTCACTGCCCCGCTCTACAAAACCGCGCCTGTCCCCGTTGTAGCCGCGGGCAGCGACCGCGGGGTCCCCGACCAAGCGGGTCACTGCCCCGCTCTACAAAACCGCGCCTGTCCCCGTTGTAGCCGTGGGCGGCGATCGCGGGGTTCCCGACCAAGCGGGTCACTGCCCCCGCCCTACAGAAGGGCGCTTGCCACGTTGTAGCCGTGGGCGGCGATCGCGGGGTTCCCGACCAAGCGGGTTACTGCCCCCGCCCTACAGAAGGGCGCTTGCCACGTTGTAGCCGCGGGCAGCGATCGCGGGGATGGCGAAAAATGGCATTTTTCCCGCCTGGACACCCAAACAAGGAAGATTTTTGGCCGCGCCCGGCGTAGTTCATCCCTGCATGAAAGCCCTGCTCACCCTCGCCCTCACTGCCGCCCTGGCGGCCACCGCCACCGCCGGTCTCTACGACATCCCGCTCAAGGACATCGACGGCAAGGACACCAGCCTGAAAGCCTACGAAGGCAAGGTCCTGCTCGTCGTCAATGTCGCCTCCCAATGCGGCAACACCCCGCAATACAAGCAACTTCAGGCCCTGCACGAGGAGTTCTCCAAGCAGGGTCTCGCCGTGCTCGGTTTCCCGTGCAATGACTTTGGCGCCCAGGAACCGGGCAGCAACGCGGACATCAAGGAGTTCTGCTCCAGCAAGTATCAGGTCAGCTTCCCGATGTTCGACAAGGTCGTTGTCAAGGGCCCGGACAAGCACCCGCTCTATGAGGCGCTCAGCGGCAAGGACTCGCCCTTCCCCGGCGACGTGAAGTGGAACTTCGGCAAGTTCCTCGTCGGCAAGGACGGCAAGATCCTCGCCCGCTTCGCGCCGGGCACCAAGCCGGACGCGCCGGAAGTCGTCGACGCCATCAAGGCCGCGCTCGGCAAGTGATCCGACCTCCCGGGGCCGGCCGACCGCAAGGGCGGCCGGCCTTGTTGTGTCGACAGAACGCAATTTTCGCGCAGCCGGGCGCAATCCTTGCAAGACCGCCATCCCGCGCCACGGTTAGAGGAGAAACCCAAGACGGAATCTCAACAAGCCAAGGCCCGGATTTCGCCTCCCCTTTTTCCTCATGTCCACCGTCCGCTCTGTCGCCCTGCCGCCCACCATCCCCGGCTTGGTGCGCCGCTTCCGGCAGCCGAAGAAGAACATCCCGCAGACGAAGTCCGACCGCGACTTCGTCCTGCAGGCCGTGCGCGCCTACGCCGAGGAGGCCAAGCTGGTGCCGCCGGTGCCGATCGACGAGTTGCAGCAGCACACCGACAAGATCCTCGCCCTCCACGGCATCGACCGCGTCTACCGCGACTACACGGGCGTGCTGCTCGCCAACGAGACCTGGCGCGAGTCGCTGGCCACGGTGCCGTTCGAGAAGCGCCTGCTGCTCATGCCCAAGTGCCTGCGTGTCGAGAGCAAGTGCCCGGCGCCCTTCGATGAGTTCGGCCTGCTCTGCAAGCAGTGCGGCCTGTGCTCGATCCAGGACTTCCAGAACGAGGCGGAAAAGCTCGGCTACGCGGTCCTCGTCGCCGAGGGCAGCGCCATCGTCATGTCGCTCATCCAGACCGGCAAGATCGAGGCCATCGTCGGCATTTCCTGCCTGCCGGTGCTCGAGCGCACCTTCCCCTACGTCGAGGCTGCCGCCATCCCGGCGGTCGCCGTGCCGCTGCTCCAGGACGACTGCATCGACACCACGGTCGATGTCGACTGGGTCTGGGACTACATCCACCTGACCAGCGAGGACAAGACGCGCCGGCTCAACCTCAATGCCCTGCACGACGAGGTGAAAACCTGGTTCGAGCGCGAGGCGCTCGACGGCCTGCTTGGCCAGCCGACCTGCCAGACCGAGGAGATCGCGCGCGACTGGCTGGCCCGCGCCGGCAAGCGCTGGCGGCCCTTCCTCACCGTCGCCGCCTACCAGGCCCTGCGCGAGGATCCCGAGGGACCGATTTCCGACGCCGTCAAGCTCGCCGCCATCTCCGTCGAAGCCTTCCACAAGGCCTCGCTCGTCCATGACGACATCGAGGACAACGACGCCGAGCGCTACGGCGAGCCGACCCTGCACTCCGAGCACGGCGTGGCGGTGGCGCTCAACGCCGGCGACCTGCTCATCGGCGAGGGCTACCGCCTACTCGCCGAAATGGACGTTCCGGCCCACCTGCGCAGCGCCTGTTTGAAGGTCGCCGCCGACGGCCAGCGCGAGCTCTGCCGCGGCCAGGGTGCTGAACTGCTTTGGAACAACCATCCGGTGGCCCTCAGCAACACCCAGGTGCTGGAGATCTTCCGCAGCAAGACCGCACCCGCCTTCGAGGTGGCGCTGAAGATCGGTGCCGCCCTGGCGGGCCGCCTCGACGAGACCGAGGACGCCCTGCACCAGTACAGCGAGAACCTCGGCATCGCCTACCAGATCCGCGACGACCTCGATGATCTTGGCGACGACTCCGCCACGGCCACCCAGGTGGCGATCCGGCCGAGCATCCTGCTGGCCCTGCTGCGCGAGCGCGGCAAGGGCGAGGTCAAGGAAGTCATGGAGGCCCTTTGGAACGGCCAGGCCAGCGCCCTGCCGGAGAAGGCCACGATCCGCCAGTGGGCCACCGAGACCGGGGTGTACGACAAGGCCACCCTCATGCTCGAGACCTACAAGGAGGCCGCCATCCGCAGCCTGCAGGAGGTCGAACTGCCCAACCTCAAGGGCCTGCTGCGCCGGGTCATCGGCAAGATCTTCAACGAGCTCGAAATCAAGGGCTGGTGCCGCGAGTTCGAGCAGGTCAACGCCAATCCCGAGCTGCGCGCCGAAGCCGCCAAGGCCGCCGAACACCTCGTCCCCAACCTGCCGGCCCCCTGACGGGGGATGGCAGATCTCAAATTTCAGATTTTAGAGGGCGCCTTCGCCAGAACGCGAGGTCTGGAGAGGCGTCTGCGGTTGGCGTACCCGCTCCGCCGGTTCCCGTTTGCACCCGGGCCCACTCGGACCTAACTTGTTTCGGCAGGCCGATGGTCTGAAGCGACCCTGCCTGCGAGCCACCTGTCTCACGGCCACCCCCATGACCCGCCCCCTCCCCGCCGCCCTGGTCTGGCTGTTGCTCGCGGTCGTTCATGTCGCCCTCGTCTGGCATCACGGCGCGGCCCTGTCGGCGCGCGTGGCCACGCATTTCAACCTGCAGGGCCTGGCCAACGGCTGGCAGACCCGGGGTGACTTCCTGCTCTGGGCCAGCCTGGGACCGGTCGCCATCGGCCTCTTCGTGGTGGCCGTGATCGGCCTGTGCCTGAAGTTTCCCCGTGCCTGGAACCTCCCCCACAAGGCGCACTGGACGGCTCCCGAGCAGCTGCCGCAGGCCCGTGCCTTCCTGCTCGCTTGGGCCTTCTGGTTGGCGGTCCTGCTGCTGCTGATGACGGGTCTGCTCCTGCAGGGCGTGCTGCAGGTGAATCTCAGCGCCGCGCCGGTTCGCCTGCCGCGGCTGTGGACCGTGCTGAGCGTGGTCATACCCACCCCGCTCGTCGGCCTGATGATCGGCTGGCTCTACTTGTTTTTTGGCCGTCCTGCGGCGCGAAGCTAGGGCGGAGGCGTCAGACGCCAGAGCTCAAGGTTTGGCGAGCTGCACCTCGTAGCCATAGATCTCGCTGAACAGATCGCATTTCGAATTGATGGCGATTTGTTCGACGGTGGTGTCGTCAATCCCCGGCGTGAGGAGGTAAAGCCGGCCGCCGTCCGGGCGCAGCTGGATCGATTTGATGCGCTGGGCGTGGGTGCGGTCGAGGGCGTCGGCGATGCGCAGCAGCGCGGCGAGCTTGAAGACGATCATGCGCTCTTCGCGCGAGAGATCGGCGAAGTGCGGGTGGTTCGGCTCGGGGTTGTAGCGACGGTGGTAGCGCGCGAGCAGGGCGACAAGGGTGCGGTCACCGCTGCTGAGACCGAAGATCTCGGTCTGCAGCAGAATGTACAGGCTGTGCTTGTGGTGTTCTCGCGGGCTGATGAACATGCCGACCTCGTGCAGGATGGCGGCGACGCGCAGGACGAGTTCGTACTTTGGCTCGAGGCCGTGCAGATGCTGGAGTTCGCGGAAAAGTTGCTGGGCGAAACCGGCGACATGGTCGGCATGCCGGCGGTCGGTTTTGTAGCGCACGCCGATCTCGCAGGCAGCCTGGATGACCTCGTCCTGGAAGTTGGCCGTGCGCGGGCTGGCCGTCATGAGGTCGAGCATGAGTTCTCGCTGGAAGTCGCCCTCCGGCACCCAGAGGGTGTCGTCACCGAAGCGGCGCGCCAGCGCCAGGTTGGTCTGCAGGGCGGGCATGACGCCTTCGGCGCCGGTGTAATGCACGTGCAGCCGGCGCACCATTTCGTCAGGCGTGAGCAGGGCGAGCTTCTCGGTGACGCGCTCCAGGTCGTTCTCGACGATGCAGCGCACGCCCTGGCGCGACGGTGTCATTTCCGCGGCGATGCTCTGGATCTCGGCGCCGATGGCGACGTGGTGATCGATGGCATACCCCGAGTAATCCTGCGCCAGGTGATCGACGACGCCGCGGATGTGTTCCTCCAGGTGGCTGAGCTGGCGTGGGGTGTCGCCCTCCTCGATGGCGACCGCCTCGCGGGCGCGAAAGATGCCGAGGCGGTAGTTGCTGTAGGCGGCGAGGCGGCCGTTCTTGAAGTAGAGGGCGCGGGTGTTCCCCGGTCCGATGTGGGAGACGAAGGTTCGGCCCTCGCGCAGGGCCGGGTTTTTCTGCAGCAGGCGCAGGCTCACCTGGTAGATGAAGCGGGTCATGTCGCCGTCATCCATGAGCCGTGCGCCGAGGCCGGTGGTCACTTGCAGGCGGTTGAGGAAGATCTCGTGGTTGGCGGCTTCGGAGAGAATGTTTGTCGTGAACAGCCGGGTCTGGCTGGCGGGCACGCCGTATTCGCGCAGGCTGAGCTGGTAGTCGCGCAGGATGCCGGCAGCCTGCTCGACCGTGGAGCGGGCGATGACACCGCCGCGAAAGATGTCGCGCGCCAGGGGCAGCGGCCGGTCGAGGTGCTCGAGCAGGCTGAACTCACCGGCCTCCGAGCGGGTGCCGACAATGAGGGAGATCGAGGCCGCACCGACGTACAGGACGGCGTGTTCGGCGGGAGGGACTTCGGGGCTCATGCGGCGGGGGAGGTGCCGGCGGGTGTCGCGTTGGCACGCAGCCAGGCGACGCTGCCGATGGCGACGGCACTGCCGCCGAGCTTGGCCAGGGAGTAGCGGATGCCCCGGGTCAGGCCGGGCAGGGCATAGCGGTCGACCTCCTGCTTGAGGGTCTTCAGGTAGAGCTCGGGAAGTTCCTCAACAAGGCCACCGCCGAGGGTGATGTGGTCGGGCGCGAACAGGTTGACGACGGCGGCGACGCCCATGCCGAGATAGCGGATGCCGTTGCGGAAGAGGCTGAGCGCCGCTTCATCCCCGCCCTTGTAGGCGTTGGCGAGGGCCTTGCTCCTCAGGTCGCGCAGGTTGCCGCGGGTTTTTTTGTCGAGCTCGGGCAACTGGCCGCGGTAGCAGGCGACGCCGGCCTGCGAGGCGAGGGCGAGACGGCTGGTCAGGTCTTCAAGGATCACGGCACCGAACTCGCTGCTGCCAAGGTGGGTGCCGGGCAGGTAGATCATGCCCAGCTCCATGGCCGACACGTTGCGACCCATGATGAGGCGGCCATCATAGACAAAGCCGGCGCCCAGGCCTGTGCCGGGGAAGACTCCGAGCAGCGAGCGTGCACCCTTGCCGGCGCCGAGCTTGTACTCGCCGTAGGTCCCCGCATCGACGTCGTTGAGCACCACGACCGGCACCTTGAAGGCGGTCCTCAGGATGCCGGCCAGCCCCATGTTGTGCCAGCCGAGGTTGGGGGCGTGGATCAGGATGCCCTTGTCCGTGTTGACCAAGCCCGGGCAGCCGATGCCGATGCCCTGCAGGCCGGCGGGATCGAGACCGGACTCGGCGATGGCCTCATGAATGGCGTTGAGGATCTTCTTGCGGCCGCGCACCTGGCCATCGGAGCCGTTGGTCGTCTTGCGTGCCGTCGCCAGCACCTGGTAGTCGGCGTCGAGCACACAGGCGAGCATCTTCGTGCCACCGAGGTCAAAGCCGATCCAGAAAGGCTGCTTCTTCCGTTTGGGAGGCGCGGGTTTGACCGCCGTCTTGAGCGGCTTTCGGGCGGCCTTGGCCGGCTTCTTCTTTTTGTCGGGAGATTTGGCAGGCATGGCGGCGAAGGTCGTTGGGCTTATTCAGCACGGGCTTGGGCGGCGCGGCAAGCAACAATGCAGGGGCGGGTCAGGGATTCCCCGAAGTCCAGCATCCCCTGGAGGCGGGGGTGCACGCAGCGGTGTGCGTTGCGATCCGGGCCGCGGCCAAAATCCCCTTGCACCGGGCGGCATCCGCCGGAAGTCTGGATTCCGCCCCTTTCACCATGCAAAGCCTCTGGAACGACACTGAAGCCGCCACTTTCGGAACCGACCCGCTCGGACAGCGCGTGTACACTTCGCGCCTGCTCGGCCGGAACCCCGAACTTGTCCTGCACGGCGGCGGCAACACCTCGGTCAAGGTCACGGAAAAGGACTACTTCGGCGACGAAGTGGAACTCTGCTACGTCAAGGGCAGCGGCTGGGATCTGGCGACGATCGAGCGCGCGGGCTTTGCGCCGGTGCGCATGGACGCCCTGCGGAAGATGGCGAAGCTGCCGGAGATGAGCGACGAGGACATGGTCCTGCAGCAGCGCGCTGCGATGACGAACCCCAACGCACCGGCAGCCAGCATCGAGGCCATCCTGCACGCCATCCTGCCGTTCAAATTCGTCGATCACAGCCACGCGAACGCCATCTCCGCCCTCACCTGCGCGATAGACGGCGAAGCCCGCACGAAGGAGCTTTTCGGCTCGAAAGTGCTCGTGCTGCCCTATGTGATGCCCGGCTTCGTTCTCGCCAAGCAGGTCTTCGAAGTCCTCCAAAAGACCGATCTGCGCCAAGAAGGCATCGAAGGCATCGTCCTCCTCAAACACGGCCTCTTCACCTTCGCCGACGACGCCAAAGCCAGCTACGAAAAGCACATCGAGCTGGTGACGAAAGCCGAAGCCTGCCTCGCCCCCAAATCCGTCAATCCGGTCAATCCTGTCACCGAGGGCAAAACCGACCTCCTCGCCCTCGCCAAACTCCGCCAGCTCGTCTCCAAAACCCGCGGCTTCCCGCAAATCGCCCGCCTCAGCACCAGTGAGGCCGCTTTGACCTACGCTGCGCTGCCAAACATCGCCGATTGCGGCGCCCGCGGCCCGTTGACGCCCGATCACAGCATCCGCACGAAGCGCATCCCCGCCGTGCTCGGCGACGATCATGCCGCCAGCATCCAGGCTTTCGCCGCCGGCTACGAAAGCTATTTCAAGGCCCACGCCACCACGCAGACCCCGCTCGATCCCGCGCCGCGCTTCGCCATCTGGCCCGGCAACGGCATCGTGAGCTTTGGCGACACCCTCAGGGACGCCAAAATCGTCGCTGACATTGCCGAAAGCACCGCCGCCACCGTCACGCTCGCCGAGCGCACCGGCGGCTGGAGCCCGCTCAGCGAAAAAGACATCTTCGACATCGAATACTGGGATCTCGAGCAGGCCAAACTGCGCAAGGGCCCCGCCCGCAAGGTGCACCAGGGCAAGGTGGCGCTGGTCACCGGCTGCGCCGCCGGCATTGGCTTCGCCATCGCCGAATCGCTCGCTGAGCAGGGGGCCCAGGTGGTCGGCCTCGACATTGACCGGGAGATTCCCGAGATCATGGCGCGCATCGGCGCCGTCGGCATCGTCGTCAACCTCACCGAGGACCAGCCGGTTCAGGACGCCATTGACTTCACTGTGCGCGAGTTCGGCGGCATCGACATCGTCGTCAGCAATGCCGGTATCTTTCCGAAGAACGACCCGCTCGACACCATGGCCCAGTCTGACTGGGACCGCACGATCGCGATCAACCTCACCAGCCACCAAAAGCTGATGAACAAGGTCATTCCCTTCGTGAAGCAGGGCGTCGACGCCAGCATCATCTTTGTCGGCAGCCGCAATTTCAAGGCCCCCGGCCCTGGTGCCAGCGCCTACTCCTGCTCGAAGGCCGCGCTCACCCAGCTCTGCCGCGTTGCCGCCCTTGAGCTGGCACCTCACAGGGTGCGCGTCAACATCGTCCACCCGGACGCCGTGTTTGACACCAAGCTGTGGACGCCCGAGGCCCTGCAGAAGAGCGCCCAGCGCTACGGCATGACCGTCGAGGAGTACAAGACAAAGAACCTCATGAAGGTCGAGATCCGCTCCAAGGACATCGGCAACATGGTCGCCGCCATGGCGAGTCCGCTGTTTGCCAAGGTCACCGGCGCCCAGATCCCGGTCGACGGCGGCAACGACCGGGTCATCTGAGAATCCGCATGCGCGCCGGCCGAGGGCGTGGCGGGTCGCCATGGCGCTGCCCGAACAGCACCTGGCCACACCCTCGCGGCTGTTTCCTGCCAGCTCACGGTTGATGCTGGCCCAGACAACAGTTTCCACGGGCTGGCGGCGGTCGTGCACGCCCTGCATGCGAACTGGGGCAGATTCGCAGCCTGCGCCGGCGCATCCACATCATCAAGCAGATGCAGGCACTTGGTCTGCAGGTGCAGGATGTCGAATGCCGCGAAGAGGCGGATCAGACATAGACGCGAGGCACGCGCGCCCCGATGCCGGTGAGAATCTCGTACGGGATGGTGCCGGCGCGCTCGGCGACTTCCTCGACGCGGATGCACTCGCCCTCCTGGCAGCCGATCAACACCACCTCGTCGCCGTTGTATCCGCTGCCATCCCCGAGGCTGGCCATGAACTGGTCCATGCAGATTTTGCCGGCAATCGGGCAGCGGCGGCCACGGATGAGGACTTCGGCACGGTTCGACAGCGCACGCGGGTAGCCGTCTCCATAGCCGCAAGGCACGGTGACGATCCGCTCGGGTCGCTCGCTGCACCAGGCCGAGCCGTAGCCAACCGGATGACAGGCCGGCTGGACCTTGAAGTACACCACCCGGCTGCGCCAGGTCAGCGCGGGACGCAGTGGCAGTGTCAGCGGGCACTCGGGCCCGGGGGCGACGCCGTAAAGCACGATGCCGGGCCTGACCAGATCGAGATGGCTCTCGGGAAACTGCAACAGGGCGGCGCTGTTGGCGATGTGCCGGGGTGGACAAGGCAGGCCGCGGCGTTCGTAGAAGGCGACCGCTTCGATGAAGCGTTCGAGCTGCAGGCGCGCGTGGCCGAGGTCGGCGGCATCGGCATTGGCGAAGTGCGAGTACACGCCCGCGACGTCGACATGGCGGCAGCGCAGGCTGGCCTCGAGGAGGGTGTCGGCATTGAAGTACTGCACGCCGATGCGGCCCATGCCGGTGTCGATCTTGAGGTGCACCCGCGCGCGCAGACCGCAGGCCGCCGCGGCGGCATCGATCTGCTCCAGCTTGGCGACCGAGGGCGCAGTCAGCTCCAGTTGATGGCGCAGCAGCACCGGCATCTGCGCGGCGGGAATGCCGCCAAAGACGAGGATGGGCCGGGTGATGCCCTCCTCCCGCAGAGTCAGCCCCTCCTCGAGCAGAGCCACGCCGAAGGTCTCGACGCCGCAGTGCTCCAGATGCCGAGCCACCTCGACGAGACCATGGCCATAGGCGTTCGCCTTCACCACCGCCATGACCGGCCGCCCGCGGGCGTGGGCGCGCAGGTGGGCAAGGTTGTGTGTCAGGGCGCCCAGGTCAACGCGGACCTGGGTGGGCCGCAGGGATTCGTCCAACGGCATCATGGCAGTCGCTCCAGCACACGCAGTCGCTCGCGGCCGTGGCGGCCGGGGTAGGCCACCTCGGGCACAGCGTCATCGAGCACCCGCCAGCGCTCGGGCGGGAACAGCGCGTCGAGCTCCGCCACCGGCAGGGCAAAGGGCGGGCCGCTTTCGCCGGGATCCATCTCGGGCTCGATGAACCAAACCCCGACCAGCCGGCCTCCCGGCCGCAGCAGTCGGGCCGCCACCTGTTCATAGTCGCCCCGCCGCGAGGGTGGCAGGGCACACAGGCAGGTGTGCTCAAAGATCCAGTCGAACTGGCCCAGCCACTCGGCCGGCGGCGCAAACAGATCGCCCAGCACAAAGCGGTCCGCGAGTGCCGGATAGGTGGCGCGGGCGCGCTCGACCGCCGTCGGCGCGATGTCCAGGCCGGTGGCCTGCACGCCGGCGGTGATGACCCGTGCCAGGTCATGGCCGAGGCCGCAGCCGGGCACCAGGGCACGACCCGTGAGCTGGCGGCCCGCCAACCAGGCCTCGAGCGGCGGGGAGGGTTGCCCCTTGTCCCAGGGTGTGGCACCCTGTTGATAGCACTGATCCCAATCGGTCATGAGGGACAGCGTAAGCCGGCTTTGCCTTGAGGCAAGGAGCAGGCGCGGACGTCACGAAACGCTTTTTTTGAACAGGCCAAGGATTTGTCTGTCAACAGTTCCACACGCCGCGTCTGTGACGGCCGCGAGTGCTGTCCCGCATGCCTCGTCGCCTCCACCTGCTGCTCCTCCTCCTGACCTGCCTGTGTGTCGGCGCGGAAGTGCTGCTGGCGACTGCCAGCCTTCCCGCGATGCGCGCCGATCAGGTGCACGATTGCGGCAGCACCGATGCCCGCCTGACAGCGGAAATCGAAGGGGGTGAAACCGAACTGGAACCGCCGGCGCCGATCGCCGATCCGGCTCGGGCTGGGGCCGGACTGGCAAATCGTGCACGATCGCGAGTCCTGGCTGGGCGGTTGTCGTCTGCTGGCCGTGCGCGCGGGCTAGGGGTCCGAGTCGCCGCCGCGGCTGTCGAGCCTGCGCAGTTCCACCCGGCGAATGGCAAACGAGCTCAGCGAAGTGCCCTCCGTCAGCTGGAGCCTCTGGCGGATCTTCAGCTTGTGGACATCGACGGTCTTTGGGATGATGCCAACTTCACCGGCGATCCGGCCCGGGTTGCAGCCGGCTCCCGGGACGCGCCATTGCCACTCAGGTACACGCCAATCCGCCACGCGTGGTAGCCGGCATGGTCCAGCCAGTGCAGGGCATCGAGGCATTCCAGCGAATGAGCGGGGGTGCCTACGCCCTCGGCGGTCGCCTGGA
>JBIJBO010000193.1:0-6376 GCA_044345215.1 Prosthecobacter sp. | reverse complement strand
ACCGGCCATTCGGCGGTCAGGAAATAGGCATAAGTGCCCTTCGGAAACTCCGGTGTTACGCAGAACCGGCCATTGCATTCATCGAGGTCACCGCTGCCCCGCACGTAAGCGTAATCCTGGATGAAGGCCCCGTCATGGCGGCCGCCTGGACCCTCCGGGGGCAGCGGTCGTTCGCCCGGCTTGAGCTCATAGCTGGAGCGCAGGGTTTTCATTCCCGAGGCCGGGTTCTGAGGATCCTTGTAGCCGCGGAGGGCATAGATTGGAAAGCCGTCGGCCGCCCAGCCGACCAGCGGCGAGTGCTGGTCCGGCGCCAGGCCGAGCTGGTCGAGCAGCAAGGTTGGCAGGCCGTGGTAGTGATAGACTCCGCCCGGCTGAACATGGGCATGACTGGCGTCCAACCCGAGCGGCACAGCGCCGCCAAGCGCCTCGTAATTCCAATCGAGCGAGCGGTCACCGCGCCAGAACTCGGCCGTGCCGGGATCGAAAAGCACGCCATTGAGGGCGATGCCGAAGGGCAGGTTGGGCGGGCCGCGCTCGCCCTCCCTTGCGGGCCGGTGCAGCCAGCGGATCTGCGCCGCGGGCTGCGGGTCTGCCGGCAGGCGGAACTCGTAGCGCTGAGCTGCAATCTCATGCGGATTGCCGCGGTTTGGAAAGCGGCCAACGGCATGGTCCGGCAGGGCGTTGGCGCGCACCTCGCGCTCCGCGCCCCGGCGCTCCATCTCGACACGATTCCGACCGGGCGGCTGCTCGGTCGCCGGCTCCAGTTCCAGAGGCCGCGACTCCGTGGCGCGGTGCTGGCGCATCGGCGGGCCGCCCCGTCCCCCAGGACCTCCCGGAGGTGGGCCGCCGGGACCACGCGGCGGCGGGCCGCCGGGACCACGCGGCGGCGGGCCGCCGGGAAACTGGGCATTGACCCCCAGAACGATGAGGCAGACGACGAGGGCGTAAATGCGCGCGTTCATGGCTCATGACTGGCCCAGCCAAGCTTGAGCCAAGATGAAGCCATGCCAGATTTTTCATCGCCAACGCGGCAACTGGGCGTTGCCGGCAGCCAACGGAAATCCACCCTCCATGCACGCCTGTGCCTGTCTTCACGCTTGCTTAAGGCGACAC
The DNA here is from genome assembly GCA_044345215.1 of Prosthecobacter sp. Classification (GTDB taxonomy): domain Bacteria; phylum Verrucomicrobiota; class Verrucomicrobiia; order Verrucomicrobiales; family Verrucomicrobiaceae; genus Prosthecobacter. The sequence continues at coordinate 5,263 of JBIJBO010000193.1, read as the reverse complement.
GCGGCAGTCTCATGGCCTCATGAGGCTGCTCATTGTCGAGGACGAACCGGACCTGCTGCGCACCCTCGCGCAGGCGCTGCGCGAGGAGGGACATGCCGTCGATGAAGCGGCCGACGGCGAGGAAGGGCTGTTCAAGGCCCTGGAGACCGACTACGACGCGGTGGTGCTCGACCTCATGCTGCCGGTGATCGACGGCTTTGAGGTGCTGCGCCGCCTGCGCGAAAAACGCCGCACGCCGGTGCTGGTGCTGACCGCGCGCGGCCGGGTGAGCGACCGCGTGCGCGGCCTTGACCTGGGGGCCGACGACTACCTGCCGAAACCCTTCGACCTCCGCGAACTGGCCGCACGCCTGCGCGCCCTGCAGCGGCGCACGGCCGGCGAGACGCGCAGCGAGATCCGGCTCGGGCCGCTGCGGCTCGACATGCGCTCGCGGACCGTCAGCCGCGACGGCATGGCCCTCGCCCTCACCGCGCGCGAGTACGCCCTCGTCGAACACCTTGCCCTCCACCACGGCCGGGTGGTGTCGCGGACGGAATTGTACGAGCACCTCTTCGACGAAAACGAAAGCAGCCTGAGCAACCTGCTCGACGTGCACGTCTCCAACATCCGCAAGAAGCTCGGCCACGACTTCATCACCACCCGCCGCGGCCACGGCTACTGCATTGAGGCATGAAACTGATCCCGCGCTCGATCCGCTGGCAACTGCAGCTCTGGCACGGGCTGCTGCTGCTGGCGGTCCTGTGCGGCTTTGCCTACACCGCGCACCGGCTGCTGTGGGCCCAGGAACTGCGTCGCGTCGATGCCGAACTGCAGCAGCGCGTCAACGAACTGCTCGGCCTGATCGGCCGCCCCCCCGGGCCACCGGACGGTTCGCGGGAAGCGGCGCTCGAAGATTTTTTTTCCCTTCCCGAGGACGCCTGGAGTCCCACCGGTTCGCGCGCCCAGCAAGAGCGCTCCCTGCGCGAATGGACCGCCGCCGCCCATGGCTGGTTCGCCGTCTGGGAACGCCGCGGCAGCATCCTGCGCGCCAGCGATGCCGCCACCGCCGGCCGTTCCGCCCCAGCCTTGGCGGAAAACCGGCCGCTGACGCCGCACGGCGCAACCTTCCCCATGGCCGACGGTCAACCCGGTCGCGAACTGGCGGCGGTAACCCCGCGCGGTGAGCGCGTCCTGGCCGGCCGCAGCCTCGCCTCCGAAACCGTCGCCAGTCACCGTATCGGCTGGCGCCTCGCCGGTTTCGCCGCCAGCATCTGGCTGCTCGGCATGCTCGGCGGCGGCTGGCTGACCGGGCGCGCTCTACGCCCGATCCAAACCATCAGCGACACCGCCGCCGGCATCTCCGCCGGCCGGCTCGACCGCCGCATTGAGATTGAAGCCCGGGAAACCGAACTCGGCCGCCTGGCCACCGTCCTCAACGCCACCTTCGCCCGCCTGCGCCAGGCCTTCGACCATCAGGCGCGCTTCACCGCCGATGCCGCGCACGAACTGCGCACGCCGGTCACCGTCATGCTCTCGCAGACCCAACTCGCCCTGCAGCGCGAACGCACGCCGCAAGAATATCAGGACACCCTGTTGACCTGCAGGCGCGCCGCCGAACGCATGAGCGGTCTCATCGAGTCCCTGCTTGAACTCGCCCACCTCGACACCGAGGCCGCCATTCTGGAAAAACACCCCGTCGATCTCGCCACCGTGGCCGCCGACAGCGCGGCCCTGCTGACAGGCCTGGCAGCAGAACGAAGCCTGTCGCTCGAACGCCAGCTCGAGCCGGCCGCCTGCCACGGCGATGCCGATCGCCTGGGGCAAATCGTCACCAACTTTCTGGGCAATGCCCTGCGCCACTCGCCGGCGGGTGCCACAATCACCCTCGCCACGGGCACGACGGACGGCCGGGCTTGGGTGAGTGTCGCCGACCAGGGCTCCGGCATCGCCAGCGAGCACCTGCCGCATCTCTTCGAGCGCTTCTACCGTGCCGACCCCTCACGCCACCGCGCCAGTGGCGGCGCCGGCCTCGGGCTGGCCATCTGCAAGGCGATTGCCGAGGCGCATGGCGGTGCCATCGAAGTGTCGAGCGAACCCGGTGCCGGTAGCACCTTCAGGCTGTCACTGCCCGGCACCTGAGCCGACCCAGTCCGCTCAGGAACCGCTGAAACTGCCGACGACTTTCGGCGCCGCGCCCTTCTTGAGGGTGAAAATCTCCGGACTCGCGGCATGGGCATCAGCCCGGTAGCGCTCGGCCAAATCGGTGCTGAATTCCTCCAGGGCCTCCGGGTTGGCGGGAAAAACAAACAGCGAATGACGGTCGGGCAGCGCCACCCAGATCTCGGCGCCAAAGAGTTTTTCAAAGGTCACCGGCAGGGAAGGCGCCGTCAGCAGACAGGCCATGAGCGGCAGGTCGCTGCGATACACCGCATAGCGGACCCGGCCCTCGGCGTCCTTGATCAGATCCGGCTGAATCGTTGCCAGCAGGCGGTCGGCCGCCGCGCGCGCGCGCTCGGCAAAGGTGTCGACGCTGACACCGAGCTTCTGAAACTCCTCCTTCGTGTAGGCCTGAATGCCGGGCTTCTCGGCGATTTCACGGGCGGGCGACAGGACGGTGTGGCGGGCGCCGTCGGGACGGACCGACAGATCGCTGCCGAGCACACGCGGCTCCGGCAGCAGCAGCAGCAACTCCGGGCGCCGAGGCGCCGCCTCCTGCGCCGACAACAGAGCGGCGCAGAGCAGGAAGAGAAGGTGACGGGGGTTCATGCCAGTGACGATTTCTCAGAGCCGGTTCATGACCGCCGGTCCCGTCGCGGGACCGCGGGCTGGCCGGTCCATCAAACCTCTTGCACTTACCATGCCTCCGGTCTTCATCAAGGCATGATCGCCTTTCTGCGTGGAAAAATCGTCGCCGCCATGCCCCACCAGGCCGTGCTCGATGTCAGCGGCGTTGGCTACGCGGTGAACATCCCGCTGTCGACCTTCGACCGCTTGCCGCAGCAGGGCTGCGAGGTAACCTTGTTGACGCATCACCATGTGACGGAGCACGAGCATCTTTTGTTCGGCTTTTTCAGCGGCGACGAGCGCGATCTCTTCCGCCTGCTCATGGACCGCGTTTCCGGCATCGGCCCGAAGATGGCGCTCTCGGTGCTCAGCGGTCTGCCCGTGCCCGCCTTCAAGGACGCCGTCATCCGCAACGACACCGCCGCCCTGGCGCGCATCAAGGGGGTCGGCAAAAAAACCGCCGAGCGCATCGTGCTCGAACTCAAGGACAAGGTCGGCGTCGTCGACGCCTGGCAGGCCGCCGAGGCCGCGCGCGGCACCCACGACCCGCGCCAGGAGGCCGTCTCCGACGCCGTGCTCGGCCTGATCGCCCTCGGCTTCAAGCAGGCCGAGGCCCAGAAGGCGGTCACCGAACTGCTGCGCCAGCCCGGATGGGATCCCTCGGCCTCGGCCGACCGGCTCATCCGCGAAGCCCTTCGGCGGCTGCAGTGAGGATGTCGGCACAAAAGCACCACTTTTCGGCACCCGCCGCCAAGAAAGGTTGCCCCTTCCGTGGCGTTTTTGCTAGGCTGGAATGAATCCGTGTCGCACGGGTCCGAACCCGCGCGTCCCAACCCTTACCTCTCTTCCTCATGAACACCACCCCAACCAGCCGTCGCACCTTCCTGCGCGGCACGCTCGCCGGCGCCGCCGGTCTCGCCACCCTGCCCGCCTGGGCCAAACCCATCGGCGCCAACGGCGACGTCCGCGTCGCGGTCATCGGCTTCAAGTCCCGCGGTTCCGGCCACATCAGCAGCCTGCTGAAGATCAAGGGCGTCCGCCTCGTCGCGCTCTGCGACGTCGACAGCGAAGTGCTCGACAAAAAGGTCGCCGAACTCGCCAAGAAGGACATCAAGGTGAAGGCCTACAAGGACTTCCGCGAGTGCTGCGCCGATCCGGACATCGACGCCATCACCATCGCCACGCCGAACCACAGCCACACCCTCATCGCCCTCACCGGCCTCGCCAACGGCAAGCACGTCTACGTCGAGAAGCCGGTCTCCCACAACATCTGGGAAGGCCGCAAGCTCGTCGAAGCCGCCGCCATCGCCGCCAAGAAGGGCCTCGTCACCCAGCACGGCATGCAGCGCCGCTCCGACCTCGGCTGGGCCGCCGCCATGGAATGGGTCAAGGAAGGTCACATCGGCAAAATCACGATGAGCCGCGGCATCAACTTCAAGGCGCGCCAGAGCATCGGCAAGGTCGCGGCCCCGGTCGCCCCACCCGCCACGGTCGATTACAAGCTGTGGTCCGCGCCGCGCACCGAACTGCCGGTCAACCGCACCAAGTTCCACTATGACTGGCACTGGCAGTGGGCCTACGGCAACGGCGACATCGGCAACCAGGGCCCGCACCAGCTCGACGTCGCCCGCTGGGCGCTCGGCAACCCGGACCGCCTGCCGATCCGCGTCATGAGCTTCGGCGGCCGCTGGGGCTACGACGACGACGGCCAGACCGCCAACAATCAGATGGCCTACTACGACTACCCCGGCAACGCGCCTCTGCTGTTCGACAACCGCGGCCTGCCGATGAAGGACATGAACTGGACCAAGGGCTTTGAGCCGGTCTTCCGCATCAACGGCAAGACCGCCGCCCCGCGCATCGGCAACGTCATCCACTGCGAAGGCGGCTTCGTCGCCGAGTCGAAGGCCTACGACAACGACGGCAAGGCCATCGAGAAGTTCGACAACTTCCAGGACGGCCCCGACCACATGCTCAACTTCATTGAGTCGGTCCGCGCCGGCAAGATCACCAAGGACGTGCTGCACGTGGCCCACGGTCATCACGCCGCCGCCCTGGCCCACATGGCCAACGTCTCCTACCGCCTCGGCAAGAAGCTGAGCACCGGCGAGGTCAAGGAACGCCTCAGCGCCAGCAAGGCCGCCCAGGACACCCTGGCTGACTTCTTCGCCAACCTCGAGGCCAACCAGATCGACCTCAGCAAGGACCTGCCCGCCGCCGGCCCCTGGCTCGAGTTCGACCCGGCCAGCGAGAAGTTCGTCGGCGAGTTCGCCGACGAGGCCAACAAGATCGCCATGGACGACTACGCCAGCGGCTTCGAGCTGCCGACGATCTCCTGATCGGTCCCGACCTCACCCACAACCCGCGTCGCCCTCCGGCGGCGCGGGTTTTTTGTGCCTGGGGGTCAGCCCGGGCGACGCAAGTTGCGCACCCTGCCTTCGTTGCCGTCTCTGCCATGATCCGCCTTCGTTTCCTGCTGCCCGTCGCCGTCCTGCTCGTC
>JBIJBO010000005.1:0-59317 GCA_044345215.1 Prosthecobacter sp. | reverse complement strand
GCCAAAAGGGGTGATGGGAACCCCTGAGATGCCCTTCATCAGCAGGCACTGGTCCAGGAGCGGACGGAGCGATTCGAGGGCGGGCGGAGGATTCTTGAGGAAGGCTTCGGGCGACGCAGGCCAGAACTGGTCCATGATGACGCCATGCGGCATGTACATGAAGCCGAGCCGCACCGGCGGCTTGTAGACCGGGCGGCTTCTGGCGGGTTCGGCCCAGCCCATGGTTTCCAGCAGGGGCAGGCCGAGCGAGGCGCCGATTCCACGCAGGCAGGTGCGGCGGCTGATGAGGGAGGAGGCGGTCATGGCGGTAGGCGTGGTTCAGTCCTGAACGCGGCGGTTCAGGAACGGATAACTGGTGAGTGTTTCCAGGATCAGCGTCTGCATCCGGTAATCGTCGTCGGCGAGGGTTTGGAGCATTTGATCGACGACGATGTGGTCATAGCCGTCGAGCTGGCGGCCGAGGGCGTAGGCGAGGAATTTTTCGGCCAGACTGCGGGCGAGTTCGTGCCGCCGTGAAGCGATCAGGCGCTTCAGTTCGGCCGGCGAGGTGAATTTTCCGCCGCCGGGAAGTTCGCCGGCGGCGTCGATGGGGCCGCCGGACTCGTCCTGGTCCCGCCAGCGGCCGATGGCGTCGAAGTTTTCGAGGCCGAAGCCGATGGGGTCGAGGATCCTGTGGCAGTTGGCGCAGACGGCATTCGTGCGATGCAATTCGGTGCGCTGGCGCAGGGTGAGGTGGCCGACCTGCTGCGAATCCTGCTTTTCGAGCGCTGGCACGTTGGGCGGCGCGGGGGGGACCTGTTCTCCGAGCACCTGTTCCAGCACCCAGACGCCGCGCTTCACGGCGCTGGTGCGCGTGGCGAAGGAGGTCGTGGCCAGAATGCCGGGCATGCCGAGAATGCCGCCGCGGTTGGGGTCGGCAAGCGGCACCCTGCGCATGGCGCCGTCCAGGCTGGCGCGTTCCAGGCCGTAGATCGCGGCGAGCGTTCCGTTGAGAAAGGTGTAGTCGGCGCTGACGAAGGTGGTGAGGCTGAGGTTGTCGCGGACAATGCTTTCAAAGAGCAGCCGGGCCTCGTCATACATGGCGGCGCGCAGTTCCGCCGTCATCTGCGGAAACTTTTTCGCGTCGAAGGTTTTGCTGGCGAGGCTGTCCAGGCCCAGCCACTGCGCGCCGAAGCCGTCAAACAGGGCGCGCGAGCGTTCATCGGCGAGGAGGCGAAGGGTTTGTGCCCGGAGCACGGCCGGCTCGTGCAGCCTGCCTTCGTCGGCGAGCCTCGACAGTTCCGCGTCGGGCAGGGTGGACCAGAGAAGATACGAGAGGCGGCTGGCGAGTTGGAAATCATCCAAGGGCACGATGGTCTCGCCCGCGGGCGGTGCCGTGGCGGGGGTGATGAAAAGAAACTGCGGCGATACGAGAACCGCCTTCAGCATCAATCGCAGCGATGCATCGCGGTCGAGTTGATGGGAGCGGCCAAGATCGAAAACCTGCATCAGGACCTCGATTTCCTCCCCGGTTGCCGGACGTCGGTAGGCACTGCGTGCGAGCCTGCGGGCAATCGTGCGCACGTCGCCGCCCGGCGGGCCGAGCAGTCGCTCTTCTGCCTCGTCGGACATTTTCTGGATCGCCGTGCTGGCGATGCCGAGATACTGCTCCGTCTGCATCGGCGAAAGCGAGTTCAGGTAGCCCGCCCCGGGGACTTCGTCGGGCAGTTCGCGCGCAATGCCGGGCTCAACGCCGAGGAGGTCGCGCAGCGTGTTGCCATACTCGGTCCGGGTGAGTCGTCGGATGACGAACTGGCCCGGATCGCGGGCGCTCAGGTACTTGATCTGGTTCAGCGCCTCAAGAAAACGCCGCCGCTCCGCCTCCGAGGGCTGATCGGCGTCCTCCGGTGGCATGTCCCCAGCCCGAACGTTGGCGATGCATTCCATCCATTTGCGCAGGAAGGCCGGGTCGCCCGGTTTCTTGACCGCGACGCGCAGGTTCAGGCCTGCCTTGGGGCGGTCGGCATGACATTCAACGCAGTATTTGGCCACGAACGGGGTCACGTCCTTGTCAAAGGTTTGCTGCACCTGCTTCCGTCGTGCGGTGAACTGGGCGTCCTCTTCCGCCGCATCCAGGGGCGTCGCCAGGGTGGCCGCCAGCCACGCCGTGCCTGCAAGCAGGAGTGGCTGCAGGAACTTGCGCAAATTCAGACGGGTTTGGGGGAGGTTCAAGGACAAGGGTGGGTTACGAATCTTGCCCCGGCCTCCTATCGCCAAGGGGGCTTCGGGGCAGGCGGAATGCGGAGGTACGGGACTTCGCCGGCAATTCGCCGCTGGACATTTTTTGCCGCCTCGTCTCCAATGGCGGCGCGCGCGGTTTGCGCGCCTGAAACAACCCACATTCCAACCCACATGGCAAACATCCAATTCGGCTCGGAAGTCTACACCTGGTTCATGCAGGGAACCGGCAAGGGCTATGACAACAAACTCGACCACATGATCCGGGTCGCCGCCGAGGCGGGCTTCACCGGCATCGAACCGATGGTGCTGGAGATCTCCGAAAGCGCCCTGGGCTGCTGCAAGTACTGGCTGGGCGATTTCTGTGACCCGGTGCGCCTGAAGGACACCCTGCAGCAGCACAACATGCAGCTCGCCGGTCTGGCCCTGGTCTGCGCCTGGGACGGCGAGGACGAGGCGCCCAACGAGCGCGCCGCGGCCGACTTCACGATCGACCTGCTCAAGCACTTCCCGGGCGCCATGCTCGGCACGGTCACCCTGCCGAGCGGCCGCGCCAAGGACCTGCAGCGCCGCCGCCTCAACGTCGCCCGCAACATCAACCGCGTCTCGCAGCGCGCCGCCGACCTCGGCATCAAGTGCTCCTACCATCCGAACAGCCCGCCCGCCTCGCTGGTGCGCACCCAGGAGGACTATGACGTCGTCCTCACCAGCCTCGACCCGAAGGTCACCGGCTGGACGCCGGACGTCGGCCACATCATCCGCGGCGGCATGGACGTGATCGCCACGCTCAACAAGTGGCAGCACCTGGTGAACCACATCCACTACAAGGACTTCTCCGGCAACGGCGCCGAGCCCTGGGCGCAGATGGGCACGGGCAAGCTCGACTTCCACAAGATCACCGAGTGGCTGGTGCAGCGGAACTACTCCGGCTGGATCATCTGCGAGGACGAGGCCCACGCCGCGGTCGATGATCCGGATGGCGTCACCAAGCAGAATGGCCAGTGGTGCAAGGACAACCTGCTGCCCCTGGTGGCCTGATTCCGCCTGCGATGTCTCAACAGCGCGCCGCGGTTTTCCGCGGCGCGCTTTTTTTCCCTGAAGGGGGGCTGGATGGGGCGTCTGTGAACCTTAGCGGCCGTCTTCAGCGCAGGAGCCCCTGCAGCAGGTCGCCGAGTCCCTGGCCGCTCATGAGGTTCTTCAGCAAGCGGTCGGTCTGCGGCCGCACCTGCGGATCCGAGAGCGGGCCGCGCGATTCGATGTCGAAGGTCATCCGGCCGCGTTCATCCGCGAGGGCGCTGACCAGGCCGCGGGCGACCGATTCGCCGAGCCGGGCCTTGGCCATGCCCTGCTGGAGGCGCTGCTGGAGTTCCGGGCCGCAGGTCAGGCGCACATCGAATTCATGGCGGTCGTTGACGGTGTCGAGCCAGCATTTTTGCTCCAGGGCGACCTCGTACTCGGGGAAGACGAAGAGCGCCTGCTCGCGCAGGATGAAGGCGCCGCCGACCCAGCGGCCTGCGATGACAGTGTCCTGCTGCAGCGGGCCGCCGATGCGCACGGGAGAGAGGTCGATGCCGAATTCCTGCAGCTTGCGCAGTTCCGATCCGGCGGCGTCGCCCAGGGTCTGCTGGCCGGCCAGCACCGAGCCCTTGGCGAGGGTCAGGTTGAGCAGGGTGTTGGGTTTCCAGCGACCGGTCTTGGCGTCGAGGGGGGCGACGCTGCCCTGGCCGCGCAGGTCGAGCACGGCGAGTTCGGCCTGGCGTTTGGCGCCCTGGATGCGGGTCAGGCCGGTGACGCGCAGGTGGGCCTCGAGTTCAGCGGCAAGTTCCGTACCCGGCTTGAGCTGTTCGAGGTCGATGCCGCCCACGCGGAAGCCGAGGCGTGTGATCTCGATGACGTTGTCCTTGGCCTGCAGGGTGAGGGTGCCCTGTTCGATGGCGGCCCTGGCGAGGGCAAAGCTGAAGCCGCCGGCACCGCGAGGCAGTTCGCGGTCCGCGTTGCCGGTGGCGGGGTCGGTCTGAGCGGGTACGGTTTTGCCGTGCTTGGGCGCAGCGTTTTTTTCGGCCATGGCGGCACTGGCGGCTGGCTTGCGGAAGATGGCCTCCAGACTGCTGCCGCTCTTGGGATCGAGCGTTTCGCGGATACTCGGGCGCACCAGGCGCAGGTTCTCGACGTGCAGACGACGGTTGAGAAGGTCCTCCAAGCGGACATCGAGTCGCAGCTCGGCGACGTGGATGTCGGCCTCGGCCTCGGTCAAGGTCTTCCTGGCGGCAACGGGCTTGTCGGTTTCGCTGTCACGGTGGGCGAGGTGGACGTCTTTGAAGACGAGGGTGGCCGGACTGGAAAGCAGGCGCAGGTCGACGTCGCCGATCTGGGCACGACAGTTCCAGTGGCTTTCCGCCTGAGTCACCCAGGTTTCCGGACCGAATTGGCGCAGGATCCACCAGGAGGCGGTGGCGGCGCCGACGAGGACGAGCACGACCAGGATGCTGAGCAGCAGGAGGAACTTTTTCATGGCCGGTCAAGCTGCCCGCCGCGGGGCGGCCGTGCAAGGGCGCAGTGCCGGCTCAGCGCAGGCTGCGGGGAATGTAGACCCACTGCATGCCTGCGGCCTTGGCGGCGTCGATGCCCGACTGGCCGTCCTCCAGAACGAGGCAGTCCTGCGGGGCGACGCCCAGACGTTCGGCGGCAAGCAGGAACATGTCCGGAGCCGGCTTGCCGCGCGCGACGTTGCGCGGCGTGACGATGGTGTCGAAGAGGTGCAGCAGGTCATTCGCCTCCAGGCAGGCGCGCACGAGCGGTTCTTCGCTGCCCGAGGCGACGGCGAGAGGGTGGCGGCCGTGCTGGGAGCGGGCGAATTCGGCGACCGGACCCACGGCCGGCACCTGCGGGATGAGTTCGCGGAAGATCCCGGCCTTGGTTTCCGCAACGGCTTCGGGATCGACCTCGGTGCCGTGCTCCTGATTGAGCAGAGCGACAACATCCTGCTCACGCACGCCGGCCATCGAATAGAAGTATTCCTCGGTGAAGTCGAAGGGCGCGCGGTGGTGACTGAGGGAGGCTGTCCAGGCCTGGTAGTGCAGGGGCATGGAATCGACGAGGGTGCCGTCGCAGTCGAAGATGAAGGCGCGGAAGGGATGGTCGGGGATGGACAGCATGGGGCAGGTGCAAGAAACGGGAAAAGGGGGCGCCGGCAAAGGAAATCCGCGTTCCGAAAGCGCGGGCTTTTTCCACTAGGCGACCGGCGCGCGTGCGGTTATAACATGAATCTTCCCTCCCGAGTCGAACATGAAGAACCTGCCCACGGCGTTTCAGCGCAGCATCCTGTGGACCGCGGTCACGGCCCTGTGCTTCACGGTCATAGGCGCCCTGACCGTCGGCTTCATCCTGCTCGGCACGCGGGTCATCGGTTTTCTGCAGCCGATCCTGACCCCGTTTGCGGTGGCTGGTGTGCTGGCCTACCTGCTGGAGCCGGGCGTCGATTGGCTGGAGCGGCGCGGCCTGCGCCGCCAGCCCTCGGTGCTGCTCGCCTTCGCGGTTTTCTCGGCGCTGCTTTTCGGCCTGGGCTGGTGGATCGTGCCGAAGCTCTCCGAGCAGACCGGCAACCTGGTGAAAAAGGTGCCCGCCTACACGGTCAAGGCCCGCACCGCCGTGCTGGATTTTTCTGCGCGCGTGGAGCGCGACTACGGCATCGAGCTGATCCCGCACAGCACGCGCAGCGAGCTGCAGCAGGGATTCGACTCCGCGCCTGCCGTGGTTCCTCCCGCGGTGAACACGCCCGCACCTGCAATCGAGCTGGCACCGCTGACGGAGGGGGAGTTGGATTTCAAGGCCCTGCTGACCGGTGACTGGGTGCGCACGACCCTGCCGGCCGTGGTGGGCAGTGGCTGGAAGTTCATCAAATCCACCTTCGGCGGCTTTCTTGGCATGTTCGGCTTCCTGCTGTCCTTCATCATCGTGCCGCTCTACCTGTATTACTTCCTCATTGAGAGTGCCAAGATCAAGGAGCAGTGGTCGGACTACCTGCCGCTGCGCGCCAGCGCCTTCAAGGACGAGGTCGTCGCCTGCCTGAGCGAGATCAACTCCTACCTGATCGCCTTCTTCCGCGGTCAGCTCTTTGTCAGCTTCATCAACGGCATCGCCACCGGTGTCGGCCTGATGATCCTCGGCCTCGACTTCGGCCTGCTCATCGGTCTGGCCCTCTGCGTTCTCGGCATCATCCCCTACCTCGGCATCGCCCTGTGCTGGATTCCCTCGGTCCTCATCGGGGCGGTGCAGGGGGGCAGTGCCCTGATTCCCGGGGATCCCTGGTGGGCGTTGCCGCTGGCGGTGACCGCCGTTTTTGCGGTGGTGCAGCAGGTCGACGGCCTGTTCATCTCACCGCGCATCGTTGGCGAAGCGGTCGGCCTGCATCCGATGACGGTCATCGCCAGCGTTCTGGTTTGGACCCTGCTGCTCGGCGGTTTGCTGGGCGCCATCCTTGCGGTGCCGATGACCGCCAGCGTCAAGGTGCTGTTCCGGCGCTACATCTGGCAGGCGCGCATCGCGCCCCAGACGGTGAGGGGTGCCCGCAGTGCCGAGGTCACGGTGGAAGCCTGATCACGGCTCGCTCAGGCGCATCGATCCCGACCAGGAGGGCGCGTTTTTTTGGCCGGGCTCGGGCGCGGCCGGCAGCAGGAAATGACCACGTCCGCCCTGCAGGCGCGGCACCAGCAGGCCGCTGACGACCGCCTTGCGTCCCTGGTGCAGGAAGCTGCCGCCGAGCAGGCCTGTCTTTGCCTGAAAGGTGTTCAGGACGACCGCGGACGCATTTTCTGGCACCAGCAGCTTGAGTGCCGCCGTGACTTCGACGGATAGCGCCAGGCTTTCGGTCAGGCCGCCGCCGCGGAGTTGCAGTTGGCGCGCCCCCGCGGCCGGTGGCGTATAGGGACCGCCGACCAGGCTGAGCGCGTGCCGGGGAATGCCGTGGCGGTAGCTGCCGGAGGCGCGCGGCGGCGTCGGCGCCTGCACGAACCAATCGACGGAGAGGCCGTCGAGGTTGCCGCTGCCGGCAGTGAGGCGGGCGCTGCCCAGCAGGCTGCCGGTTTTGTTTTGGACGAGGGCAAACAGGCTGGTGAGCCCGTCGGCGCCCATGACACTCGTGTGGGTGAAGGTGCTGCCGTCGGCCAGTCGCCCCGCCCAGGTGGCGCCGGCCTTCGTGCTGACCTTGAAGGTCACCCAGCCTTCGCCCTGCGGGTAGGTGCTGGCGTCGTTGAAGACTTCTTCGCCGGGTGTCAGTGCGGCGTTGTACAGGCCGGCGGTGGTCTGCGCCGCCTGACGCCAGGCGCTCAGCGCCGCGGCGGGCGAGACGTCGCCGTCCCGCAACTCACCGTCGAGCCGGGCGTCCTCAACGTCGAGCACGGCGGCACTGACGCTGAGCGGCGCCAGTGGAGCCTTGCGTGGCAGGCTGAAGCTAAGGGTTGGGTTGCCGGTGCCGGCGGGCACATCGAGGCTGCCCTTGAAGGCATGACTGGCCGTGCCAAGCTGCATCTTCCCACTGAAGGCGCCGGTTTGGGTGATGGCGAGCTGCACGGTGCCGCCCAGGCCGCCGTTCATCGGCGTGCTCCGACCCAGAACGCCGACGAAGGTGCCGATCGCCTCGGCGGGCAGCGGGTGAATCGTCCATGGCAACACGGCCGAGACAACCTTCCCGGCCAGATTGCTGACGGTGATTTGCACCTGATACGGCACAAGGGTGCCCTTGGCGTAGCGTGCGGCGGTGGGTCGGCCGCTGAGCACGCCGGAGAGAGGGTCGATCCTGACCCCGGGTGGCAGGCCAGTGGCGCTGAACTTCCCCGGGTTGTAACGGCAGGGAATGGCCAGGCCGGTGATGTCCTGACTGACGCGCGCATCCGTGAAGGTGAAAGGCAGCAACTCGGGGGAGCGCTCGACCACGGCCAACGCGGTGTCACCGTGGGTGCCTTGGAAGCTGCCGTCTGGAGTGCTGACCGTGACCCGGCAGGTGTAGCGACCCGCTTGGCTGGCCTGGAGGCCGGTCAGCTTGAGCACGCTGCGATCGGCGCCGCTGACGCCCTCGCCATTGCCCAGTGGAGCGTCCTCCAGCAGCCACTGGTAGGCGGCCGTCGCACCCGGTGGCAGCGTGACCTTGCTGCTCAGGCTGAGGCTGCCGTTAGGCTTGACCGCAGCCGTGACGGGCGGGCGGGTGGCGACCGCCAGCCAGAGGTTGTTGGAGGTGGCCGAACTGTAGCTGTTGGTGACGGTTTGCTGGTAGATGCCTGCGTCGGAAGTTTTCACCGAAGTGAAGGCCAGGCTGGCCGTGGCCGCCGGCAGATCCTTGTCATTCTTGCGCCAGCGGTGGGCTTTCGGGTCGGCTCCGGTGATCAGAGGATCGATCCGCACTTCGGTGCCGGCGATGGCCAGGCGCGAGGCCAGCGCCTGACTGTACATGGGCTGCAGCGGCAGGCCCTGCGCCGCCAGATGGACCTGCATCGTGTTCGCGCCGGTCGAGCTTGAGGTCAGGCGCACCGTGGCACTCTTGCTGCCGGCGAAATCCGGTGAGAAGGCGACGCTGAAAGTGGTGCTGGCTCCCGGTTGCAGGCTGGCCAAGGCCGGTGGCACGAGCACGAACTCGCTCTTGTGCGGGCTGGTGGGAGTGAAGGCGACATTGAGGTCGGCAAGCGGGGCGCCGCCCGTGTTGCGGACCGTGAACGTGCGGGTGGTGCCGGTGGCCTCGATGAGGACGGGATCGAAGGTCACCACGGCATTGTGGGCCAGTGTCTGACTGGGCGGTTGCTCCACGGTGATGACGGGGGCGGTGCCGAGGCCGGAAAGGTGAATCAGGTAGGGGTTTTCATCGGCATCATTGCTGCTGATGCGCAGGGTCGTGGTGCGTGTGCCGGCGGCGAGCGGTTTGAAGATGACGCTGAAGCTGGTGGCCTGGTCCGGCGGCAGGCTGGCCGCAAAACCGGCATTGACGATCAGGAAGTCGCCGGTGTGGCTGCCTGTCTGGCTCAGGGCCAGGCCGCTCAGGTCGTCATCGCCAGTGTTTTTCACGGTGAACAGGAAGCTCGACTCCGAGCCCATGGCGGTGGTGGCAAAGGTCCGGCTGTCGCCGCTGGCGAGGGCGGTGTTGAGGGGTTCCTCGACAGTGATCTCGGGATTGACGCCGGTGCCCGTCAGCGCGACGACAAACGGATTTTCGTCCGCGTCGTTGCTGGCGATCCGGAGTTCGGCGGCACGCGCGCCGCGCACGGTGGGCCAGAAGGCCATCGTGAAGGTTGCCGAGGCGCCCGGTGCCAGATCGGGCAGACTGGGCGTGCTTGGCGCGAAGTCACCGGCATGATCGCCGGCCATGCTGAGACTCAGGCCCGTCAGCGGGGCGGTTCCGGTGTTGTCGAGTTGGAAGCTCAGGGTGCCGCTTGCCCCCAGCGCGACACTGCCATGGCTGCGCGCCTCGCCGCTCAGCAGCTCCGTTGCTGCCTGCTGGCGCAGGGCGATTTCCGGCGCGGGAGGAACACCCGTGCCACTGAAGTCGATCACGTACGCCACGTCGGGGGACACGCTGCTGAGCACGCGCAGCTGTCCGGAGCGCGGGCCGAGCGCTTGGGGGGCGAACGTGACCGCAACGGTCATGCTCTGGCCCGGTGGCAGGGTTGTCGATGCAAGCGGCGGGAAGCTGTAGTCCGCTGCATTCTCACCGGCCAGGCTTGAACTGATGCCTTCGAGGTCCGCCGTCCCGATGTTCTTGAAAAGGAGGTTGAAGGTTTTGGCGTAGCCCGTCGCCACATCACCATAGCTCAGAGGTGTGCCTGTGGGCAGGGGAGTGTCGACCGGAAACTCAATGACCAGTTCGGGGGCGGCACCGATGCCGGTCAATCGGATGTCGTATGGGTTTTCATCCGCATCGTCGCTGAAGATTCGCAGTTGCGCCAGGTGCGCCCCGAGACTGGTGGGTTCAAAGCTGACGGTGAAGCTCCCGGACTCGCCGGGCAGAAGCACGGCGGGCAGGCTGCTGCGGTCCGTTCGAAAGTCGTCGCCATCGGCGCCGGTGATGGTGATGTCCAGTCCGTTCAGGGCCTCGGTGCCATTGTTGATCACGGTGAAGGTGCGGATGCCGATGTTGTTGAGCAGCACGGCGCCGAAGTAGCGGCCGCCGCCGTCGGCAAGTGGTGTGCCGAACGGTTGTTGCACGGCGATTTCCGGGCCAACGATCGGCACGCCAATGCCACGCACGACGCTGAGTTCGCCGGCGTTGAAGCGCCCCTCAGCGGGGCCGTCGCCGCGTGGCGTGCCGATGATCAGATCCTGCACATGATCGCCGCTGACATCACCTGCAAAGAGCGAGCGGTCGATGGTGATCTTGTCGTCGGCGCTTGCGCCCAGAATGGTCAGGTCGGCTGCTTCGGGGGCGGCCAGATCGAGGGTGACGGGCAAGCTGCCGCGACCCAAAATGACATAGGCTTCGCCGGCATTGTTGCGCGCATTGGCGGCTCCGTCGGCATTGAAGGCCCCCAACAAGAGATCGCTTTGGCCATCGTTGTTGAAGTCACCCATGGTGAGGCTGCCTCCCAAGGCGAGGTTGTCGCCGATGTCAGCACCGTAAATTGTCACATCCGCGCCTCCCGTGCCTTGAGTCAGCAAGTCGATCACCGGAGGAAAGTTCGCACGGCCAAGGACGATGTAGGCCTCGCCGGCTTCCGGTCGAGTGTTGCCGGCGCCATCGGCAAGACCCGCTCCCAGCAAAAGATCGGTCAAGCCATCCTTGTTGACGTCACCGGCTGCCATGGCGCCGCCCGAAGTCAGGTTGTCACCAGCTTCGGCTCCGTAGATTGTCACATCGGCACCTTCATGTCCTTGAACCGCGAGATCGCGCTCCGGTTCGAAAAAGGGTCGGCCGAAAATGATGTAAACTTCGCCGGCTCCCTTGTCTGCTGCTCCACCCTTTCTTGAGTCATTCGGACCGTCGCCCCCTGGCGTGCCAATCATCAGGTCGTCAATGCCGTCGCCATTGACATCTTTTGCAAGCAGGGTGGCGCCCGAGGCAAGCAAGTCATTCTCACTGGCTCCGTAGATCGTCACACTCGCGCCGCTGCTCCCCTGCAGCACAAGATCGAGCTTTGGCGGCAGTCCCGGGCGTCCAAACACGACGTAGACGCGCCCGGCGCTCGGACGCTCCGCGCCGGGACCTGTGGCCGGCGTGGCGCCGAGCAGGAGATCGGCAATGCCATCGGCATTGACGTCGCCGGTTCGAATGGCGCCGTCATAACTGAGGCGTTCGGAGGCATTCGCGCCCAGGATGGTTACCGAGGCACCCTCGATTCCCTCCTGGAGCAGATCGAGAGTCGCTGGGAAATTTTCGCGCCCGTAGACGATGTAGACCTCGCCGGCATTGCTGCGGGCTTCGTCCGGGCCATCGGCATTGAGCGCGCCCAGCACGACATCGGCAAAACCGTCGCCGTTGACGTCTGCGGCGGTGATGGCTCCGCCGTTCGTCAGGCTGTCGGTGGTTGATGCGCCATGAATGACGATGTCAGCCCCGCCCGCCCCCACCGTGGCGAGGTCCAGGTTTTTTGCGAAGGTTTCACGTCCCAGCACGATGTATGCCTCGCCGGCGCCATTTCGGGCGTTGCCGGGTCCGTCTGCCCCGTAGGCTCCAAGCAGCAGGTCGCTGATGTTGTCACCGTTGACATCCGCCACTGTCAGGGCGCCGCCAGCCGTCAGGAAGTCCGAGGCTTCGGCGCCGAGAATGCTGATGTCCGGTTCTCGGCCGGCAAGACCTGCGGCATCCAGATTGCCGAGTAAAGAGTCACCTCCAAACCAGACCCAGACACGTCCGGCGTTCGGGCGGCCTGCGTCGCTGCCGGCTCCGTCCGAGCCTACAATCAGATCTTCCAAGCCGTCGCCATTCAAATCACCGGTGCGCACGGCTCTGCCCAAACCATCGTTCGCCAGCCGGCCAAACATCCGCACGGCGGGGGAGGTGTCGCCCGAGGCTGGATCCAGGGACAGGTCGTAGCTGGTCTGAAACTGCGGCTCGCTGGCGCCGGCCAGGGAGACGGCGGCGAGACAACCGAGCACCAATAGCAGGCGCACGAGGAAGGAACGAACGGGAAAAGTCATGGCGACAAATGCGCCTGGCCGGACGGTGAATCTTGTCTGGAAATTCTGGAAAATATAAACGAGCCCATCTCTTTCCGCAAGAGCGGTCTAAACTCGGGTTTTTGTCGACTTCCGCAAGCCCGCGCTTGCCGGCGTGCTGCCCAGGGTCATCATGCGGCAGCATGGCCGCCTCCGATCCCCGTTCCGCTCCGCTCGGCGTTTTTGATTCCGGCGTCGGCGGCCTGACTGTGGTGCGTGCTCTGCGCGAGCTTCTGCCCAACGAGTCCATCATTTACCTCGGCGATACCGCCCGCGTGCCCTACGGGTCGAAGTCGCCCGACACGATCCGTCGTTTTGCCGTCGAGGACACGCAGTTTCTGGTCGGGCATGGGGTCAAGGCGGTGGTGGTGGCCTGCAACACGGCGACCGCCCACGCGCTGCCGCTTCTGCAGGCAACCTTTCGCGTGCCGGTGATCGGTGTGCTGGAGCCCGGAGTGGAAGCAACGCTGGCCGATCCGGGCTGTCAGAGGGTGGGCATCATCGGCACGGCGGGCACGATTCGCAGCAGCGCCTACCAGTATGCGCTGGCCATGCGCCGCCCGGACCTGCGCATCCATGCGGTGGCGACCCCGCTGCTGGTGCCCTTCATCGAAGAGGGCTGGACCGAGCACCCGGCGTTGAAGGCGGTGCTCCGGGAATACCTTGGGCCGCTGCTGGAGAAGGGCATCGACACCCTTGTGCTCGGCTGCACCCATTACCCGCTGCTCGTGCCGCAGTTGCGCAAGCTGCTGGGCCGCAAGGTTCGGCTGGTCGACAGCGCCAGCACCTGCGCCGGCCGCGTGGCGGAGCTCCTGCGCGATCAGAGCCTCTTGCGCGCGGCACGCGCCAGGCCGTCGCTGGAGATCTACCTGACCGACCTCTCGGAGCAGGCCGAGGCCATGGTACGGCGCTTCCTTGGTGCTGCCGCAGGCCGGGTGCAGAAGGCCATGCTGTGAAGTCCGGCATTCCGCTGGCGGGCGTGGCACCGGTGGTGCAGGATGTTGCCATGTCGGCTCGCGCCCCCCTGTTCCTCGCCTTCCGCTACCTGCGGCCGCGGCGTTCCTTTGTCTCGGTCATCACCCTCATCTCCGTGCTTGGGGTCGCCGTCGGTGTGCTCATGATGGTGGTGGTGCGTGCCGTGATGCTCGGCTTTGAGGCGGATTTTCGCGCCACCCTCATGGGGGCGGAACCCCACGTGCTGCTGGTCGCCGGAGCCCAGACCCCGGCCGAGCCCGACTGGCGCGCCGCGCTCGACCGCGCGCGGTCCCGGCCGGAAACCGCCTCGGCGGCGCCCTACGCCGGCGGGATGCTGTATCTGGCGGTGGGCGACCGCCAGACGGGTGCCCAGACCTTCGGCTTGGAAGTGGCGGGGGCGCAGCCGGTGCTGGCAAAGCTGGCGCGGCACCTTGTCGGTGGCGATTTGAAACTCGCGCCGGGCACCATTGTGCTGCCCGACTACCAGGCCGGCGAGCTCGGAGTGGATGTGGGCGATGAAATCAGCGTCTACGCCGGGGGCAACGTCAACGCCGCCGTGCGCGATTACAGTCGCGCCAACGAGGAAGAGGACGCCACGCGGAAGAAAGCCATTTTGGAGTCAATTCGCCTCCATCCGCAGCCCCTGATCGTGGCCGGCATCCTGCGCTCCGATACCGGCGGCTACAATGCCTACGTCGCGTTGGAAACCGGTCGGCGGTTGTTCCGGCTCGACGGCGGAGCCGTCACCGGGGTGGCTGTCGAGCTGGTCGAGCCCGAGGCGGCGGCCGACTTTCGCGACCGGCTGCAGCCTCAGTTGCCGGGTTGGGCCTTGACCCTCTGGACCGACGCCGGCGAGGCCCGGCTGGCGGCGATGCGAAATGAGCAGACGATGATGCAGTTTGTGCTGTCGATCATCGCCCTGGTGGCAGCTTTTTCAGTGATGAACACGACCATCACCGTCACCACCCAGAAGCGGCGCGAGATCGGCGTGCTGGCCGCCCTCGGCTGTCGGCGCGGCCAGATTCTCGGAATCTTCCTTAACCAGGCCGGTGTGGTGGGCCTGCTCGGCACCGGGCTCGGCCTCGGCGGCAGCCTGCTGGTGCTCTGGCTGCGCGACGACCTGCGCTCCCTTCTGGCCGCAGCCACCGGCGGTCAGGTGCACGCGGTCGAGGGCGTCTTCCTGTCGACCATCCCGGCACTGGTGCGGCCCTGGGACGTGACGTTGACCTGCCTGACCTCGCTCGGCCTCTGCCTGTTGGCCGGGCTGATCCCCGCCTGGTTCGCCGCCCGGGTCGATCCGGCGGTGGCACTGCGCGACTGAGGTCGCGGGCGAAGTGCTCTAACAAATCGCTTCCCCGGTCGTTGAAAATTCAGCAAAGTGAACACATGCCCGTACAGCCTCATCCTGACGAAGCCGCTCTCCTGGTGCGCAGGGCGCTCGATCAGCATGAAAGCAGCCTCATTGCCTACACGGCGGGCATCCTCAACGGCGACCTCGAGCGCGCGCGCGAGGTGGTCCAGGACGCTATGCTCAAGCTTTATCTCACCGACCCCGAGCGAGTGCGCGAGAACCTCAAGGCCTGGCTGTTCACCGTCTGCCGCAACCGTGCGCTCGACATCCTGCGCAAGGACCAGCGCCTCGACCTCGGCAACGAGGACGCCCTCGGCCTGGCCGTCTCCTTCGAGCCTGACCCCGCCGAGAATGCCGACCTCCAGGAGATGCACGCCCGGCTCTGGCAGATGGTCGACCGCCTGCGCCCAAACCAGCGCGAGGTCATCCGCCTCAAGTTCATGCACGACTGCTCCTACCAGGAGATCGCCAATGTCACCGGCCTCAGCATTGGCAATGTCGGCTTCATCATGCACACGGCCATCAAAAAACTGCGCGACCTGATGCGCCGCGATTTTGCCCCCCCTCCTTCCTCATGAGCCAGCCCGCCCACGACCTGCCCGAACTCTCCGCCTATGCCCTCGGCGAACTCGACGCCGCCGAGGCCGCGCGTGTGCACCAGCTCATCCAGGACAGCCCAGTGGCCGCCTCCGAACTCGAGCAGATCGAGGCGGTGACCGACGCCCTCCGCCACGGCGCCCCGGTACCGCAGGCACGCCTGACCCCGGCCCAGCGCCACCTCATCCTGCGTCCCGCCTCGCTGCCCCGCCGTCTCGGCCCGCTGCAACCGCGCCCCCTGCCGGCCCGCCGGCCCGCGCGCCTGGTGCCCTGGCTGGCCGGCCTCGCCCGCGTCGCCGCCGTGCTCACCGTGGCCGGTGCCGCCTACTACGCCGGGCGCCACCTGTCGCTGCCCGTCGACGCAGCCGGCCTCGCCGGGGCGCCGCCGACGCAGTTGCCCGGTGCCGAGGGGCCGCCTCCCGTCACCGTGGTGCCCGCGCCCTCGGACCCGGAACCGCGCCCGGAAATCGCCGTCGTGCTGCCTGCCCCCGCCGCACCCGAACCAGTCGCGCCGGCGCCCGTCGTCGAGTCCCCCGCGCTGGCCGCGGTCCCTGCTGAAATGCCGGCACCGGTCGCCCCCGCACCCGCCGTCGCGGTGGTCGGCAGCGAACGCCCGGACGCCGTCAGCCGACCCGTCGCAGCGCCCTCCGCGCAAACCCGCCTCGCCGCCGATTTCGCTTTCATCAATGCCAGCCGCACCCCGCAGGACCAGTTCAGCCTGCGACCGGTCGACATCCGGCCGGCGCCACCCAAGCCTGTACCCGGCACCGCCTTCGCCTCACCCGCGCCGCGCCACGCGCCGGCTTCGGCGAAGGAAAGTGTCAAGCCGCGCACGCCTGAGCTGTACATTCATTCCTGGAAGGCAGAGGTCGCCTCCTGCCCGTGGAATGCCGCCCATCGCCTGCTGCGCGTTGTCATCCAACTGCCGGCCGACCAGCCCGCCGCCACCCGCCCCTTCAGCTACCCGCTGCAGGTCAGTTTCGATCCCACCAATGTCCGCGAGTACCGCCAGCTTGGCGAACGCCATCAGCCTGCCGCGGAACTGCGCCGCGCCGGCAGCCACAGCGTCTGGTACGAATTCGAGCCCAATGGCCGCCTCGACGGCAGCAAGACCATCGCCACTATCACCCTGCCGCAGGTCCGCTTCACCACCCAGACCGTCGGTCCCTTCGATGGCAGCAAGCTGCTCGTCCAGGACCGCGGGCTCGACTGGCGCCAGGCGCGCACCGACTTTGTTTTCGACACCGCGGTCGTCGGTTTCGGCCTGCTGCTGCGTGGCGCCGCCGCCGGCCCCGACCTGAATCACGAACTCGTGCTCAGCCTTGCCGAACAGTCTCTGGAAAGCGACAGCAGCGGTGAACGCCGCCGCTTTGTCCGCCAGGTGCGCGAAGCTCAGGCGGCGGCGGGTTTGTGAAAGGGACCGGGGCACGCATTGGAATCCGGCCAATGCTGCTTGCTTTGAGTCTCAATTAGTGGCATATTGAGACTCAACATGGATGCGCGCATCAAAGAGCGGCTCGAGGCCCATTTGCAGGCCACCGGGCTGCGCCACACCCGCCAGCGGGAGACGATCGTTGAGGCAGCCTTTGCCACCGACGACCACTTCAACGCTGACGAACTGCTCGACAAGGCCCGCCGGCTCGACCGCACCATCTCGCGCGCGACGGTCTACCGCACTCTCCAGTTGCTGGTCGACTGCGACCTGCTGCGCGTGGTCGATCTCGGCCGCGACCAGACCTACTACGATCCGAACTTTCTCGACAAGCCCCAGCACAACCACCTCATCTGCCTCGACTGCGACCGCGTCGTCGAGTTCGAGGACGAGCACAGCGCCCTGCTGCACGACTGCATCACCCGCCGGCTCGGTTTCCAGCCGCAGATGAAATCGATGCGCATCGAGGCACGCTGCGACGAGCTGGCCAACACCGGCCACTGCAAGTTCAAGGACGAGCGCGACAAGGCCCTGGCGCGCTGAGTCCGCCCTGCGGGGTTGCATCCGCGCGGAATGCCGCTAGGGTCAATGCCCCCGATTATGTGGAAAGGACGTTTTGCCCAGGAAACCAGCCGCCTCGTGCAGGCTTACGGAGAGTCTGTGTCCTTCGACTGGAGGCTCTTTGCCCACGACATCCGCGGCTCGATCGCCCACTCTCAGGGGCTGCTCAAGGCCGGCATCCTCACTGCCGACGAGCAGGCGGCCATTGAGAAGGGCCTGCTGGAAATCCGTGCCGAGATCGAACACGGCGACTTTGAGTTCAAGCAGGAGCTTGAGGACGTGCACATGAACATCGAGGCGGAGCTGACCCGCCGCATCGGCCCTGCCGGCGCCAAGCTGCACACCGCGCGCAGTCGCAACGATCAGGTCGCCACCGATGTGCGCCTGTACACCCGCGACGCCGTCGATGCCGTCACTGCCCGGATTCGCGACCTCCAGCGCGCCCTTGTTGAGGCCGCCGAACGTGCCGGCCACGCCGTCGTGCCAGGTTACACCCACCTGCAGCGCGGCCAGCCCGTGCTCTTCGCCCACCACCTGCTCGCCTACGTCGAGATGCTCGAACGCGACGCCGAGCGCCTGGCCGACGCGCGCCGGCGCATCGATGTCATGCCGCTCGGCTCCGGCGCCCTCGCTGGATCGACGATCCTCATCGACCGCGAGTACGTTGCCCGCCAGCTCGGCTTCAGCAGTGTCACCCAGAACAGCATGGACGCCGTGAGCGACCGCGACTTCGCCGTCGAGGTGGTGTTTGCCATCGCCCTCTGCGGCGTGCACCTGTCGCGGCTGAGCGAGGACATCATCCTGTGGTGCAGCGCCGAGTTCGGCTTCGTGACCCTCAGTGACGCTCACACGACCGGCTCTTCGCTGATGCCGCAGAAGAAGAATCCTGACGTCGCCGAGCTGACCCGCGGCAAGTCCGGCCGTCTGATCGGCAACCTGATGGCGCTGCTGACGCTGCTCAAGGGCCTGCCGATGACCTACAACCGCGACATGCAGGAGGACAAGGAGCCGCTGTTCGACTCGCTCGACACGATCCAGGCCGCCCTGGAGGTGTTTGCCGAGATGATCGCCGGCATGGAGGTCAACGCCGCGCGCACCCGCGCCGCCACCTCCGATCCGATGTTGCTGGCCACCGACCTCGCCGACTATCTGGTCAAGCACGGCGTGCCCTTCCGCCAGGCCCACGAGGTCATCGGCAGGCTGGTCGCCCATTCGCTGGCGGCAAAGGTCGCCTTTGCCGACATCCCGCTGGCGACTTACCGCGAGTTCTCGCCGGCCTTCGGGGCGGACCTGTTCGACTGCCTCAACCTTGAGACCGCCCTGGCCGCCCGTCAGGCGGTGGGCGCCCCCTCGCCGGCCAACGTCGCCGCGCAGCTCGCCCGCTGGAAGGAGGCCTTGTCGGCATGACACGGGCTGCGGTGGCCTGTCCGGAGTTCCCTCTCTTCCGTCCCGGGGGCGGGGAGGACTGGCAGCTGGTGTCCAGCGAGCGCCGCTTCGCCCACGAGCATGTCAGCGTCGATGAAAACCGCTACCTGACGCCGAGCCGGCGCGAGCCAGTGCCCTGGATGGTGGTCGCACGCAAGGCCGCCGTGGCGATCGCGCCGGTGACCGCCGACGGCCGCTACGTGCTCATCGCCCAGGAGCGTCTGCCTGTGCGCCAGACGCTCTGGGAATTTCCCGCCGGGCAGATCGACCTGCCGGCCGCCGAGATCACTCCGTCCGTGATCGCCGAGACCGCCCTGCGCGAACTGCGCGAGGAAGCCGGTTGCGAACTCTCCGTGGGCGGCACGCTTGAACCGCTCGGCTGGTTCCTGCCCTCGCAAGGTTTCACCGACGAACACGTTTACCTCTTTCGAGCGGAGCCCGTGTGCGTCGCCAGCCGTCCCGATCCGGATGGAAGCGAGCACATCAGCGACGTGCGTCTGGTCAGCCCGGGAGAACTGCGGAGGATGATCGCTGCCCATGAGATCACCACCGCCCTGACGCTGGCCCTGTTCGCGCGGATGGCGGCCAAGGGATCTCTTTGAGAGCGGCTCACCCTTTTCCCCCGAATTCGCATCATGTGGCAAGGCATCCTCAACAAAGTCTTCAAAGTCCGCGAGAAGGTCGCGCTGAACCTCGGCAAGGAGGATGAGGAAAAGCCCTTCCTCGATCACCTCGACGACCTGCGCACCATGCTTGTGCGCATCGGCACGACCCTGCTCGTGTCGGTCATTCTGACCTTCTTCTTCTACCAGGAACTGTTCCGCGGCATTCAGTACCCTCTCATCCTGGCCGGACTCGCCCCCGATTACGAAAGCGCCCAGAAGTTGCTGCAGAACATCGACATTGCCGGCCCCTTCATGATGGCCATCAATGTCTCGCTCATTGCCGGCGTCATCCTTTCCTTCCCCCTGCTTCTGATCTTTCTGCTGCAGTTCATCCTGCCCGGCCTGCGCACGAACGAGAAGCGTGTGCTCTTCCCGGCCATCGCCATCGGCACCGGCCTCTTCCTCACCGGCTGCACCTTTGCCTACTGGATCGTGCTGCCGCGCGCCCTCGCGTTCTTCGACCAGTTTGCCGCCTCGGTCGGCTCGCGCCAGGACTGGACGCTGTCGAACTACATCACCTTCAGCACCCGCTTCATCCTGGTCTTCGGCATCGCTTTCGAACTGCCGGTCATCGTCATGGCCCTGGTCAAGCTCGACTTCCTGAACTTCAAGCTCATGAAGTCGACCTGGCGGCACGCCCTCGTTGCCATCACCCTGTTCGCCGCCATCGTCACGCCGACGCCCGACATCCTGACGCTCATGCTCATGTCGGGACCGCTCTACGTCCTGTATGCCATCTGCGTGGTGCTCGCCTACTTCATGGAGAAGAAGGACCGCGAGGCCTACCCCGAGTATTACGCCCAGATCGAGAAGGACGAGAAGGAACTCGAGACCGAGGTCAAGGACGACTGGGACAACGAGAACTACAACCCCTGGTTCTCCGAGGACAAGGGCGACGAGGAGGACGAGTATCCCAAGCCCAAGGCCACACCCTCGGCGCCGCCGCCCGAGGTCGAGCGTGCCGCGAACACCGTGCCCATGAGCCCGGAGCCTGCCGGTGACAACGAGCCCACCTGGGAGGACCAGGGCTCCTCCGTGCCCGACGAGGACGACGAGCCCTTCGCCAGCGGCCGACCCGCCGACACGCCGCAAAGCGAGAAGACCACCGAGGAACTCGCCCGCGAGGACGAGCAGCGTGGCGGCAACCCGCCGACCTGAGGCGGTCGGGCTATCCGATCAGGCCAGGTCGAGCACGATCTTGCCGGCCCGGCCGCTCGCCTGGGCGAGGCGAACGGCGTGGCGGAACTCGGCCATCGGAACGATCTCGGCGACCGGCTGCAGCAGCTCGCCATGGGCGACGAGCTTGGCAAGCGGCTCCAGCACCTCGAACAGCTCGGCGGTGCCGGCCTGCTCAAACCAGCGGGTGATCCACAGACCGCGCAGGCTCAGGTCCTTGAAGATGAGAAACTTGTTTGGCACCTTCAGGCTCCGACGGCTCATCGCGCCGTAGGTGACCAGGTTGCCGCCGGGTGAAAGCAGGTCCATCAGGCGGATGGCGCTGTCGCCGCCGACCGCGTTCGCCGCCAGTGGCAGGTTCACCCCGTGCAGACGCTCCTTCGCCGCCGCCAGGCCGGCCTCGTTGTCGAGGAAGACGGCATCGCCTCCAAGCGCCTGCAATTCGTCGACAAGCTCCGGTCGACGCACAAAACTGGCCGTCTTCAGGCCGAAGTGGCGGGCCAGCTGGATGACCCCGCGGCCGACGCCCGAGTTGCCGGCGTTCTGAAGGATCCAGTCGCCCTCGTGGAGCGGCGTGTATCCCTTGAGCAGGCGCCAGGCGGTGACCGGGTTGATCCGCAGCATCGAGGCCTGCACGCGGTCGATGCTGGGCGGCAGCTTGGCAAAAAAGGGTTCGGCGGCGGTCAGGTGGCGTGTCCAGCAGCCGGCGCCGAGCAGGGGAATGACGACATCGCCCGGGGCCAGGGAGGTCACCGCCGGACCCGTTTCGACGACCTCGCCGCAGCCTTCGTGGCCTGGAATGGCAGGCGGATGGGCCGCACGTCCGTAGGTGCCCTCGATGAAGTTGAGGTCGGCCGGATTGATCGGCGCGTAGCGCATGTGCACGCGCACGTCATGAGCGCCGAGCGGGGGCAGGGGACGCTCGATGAGTTCCAGAACCTCGGCGGGATTGCCGTTGGCAGAGAAGGACAGGCAGCGGGACATGAACTCAGGAATGGCACAGGTTCTGCCTGCCTGCCAGTACGTCCTCGGGCAGGCCGGACGGTGCGATGAAGCATTGCGCTTTGCCGGGAATGCCCTAGGTTGAAAAAATGGCGCTCCGGCCGCGTTGCGGGACGCGTTGCCTGTTTGCGAAGCCCATGACCTCGATTCAGCCCGTCACCCTGCGCGCCGCCGGCGCTCTCTGTGCCCTGTTGGCGGTTTGGCCCTGTGCTGCTCGCGCCGACGTCAACGATGGCGGCGACAACAAGGGCTTCATTGGACGGTTTTTTGGCGGCAAGAAGGAGGATGCACCAGAAACCCCGCCCTCGCCCGCCAAACCGAAGCCCGGCCCGGCGCCCAAGGTGACGACGAAGTCCAAGTCAACGGCCCCGGCAAAGCCGGCCAAAGCAGCCTCGTCCAAGTCGACCACCCCGAAAAAGCCGGTTCCCAAACCGGACGTCACCGCCAAGGCCGAGCCGAAGAAAACGGGGGCAAAACCGGTGGAAGTCCAAACCGTGGCGGCTAAGCTCGAAGCGAAAAGCGTGCCCGAGAAGTCTGCGCCGGTTGCCAAGACCGAATCTAAAAAGCAGGAAGCCAAACCCGCCGCGCCGGCCGTGAAGGTTGCCGGCAGCGGGACCTATGCCCAGGACCGCGGTGAGATCAAGCCGCCGCCACCGCCCGCGCCCCTGCCGCCGGCGGCCAGCAAGAGCGGCGGCTGGCAGATTGTCAAGATCAACGGTCGCGACTACATCACCGGCGAGAGTCTGCACCAGTTCTACCGCTTCAGCTCCTACAAGGTCGATGGCAAGCATGTCTGGCTGCGCTCGAACAACCTCATCCTCAAGGGCATGATCGGCAGCCAGGAACTGCTCATCAACAACATCAAGTTCATCCTCAGCTATCCGGTCCAGGAGTATGCCGGCCGCGCGCTGTTCTCGCGCATCGACCTCTGCAAACTGATCGATCCGGTGCTGCGTCCCACCCACATCAGCGACGCGGTGCCCTTCGACACCGTTGTCGTCGATGCCGGTCATGGCGGGCACGACGCCGGCGCGCGTGGCATCTACGGTTACGAAAAGAATTTTGCCCTGCTCATGGCGCGCGAGGTGCGCGACGCCCTGCAGGCGCGCGGCTTCAAGGTCGTCATGACCCGTGAAACTGACACCTTTGTCACGCTCAGTGGTCGTGTCGCCGTGGCCAACCGCACGCCGAACAGCATCTTCCTCAGCCTTCACTTCAACGCCGGCGGCAGCAGCCAGGCCACCGGCATCGAGACCTTCGCCCTGACGCCGCAGGGCAGTTCGGCCAGCCTTGAGCGCGGTGGCGGTTACAACGCCAACGGCCTCACCGGCAATGCCCACGATTCGGCGAACATCGCCCTTGCCACCGCGGTCCATGCCATGGTCATCAGCAAATTCCGCTTTGTCGACCGCGGCATCAAGCGCGCCCAGTGGAGCGTGCTGACCGGCTGCAAGCGCCCAGGCATTCTCTTTGAGGGGGGGTTTGTCACCAACCCCGAGGAATGCCGATTGGTCGCTTCGGACAACTACCGCAAGTCGGTCTCCTCGGCGGTTGCCGACGCGATCGTCAACTACCGCACCGCCCTGCGCGGCGCCCTGACGCGGCGCCAGTGAGTCGAGTCTGCTGACAGCCCCGGGCGGCACGCGCCGTAGTAGTGGCTCACCATGAACGCCCGTGTCCTGTTCCTCCTCTTTCCGGCCTGCCTGTCCGCCGCCGACCTGCCGCCGGACAGGGGGCAGGAACTGCCCGCCGGCGCGGCACGCGCGGTCGTCATCGAGGCGGGCTTTGCTGCCCGCGAAATCAAGGCCACCCTGCCCGAGGGCCACCGACTGGAGGTCGCCGCCGCGGCGCCTCTGGTGACGCATCCGATCATGGGTTGCGTCGACGATCGCTGGCGGCTGTTCATCGGCGACGCCGTGGGCGTCAACTGGAACCAGGCGCAATTGGAGTCGAATCCGCCCAATCGCATCCTGCTGCTCGAGGACAGCAACGCCGACGGCATCTACGACCGCAGCACGGTCTTTGCCGACAAGATGACTTTTCCGCAGGGTGCCTGCTGGCATGAAGGCAGCCTGTACGTTGCCAGCCCGCCCGGCCTCTGGAAGCTGACCGACACCACGGGCGATGGTGTGGCCGACCAGCGCGAGATGATTGTCGGCGGCTTTGATTATACCGGCAATGCTGCCGATGTGCACGGCCCGAAGCTGCATCCCAACGGCCGGTTGTACTGGTGCCACGGCCGCAAGGGGCACCGCGTCTTGCAGAAGGACGGCAGCCTTGTGCACGAGGGCAAGGCCAGCGGCATCTGGTCGTGCAAGCCCGATGGCAGCGACGTCCAGTGGCACGCGCTCGGCTGCGCCGACAACCCGACCGGTCTCGATTTCACGCCCGAGGGTGACCTCATCGGCACCTGCAACCTCTATTACAGCAACCCGCGCGGTGACACCCTCATGCACTGGCTTTACGGCGGCGTCTATGAGCGGGCCGACCAGCTGCAGGTCATCGCCGACCTGCCGCGCACGCTGGAGAAAATGCCGATCGTGCACAACTTCGGCCATGTCGCGGTCAGCGGTTGCGCCTTCTGGCGTTCGCAGCCGGGCTCGCCGCTGATGGTGACCCATTTCAACACCCAGCGCCTCGTGCGCATGGATCTCGCCCGCCAAGGCGCGAGCTATCGCGCCACCGAGAGCGAGTTTCTCAAGATCCACGATTCGGATGTGCATCTGACCGATGTCATCGAGGATCGTGACGGCTCCCTGCTCGTGCTCGACACCGGCGGCTGGTTCCGAATCGGCTGCCCGAGCGGTCTCATGGCCAAACCCGACGTGCTTGGCGCCGTTTACCGTGTCCGCCCCGCCCAGCCCGGCCAAGCGGCCGTCACCCGCGCTGCCGCGCCGACGGCACCCACCGTCAAGTCGGTGCTCGCCGGTTTGAAGTCGACGGATCCCCACAGCCGGCGACGCGCCCTCGAAGGCATCGCCCGCGATTTGTCGCGGGCCGAGACGTCCACCGCTGACCGCGCCAAACTTGGGTCCGCCGTGCGCGGCCTGATGGCCGAGCCGCTGGATCCGCCGCTGGAGCACGCCCTGCTGCTGGCGGCGCAGAGCCTCAATGCCCAGGCGGTCAGCCTCGACGCCCTGCGCGTGGAGAAGCACCCGATCGCTCTGCGCCGGCTGCTGGTCAGCTTTGTGCCCGACGATGCCGCGGCTCACAACGAGCACATGCGTCTCGCCATTCGCCACCTCGACGCGGTCGATGTGGAACTGGCCCGCACGGCCCTCGCCATCGCGGTTCAGCACCCGGATGCCGATGCCTGGGTCGCCCCCGAACTGCAGACTTGGCTGGGCAAGCCGCTGATCCCGGCGCGTCTTCGGGCGATCGAGGGCTTTGCCACCGCCCAGCTCGCCGGGGCGGAAACGCGCAAGCTGCTGGCCGGCCTGCTGGCCGCCCCCGAAGCTGAATCCCGCCGTGTCGCACTGCGCGTGCTGGCCGCCCAGCCTTCGGTCGAAGCCCACGAGGCTTGGCTGCCGCCGCTCACGGCCCTGCTGGCCGAGCCGGGCGACGTTGGCCTGACGGCCGTGCTCGACGCCGTCAAGCGCCTGAAAAGCCATCCCTTTGATGCCACTCTGCAGGTGCTGGCCGACGATGCCTCGCGGGCCCTGCCGCTGCGCCTGAAGGCGCTCGACGCCATGAAGGGACTGAAGTTTTCCGCCGACACCCTGGCGATGCTGCAAGGTGTGGTGGCCGATGCCGCCGCCTCGCCCGCCGCGCGCATCCAGGCCGCCGCCATGCTCGCCGCCGCACCGCTGCAGCACGGGCAGCAGGCCGCTCTGGCGCCGTTGTTTGCCACAGCCGGTCCCGTGGAACTGGAGAAACTGCTGCCGCTGGTGCGCAAGGCCCATGAGCCCGCCGCCCGTGCCTACGCCGAGGCCCTGGCCCGCAATCCCGCCATCGCCAGCCAGCAGGAGAGCAGCTATCGCACGCTGTTCAGTGGCCATCCGCCGGAGGTCTTTGAAACGATCGTGCTGCCCGCCTACGTCCGGGTGGGTGAGGTCACGGAGGCGAAGAAACGGCAGTTGCCGGAACTCGCCGCAAGGGCCGCCGCGCAGGGGCGGCAGGCAGAGGGCAAGAAGGTCTTTGAGCAGGGCAAGGGCACCTGCCTCGCCTGTCACCAGATCGGTGGCGTCGGGCGCGCGCTCGGTCCCGACCTGTCGAAGATTGGAGCCATCCGCACGGAACGCGATCTCATCGAAAGCATCGTCTTTCCCAGTGCCAGCCTGGCGCGCGACTACGAAACGCATCACCTGGAAATGACCGATGGCCGTTCCGTCATGGGGGTCATCAAGAGCCACACGGCCGAGGGCCTGCGCGTCATGGATGTCGCCGGCCAGGAGCAGGACCTGCCGCATGCGGCCATCAGCGCCAGCACCCAGTTGCCGACCAGCCTGATGCCGCTCGGGCTCGACCAGACCCTGCCCGAGCAGGAACTGCTCGACCTCGTTGCCTGGCTGCGCAGCCTGCGCTGAGGTTTGATGCTAAGGTTTTTTCTTGGGTCTTCTTCGCATTCGATCTTGTCAGGGTCGACAAGCTGGGGCAGGGAACCGCCATGACCCGCGCCGAGGCCCTGCTCGCCCTCAACCTGATCCCGCAGATCGGGCCGGTGCGCGCGCGGCGTCTCATCGCTGCCTGCGGCGGCCCGGAACAGGTGCTGGCTGCCCGGGCCGGCGACCTGGCTGGGGTGGATGGCGTCAGCCCGGCTCTTGCCCAGGCGGTGACCGGCTGGCGCGAGCAGACGAATCTTGAAGGTGAGTTGGCGAAGATCCAGGCGCGCGGACTGACCGTGTTGACCGAGGACGATCCGCTGTACCCGCCGCTGCTGCGCGGCATCCACGACGCCCCACTCGTGCTCTATGTCTGGGGTCGGCTGGCGACCCGCGATCACCGCGCCATCGGGGTGGTGGGCAGCCGGCAGGCCACGCTCTACGGCCTCAACGCCGCCAAGCGGCTCAGCTACCAGATTGCCTACGCCGGCTACACTGTGGTCAGTGGGCTTGCCCGTGGCATCGACACCGCGGCCCACGAGGCCGCCCTGGCGGCGCAGGGCCGCACCGTGGCGGTCATCGGTTCCGGCCTCGGCCGGCTCTACCCGCCGGAAAACCAGGCGCTCGCCGAACGCATTGCCGAAAATGGCGCGGTCATCAGCGAGTATCCGGTTGATCGGGTCGCCGACAAGCAGACCTTCCCCTACCGCAACCGCATCGTCGCCGGCTGGTGCACCGGCCTGCTGGTGGTCGAGGCCCCCGAGCGCAGCGGCGCGCTGATCACCGCCCAGCAGGCGGTCGAGCAGGGGCGGACGGTCTACGCCGTGCCAGGTCCGATCGACAAACCCGGTTCGATCGGCTGCAACCGCCTCATCCAGCAGGGAGCCAAGCTCGTCATGGATGGCAGCGACATGCTGGAAGACCTGGGTGAACTGCTGCCGACGTCCGCTCCGGGGACTGCGCCGGCGGCGGCCCGTGCGCCGGCCGCCCTCAGCCTCGACGAACAGATCCTGCTGGAGGCCTTCGGCCAAACCGAGACTCATGTCGACATCCTGATCCGCGATTCCGGCCTGACGGCCGCCACCGTCAACGTCTGCCTGATGCGCCTGGAAATGAAGCGCCTGATCCGGCCCTTGCCGGGTCGGTACTACAGCCGTGTCGGCGCGGGGGCTGCGGACTCAGTCCCCTCGCTTTTGCGCTGAAGGCGGAGGCGACCTCCGTGCGCGCCGTGGTTGACCGTCCTGGCTGTTGCCGCCAGGGGAGCGCCATGAGCCTGCCTCGCGTTGCCATCATCGCGTGGCGCAGCGCCCCTCAGGCTGATGCTGAGTCCTTCCTCGAAACGCAGATCCTTGGCGGCGGCATGCAAGCGCGGCATCGCCGTTTGCAACGTCCCGGACTATGGCACCGAGGAGGTGGCCGACCACGCGATCGCCCTTGCCCTCGACCATTGCCGTCAGCTGTTTTACCCGGATACCGAGGCGAAGTCGCTTGGTTGGACGATCCGGGTTGGCGAGCGCCTGCGCCGGCTGAGCACCCTGACCTTCGGTCTCGTCGGTCTCGGCCGCATCGGCACCGGCGCGGCCCTGCGCGCCAAGGCCCTGGGATTCTGGGTGCTGTTTTACGATCCCTACCCGGCAAACGGGGTGGACAAGGTGGTCGGGGCGGCCCGCTTGCGTACGTTGGAGGAGCTGCTGGTGCGCAGCGAGGTGCTGTCGCTGCACTGCCCGCTGCAGCCGAGACCCGCAACCCCGAACCCGACCGCCACCTGCCATGCCGCCTTCTGCAGTGTGGAGGCCAAGGCCGGGCTGCGGCGCACCTCGGCGCGACTGGCGTTCGCGGCGGTGCGCGGCGCCGCGCTGGAGAATGTCGTCCACTGATCGGACGGGGGCGTGAGGGGACAAAATCCAACTCGGCGATGAAAAATCTCCTTGCAGAAAGCTGCGTCCGTGGTTTTCTGCATACTCACATTTTCCAATCAACCATCCGCCGACAAGGCGTCGGAAATCGAAAACACCCATGAGCGAAGCCACCATCAGCCCCCAGACTTTCCAACTGCACGACAAGGACACCGGTAGTTCCGATGTGCAGGTCGCGATTCTGACGGAGCGCATCAACCACTTGACCCAGCATCTGACGGCCCATTCCAAGGACCATTCGACGCGCCGCGGTCTGTTGAAAATGGTCGCCCGCCGCCGCAAGTTGCTCGACTATCTCAAGTTGACCTCCAACGAGCGCTACCAGAAGCTCCTGAAGAGCCTGAACCTGCGCCGCTAACCGCTAAAGTTCGGAAGGGTGATGCCAAGGCATCGCCCTTCACGTTTCGGGCCGTTTATTTTCCGACCGGGAGTCATCGTAACAGGACGCATGATCGTCCACTACGTCCCCGCGATCGTGCCACTGCCCGTATCGGACCGGCGAAGACGTTTTCCCGCGCCCCTATGCGCCCCTGTGGCACCCGCGACGTCCACGCCCGGATTCTTCACCCAAACCCAAAACACAACACCGCCAAACCATGGCCACCCACAAACAAACCGTCCAGCTCGGTGCTGGCACCATTGAAATCGAAACCGGCAAGCTCGCGAAGCTCGCCGACGGCGCCGTGACCGTTCGTCTCGGCGACACCATCGTCATCGTCACCGCCGTCTCGGCGACCAAGATCAAGGAGGGGCTCGACTTCTTCCCGCTGTCCGTCGAATACAAGGAGAAAGCGTCCGCCGCCGGCCGTTTCCCGGGCGGTTACTTCAAGCGCGAGGGACGTCCGACCGAGAAGGAAATCCTCACCTGCCGCATGACCGACCGCCCGCTGCGGCCGCTCTTCCCGAAGGGCTACTTCTACGAAACCCAGATCGTGGCCCTGCTGCTGAGCGCCGACGGTGAGAACGACTCCGACATCCTGGCGATGAACGGTGCATCGGCCGCTCTCTGCGTCTCCGACATCCCCTTCGCCGGCCCGATCGGCGCGGTGCGCGTCGGCCGCGTCAACGGCCAGTTCGTCATCAACCCGACCCACAGCCAGCGCGAGTTCAGCGACCTCGACCTTGTCTATGTCGGCAACAAGACCGACGTCATCATGATCGAAGGCGCCGCCAACGAACTGCCTGAAGAGGAGTTTGTGGCCGCCCTGCGTTTCGCCCAGGATGCCATCCAGCCGATCATCCAGGCTCAGGAAGCCCTTGCCGCCGCCGTCGCCAAGCCGAAGCGCGTCGTGCCACTGATGCTCGCCCGTGAGGAGTTGCTGGAAGTCGCCTACCAGGTCGCCGGTGACCGCATTGAGGCGGCCCTCTACCAGCCCAGCAAGGTCGCCCGCGGCAAGGCTGTCGGGGCCCTCAAGGACGAGGTCGAGGTCGCCATCAAGGCGAAGTATCCGGAGGCCACCGCCTTCGAAATCAGCCAGGCCTTCGATTACCTGCAGAAGAAAGCCTTCCGCATCTCGATCCTCGACAAGCTCAGCCGCTGCGACGGCCGCGCCATCGACCAGATCCGCCCGCTTTCCGGCGAGGTCTCCGTGCTGCCCCGCACCCACGGTTCGGCCCTGTTCGCCCGTGGCGAGACCCAGGCCCTTGCCATCGCCACCCTGGCTCCGGCCGACGAGGCGCAGGAGATCGACACCTATGCCGGTGGTCCGGACAGCAAGCGTTTCATTCTGCACTACAACTTCCCGCCCTTTTCGGTCGGTGAGTGCGGTCGTTTTGGCGGCCAGAACCGCCGCGAAATCGGCCACGGCGCCCTCGCCGAGCGTTCGATCGAGCCGGTCATTCCGCCGAAGGACAAGTTCCCCTACGCGATCCGTGTCAGCAGCGAAGTCATGGAGTCGAACGGTTCCACCTCGATGGCCTCGGTCTGCTCCGGTGTCATGGCCCTCATGGACGCCGGTGTTCCGCTCAAGCGTCCGGTGGCCGGCATCTCCGTCGGTCTAGTCACCGAGTTCGAGGGCGAGCAGATGAAGCGTTACCTGACGATGATGGACATCCTCGGTTCCGAGGACCACTTCGGCGACATGGACTTCAAGCTTTGCGGCACCTCGGAAGGTGTCACCGGCTACCAACTCGACCTCAAGCTGCCGGGCATTCCGCTCAGCATTCTGGAGGAGGCCGTTGCCAAGGCCCGCAAGGGTCGCTCGGAAGTGCTCGCGGCCATGGCGGCCGGCATCAGCGAAGTCAAGCCGCTCAGCCCCTATGCCCCGCGCATCGAGATCATCAAGATCAACCCGGACAAGATCGGCGAACTGATCGGCCCCGGCGGCAAGAACATCAAGGGCATCCAGGCCGAGTCCGGCGCCGAGATCAGCATTGAGGACGACGGCACGGTCTACGTCTACGCCACCCGCAAGGAAGGCCTTGAGCGCGCCATTGAGATGATCAATGGCGTCTCCCAGGAGATCGAGCCCGGCAAGCTTTACACCGGCAAGATCGTCAGCACGACGAACTTCGGCGCCTTCATGAACCTGGGCGGCAAGAAGGACGGTCTGATCCACATCAGCGAGCTGGCCGACTTCCGCGTCAACCGCACCGAGGACGTCGTCAAGGTCGGCGACATTGTCACCGCCAAGTGCCTCGGCATCGACGAGAAGGGTCGCATCAAGATGAGCCGCAAGGCCGCCATGAAGGAGAAGGATGCCGCCGCCCAGGCGGACGCCGCTCCCGCCGCGGACGCCTGATCCCGCGATCCCTCCCAAGAGGCTGCCGCCGGACTTCCGGCGGCAGCTTTTTTGTGCCGAAAGCCCGCGCTCCGTGCACGGGAAAGCCTTGAAGCGTGGAGGCGCGTCCCTATGGTGACGGTCATGGCAGACTCCCTTCCTCCCGCAATCGGCATCATCGGCGGCTCCGGCCTGTATGAAATCGATGGTTTTGAGCATTCCGAGGAGCTGGAGATCGTTACGCCTTTTGGCGCACCCTCCGACCGGTTGGTCGGGGGCACCTATGCCGGTCGCCGCGTTTTCTTCCTGCCGCGTCACGGTCGCGGTCACCGTCTTCTGCCCACGGAACTCAACCACCGCGCCAACCTCTGGGCTCTGCGTTCGCTCAACGTCCGCTGGATCATTGCCGTCACCGCCGTAGGCAGCCTCAGGGAGGAATACCGCCCGCGGGACATCGTGCTGCCCGACCAGTACTTCGACCGCACCAGCCGGCGCGACCAGCACACGTTTTTTGGCCGCGGCATCGTCGCTCATGTCGGCTTTGGCGAACCCGTCAGCGCCGGCCTGCGCGGCCTGCTGCGCTCCGCGGCCGAGGCCTGCGATGCCCGTGTCCACGATGGCGGCACCTATGTCTGCATGGACGGTCCTGCCTTTTCGACCCGCGCCGAATCCGAGGTCAACCGCCGGCTTGGCTTTGACGTGGTCGGCATGACCAATCTGCCGGAAGCCAAGCTCGCGCGCGAGGCTGAGATCGCCCTCGCCACCCTGGCCATGGTCACCGACTACGACTGCTGGAAGACCGACGAGGCGGCGGTGACCGCGGAGTCGGTGCTGTCCCACGTCCAGGCCAATGCCGCCAGGGCCAAGGCCATCATCGCCCGCGTCCTGCCGCAAGTGCCGGCCCTGCCCGACTGGCCCGAGCATCGCTCCCTCGACAGCGCTCTCTTCACCGATCGCAAGCTTTGGCCGGAGAAGACGGCGCAGAGCCTCAAACCCCTGCTCGAAAGGTTCCTCTGACATGCAACTGCCCGACTGCCTCCGGATCGCCGGCACGCCTGCCTATCCCGTTTATGAAATCCGCCATGCGCGTGCGACCGCCCGCATCGCCGTCAACGGCGCCCACCTCATGGAGTGGACTCCGGCCGGCCAGGCGCCGGTGCTGTACCTGAGCCCGGACGCCGTGCTTGAGCCGGGCAAGCCCATCCGCGGCGGCATCCCCGTCTGCTGGCCCTGGTTCGGTCCGCATGCCGATCCGCAGCGGCCGATGCATGGCTACGCGCGCATCCTGCCCTGGCGGCTGGCGCTGGCCGAGGCGGATGACGCCGGTGTGCGACTGGTCTTTGAGTTGGAACCCGGCGAAGCGGCCAAGGCCTGGTGGGAATCACGCCTCGCGGTGCGCTTGGAGATGCGCATCGGCGATGCCCTTGACGTCGCCCTCGCCACCCGCAACACCGGCGACGAGCCCCTGCGCCTAGAGGAGGCGCTGCACACCTATTTGACGGTGGGCGACATCACCCGGGTCAGCGTGCGCGGGCTCGACGGTGCGGCCTACCTGGACACGGTGGGCGAGAGGGCGAAGCGCTGGCAGACGGGCGACATCGGTTTCGACCGCGAGGTCGACCGCCAGTATGCCAGCACGGCCGCGGTGACGGTGGAAGATCCGGCGCTCGGTCGCACGCTGGTCATCGAGAAGCAGGGCAGCGCGACGACGGTGGTGTGGAATCCCTGGATCGAGAAGTCGAAGCGACTCGCCGACCTGCCCGACGAGGCCTACCTCGGCTTCCTTTGCGTCGAGGCCGCCAACGCCGGTGACGGTGCGGTGGACCTGGCTCCCGGCATGGAACACCACCTGCGCACGCGCGTGCGCCTGGCCTGAGCTCAGGCTGGCTGTACCGAGAAGTCGGCGTCGTCGAGCGAGCGCAGCACGAGCTCGCGCGGCACGCAGGTGTCGTCCATCTCCAGGCAGCGCACGACGCCGTCGGCCACCTGTTCCGGACGCAGGAAGAGTTGGCGGGGGGCGGCGCGCTCCGAGGCCTCGTCCCAGAAGGCCGTGTCGACGCCTCCTGGAAGCAGGGCGGTGACGCGGATGCGGTGCGGAGCCGCCTCCTCGGCCAGGCCCTGGGTGAAGCCGCGCACGCCCCACTTGGCCGCGCAGTACACGGTTTCGCTCGGGATGCCGCGCAGACTGGCGGTGGAGATGATGTTGACGATGTGGCCTCGGCGCTGCGGCAGCATCGTCCGCAGGGCGGCCTGCGAGCCGAGGATGGTGCCCTTCAGGTTGACGTCGAGCATGAGATCAATCTCAGCCTCGCTGTAGTCGGGAATCCAGCGGTGGCGGGCGAGGCCGGCGTTGTTGATCCAGACGGCGATTTCGCCAAGGCGGTCGCGCGCCTGGGCGACGACGCGCGCCAGGTCGTCGGCGCGGGTGACATCGGCAGTGACCGCGAGCGCGCGGCTCTCGGGCAGCGCCGCGACCGCCGCATCGAGGGCGGTCGCATCGAGGTCGACCAGTACGGGTCGTGCGCCGCGGGCAGCGAGCGACTTGGCAAGGGCGAGGCCGATGCCGCGGGCGGCGCCGGTGATGACACAGACTTGGTCCTGAAGGATCATGGCAGGAAAGGGTGAGTTCAGCGCCAGTCGGCGGCGTGACGGGTAAAGGCGGTCTCTGCGCGCTGCAGCGCCTCATCGACATCGGCGGCCGTGTGGGCAAGGCTGAGGAACCAGAGGCCGCGCTCGATGGCGCGCACGCCGCTTTCGAGCAGGCAGCGGCGCAGGTGCGCCCAGCGCGGCGCGTCGTGCCGGCGCACGTAGTCGCGGTAGCTGGTGACGAGCCCCTCCAAGGCGCCGGGCTTGAGCATGACGGTGTGGAAGACCAGGCCGGGGCCCTGCGGGCGCAGCGGAATGCCATGCCGGTCGGCGAGCGCGCGCAGTTCGTCCATGAGGCGCTGCCCCAGGTCGATGATCCCGGCCGGATGGGCCCGGCCGAGCGCGAGGATTTCGTCGAGGCACCACTTGGCGGCGCTCAGGCAGAGCGGGTTGGCGTTGAGGGTGCCGGCGTGCACCACCTCGCCGCTGAGGATTTTGGCGAAGGACGTCTCCTTGCCGACCAGGGCGGCAAAGGGCACGCCCCCGCCGATGGCCTTGCCGAGGATGGTCAGGTCCGGCACGACGCCGTAGTGCGTTTGCGCACCGCCGGCGCCGAAGCGGAAGCCGGTGATGGTCTCGTCGGCAATCATGAGCATGCCATCGCGGTCGCAGAGTTCGCGGATGGTCTGCAGCAGGCCGGGCAAGGGCTCCATGCAGCCGGTGTTGCAGAGCACCGGCTCAAAGACGATGGCGGCGATCTGTCCGCGGAATGCGTCGACCTTGCGGCGCAGGTGCTCGACATCGTTCCAGCGCACGACCACAAACTGCTCCAGCACCTCCGGAATGACGCCCTGGCTCGGATGCAGGCGCGCCGGATGCTCGTCGTCGCCCCAGCGGTCGGGCGGCGGCGCAAAGCCGACGAGGCCCTCGTCGGCCCAGCCGTGGTAATGGCCTTCGAATTTGAGGATGAGCTTGCGGTCGGTGTGGGCCCGCGCCAGGCGGAAGGCGGAGAGCACCACCTCGGTGGCCGAGTTGTTGAAGCGCACGAGCTCGGCGCCGGGGATCATCTTTTGCAGGCGCTCGGCCACCTCGATCTCCAGCTCGCACTGGGCCGCCCAGTGGGTGCCCTTGCGCGCCTGTGCGGCGATGGCGTCCGCCATGCCCTCGGGCGCGTGACCGTAGAGCAGGGCGCCCTGACCGGTCTGGAAGTCAATGAATTCGTTGCCGTCAACATCCCACAATCTGCAGCCTCGGCCGTGGTCAAAGTAAAGCGGCACGGGCGCCTCCATCTTGCGGATGCCACTGTTGATGCCGCCGGCGATGCTGCGCTGGGCGCGTGTGTAAAGTTCCTTGGAGCGGGTGAACATGGGAAGAAGATAAGCCACCAGCCAAGCCCATTCTTTCGGTCTTGTCACGGCTGGACGCGCCGGAAACAGTACTCCGGGGGCACAGGCTTAGGCCAGAATGTTTCGGGCGACGGTGCCGCCAACGTTGGTCAGGCGGAAATCGCGGCCTCCGTGACGGTGCGTGAGTCGGGTGTGATCCAGGCCAAGCAGGTGCAGAATCGTGGCGTGCCAGTCATGGAGGTGCATGGGGTCAAGCACGGCCTTGTGTCCAAGTTCATCGGGCGCGCCGTGGCGAAGGCCGCCGCGGACGGCCAGGGCGACCTCCGCGCCTGCCATCTGACGATTCACGGCGGTGGCTGGGCCGCCGGGGCACCGCCGCCCATGTATCCCTTCGCCGCCCATGACGCGCGCCAGGGCCTGGTTGGCATCAGCCTGCAGTACCGCCTCTACAACCCGAAGGCCGGCGTCAGCGTCCACGACTGCGTGAGGGATGTGTGCAGCGCCATGCGCCATCTGAGCGATCACGCCGGAGAGCTGGGCATCGATCCCGCGCGGATCATCGTCAGCGGCGGCTCGGCCGGCGGCCATCTCGCCGCGGCAACCGCCCTGTTCGACGAGGTCAACGAGGCCGGCGAGACGGCGCAGGTGACTCCGGCGGCGCTGATTCTTTTGTTTCCGGTCATCGACACCTCGGCCGATGGATACGGCCAGGCCAAGATCGGCGAGCGCTGGCGCGAGTTGTCGCCGCTGCACCGGGTCCGTCCCGCTTTGCCGCCGACGCTGGTTTTTCACGGCACTGGCGACACCGTCACCCCCTTTGCCGGCGCGAAGGCCTTTCATGAGGCGATGCGCCGCGCGGGCAACCGCTGCGAGCTCGACGTCCACGAGGGTGGCGTGCACGGCTACCTGATGCGCGACCGGGCCTTGTTCGACGACACTCTCCGCAAGTCGGACGCTTTTCTGCGCATGCACGGTCTGTTGAAACCGTAACTCCACCCGGTGACGGGGATTTCGTGCTTGCCCGTCGTGCTGATTCCGGGGGAGACTCCGGCAACCCCCTTTTGCCCGTGTCCGCCCGTCCCGTTCTTCCCGCCGATTCGACCGTCACCGCCGCTCAGGCGGAAACAGATGCCCGCCAGCTTGACGTCCTCGTCGCTGGTCTGGCTCAGATCATTCTGGGCAAAGAGTCGGTCATCCGTCTGGCGGTGACCTGCCTGCTGGCGCGCGGCCACCTGCTGTTTGAGGATCAGCCGGGCGTGGGCAAGACCCTGCTTTCCCAGGCGCTGGCCCAGGCGCTCGGCCTGCAGTTCCGCCGCGCCCAGTTCACCAGCGATCTCCTGCCGGCCGACCTGCTCGGTGCCAACATCTTTGACCGTGCCTCCGGCACGTTCGTCTTCCATCAGGGGCCGGTCTTCACGCAGGTGCTGCTGGCCGATGAGATCAATCGCGCGACACCCAAGACGCAGTCCGCGCTGCTGGAGGCGATGGAGGAGGGCAAGGTCACCTGCGACGGCATCACCCACGCCCTGCCGACGCCCTTCTTCGTGATCGCCACGCAGAATCCGTCGACCCAAATCGGCACTTTCATGCTGCCCGAGTCGCAGCTCGACCGTTTCCTGATGCGCCTGGCGCTCGGTGTGCCGGATCGCGAGGCTGAACGCGCCATCCTGCAGGGGAGGGATCGTCGCGAGATGCTGCGTGCCCAGCCGGAGGTCCTGCCCTGGGGGGCGCTGCGGGAGATGCAGGAGCGGGCGCGCCGCGTTTTTGCCGCGCCGGCCCTGCTGGACTATGTGCAGGATCTCCTGGCGGGCACCCGCCAGCACGGGCACGGCCTGTCGCCGCGCGGCGGTCTGGCCCTGCTCGCCGCATCGCGTGCCTGGGCACTGGGCCAAGGACGGCCGATGGTGTTGCCTGAGGATGTACAGGCGGTGGCGCCCGCGGTCATGGGGCATCGCCTCGCCGGCGGTGGCCCCGAGACAGCGCGGCTCCTCGAAGAGATTCCGGTGCCCTGATCCGGCATGAGTGCCTTCGTTCCAGTGCAGCCTGGCCGGCGGGCCGACCGAACCCGCATGCGCCCGACGCCCCACACCTTTTCCTGGCTCGGTCTGTGCGCGGCCATGCTCTATGCGGGCGCCGTGCAATCGAACGGCGCCGCCTACCTACTTGCCTTCCTCACGGTGGTTTTGGGGGCGGTCAGCTGGCTGCATGCCCGTGCCAACCTGCGCGGCCTGGAGCTGCGTTGCGGGGTCATTCGAAGGGGCCCTGAAGGGGAGATCCTGCCCATGGAACTGGTTGCCCGTGACGGGCTCTCCCATCACGGTATCGAACTCATGCTGGCGGGAGCCGCCGGGGGGCAATGGCTGCAGACCCTGTCTCGCGGTGCCGGGGTTCAGCTCGAACTGCGCCTGCCTGCGGAGACCGGGGCGCCCCTGCGGCTGTTCCTCCGCAGCGCCCACCCGCTGGGCTTGTTCCAGGCCCGTCGCGAATGGCAGGTGCTCCTGCAGCAGCCCCGGACACCGGCAGCCGCCGGCCGTCTTCCCCTGCCGGACCCCGAGCCCGGGACCGGGGTGGCGACCGAAGCCGGTGCCGCCGCCGCTGGAGCCGAAGGCGAGGACTTTGCCGGCGTGCGCGAGTGGCGGCCGGGCGATTCACTGCGCAGGGTCGACTGGCACGCGTTGGCGCGCGGCAGGCCGCTGCTGGTGAAAACCTGGGCGGGCGGCGGTGCGCAACGCCATTTCGACTGGCAGGCTCTGCCGCTGCCGGAGGTCGAACGCCCCGGCCAGCTCGCCCGCTGGATCGAGGAGGCAGAGCGTTTGAGACTGACCTGGCGCTTGTCGCTGCCCGGTCGCGAAATTCCTGCCGGCTCCGGCCCTGCGCATGCCGAACGCGCACTTGCAGCGCTGGCGGAACTGCAGTCGACCGGGGCCGCCTTGCAGGTCGGGCGCAAGCGCTTCAAGCCGCCACCGAGTGCCGAACACGTCCGGCGGGTGCCGACCGCTCCCCTGATTTTGCTGGGTGGTGCGGTGCTCTTCGCGGCCCTGGTGCTGCTTGATTTTGTCGCGCCGGTGAGTGTGCTCCTGCTGGCGGTCTGTCTGGTTTGGCGACTCCTGATCGCGCGCCGCGAGCCTCCACCGGCTCGCTACAGGGAGCACTTTGCGGCCGCGCCGCGGCACTGGCTGCCCGTGGTGCGTTTTTGGCCGCTGATGGTCCTGGTCAGCGGGCTTGTGCTGGTGCATTTCACGACGGCCGGGGCATGGGGCATGGAGGCGGGGGTGGCTGTGCTGTTGGTTCTGCTCGGCGCCAAGTTTCTCGAATCGCGCACGCCGCACGATTTCCAGATCATCGCCATGATCGGCTGGTTTCTCTGCCTCTGCGGCTTGCTGACCGATCAGGGCATTGGTCGCACACTCGGCATGCTCGCCATCTA
Organism: Prosthecobacter sp.; assembly: GCA_044345215.1. Classification (GTDB taxonomy): domain Bacteria; phylum Verrucomicrobiota; class Verrucomicrobiia; order Verrucomicrobiales; family Verrucomicrobiaceae; genus Prosthecobacter. Next base: position 21,246 of record JBIJBO010000005.1, on the reverse strand, counting down.
CTTGGCGGTGGCCGTTGGCATGATTTGGATGCGCCGCAGTTCGTTGGAGGGCGGCGGGGCTCTGCGTCTTGGTGTGCGCCTGCTGACGCAGGCGGCAGTGCCGTCCCTGCTGCTCTTCCTGTTGTTTCCGCGCATGAGTCTAGACACCCTGGCCCGGATGGGCACCGGCCAGCTGAGCCAGACGGGTGTGCCGGTCTCGCTCGAGCCGGGGCGTGTTTCGGAAGTGGCGAAAAGCAACGAGACAGCCTTTCGCGTGCGCTTTCCGGAGGCGGCCCTGCCGGCGCGCCAGCAGTTGTACTGGCGCTGCGTGGTCCTCTGGGAATGCAACGGATTGAGCTGGCGGCGCGGCCCGGTCTTTGCCTACACCGAGCACCGTCGCGACCGGCAGCCCGGCGACATTCGCCAGACGGTGACCCTGGAGCCCCATGGACAGCTCTGGCTGCCCGCCCTGGATCAGCCCATCTGGGCACGCGAGGGCGGGCAAACTCCGGGTTTGTATGCCGATCGCACCCTGGGGACCAACGAACCAGTGCGCAGTGCCCGTCGCTTTGACGTGGTGTCGCGCCCGCAGCTGGAGCCGGAGTCGCTGCCGGAGACGCGCCGCCAGGCGGCCCTGCAGTTGCCTCAGCGCCTGCCCGACTCGTTGCGCTCCCTGGCGGAGGGTTGGCGGCGCGAGGCGGCCGGGCCGGAGGTCATCGTGCAGGCCGCACTGCGCTACTTTGCGACCGAGGGCTTTCAGTACACTCTCGAACCCGGCACTTATCTGGGGCCGACGGCGCTCGAGGACTTTCTGCTGCGCCGGCGCACTGGTTTTTGCGAGCACTTCAGTGCTGCATTTGCCACCCTCATGCGCCTGGCCGGGGTGCCCTCGCGCGTGGTCATGGGGTATCTCGGTGGCGAGTTCTCGGAGCGGGGTGGCTACATGATCGTGCGGCAATCGGATGCTCATGCGTGGACCGAGGTCTGGCTGGAGGGGGCGGGATGGGTGCGGGTGGACCCGACCGTCTCGGCGGCACCGACGCGCGGCGATCTCGACCTGGCCAGTTATCTGCTCGGTGATGAGGCGGCGCTGGAGCGCTTTCGCAGCAGCTTCTGGGGGCGTGGCCTGCAGCAGTTTCGGCTGTTTTGGGACCATCTCAACTTCCAATGGTACAATACAGTCGTCAGTTTTGACGAGGAAGCACAGTTTGAGTGGCTTAGCTGGCTCGGCCTGACCGGCGGACTGAGCCGCGAGGTGCTCCTCGGGGCCTGCCTTGGCGGTCTCGTCCTGGCGCTGCTGGCCTTGCACCTGTGGCTGCGCCGCGCGGTCAGTCCGCCGGATCCCTGGGCCCGTGCCTGGCGTGCATTCTGCCGGCGGCTCGAGCAGCAGGGACTCTCGCCCCGGCAGGCGGGCGAGGGACCGCTGGCCTACGTCGGCCGTGTCGCGCCCGGTCATCCGCAGGTGCTCGCCCTGGCGCGGCGTTACGCCGAGGCCCGCTACGGTCCGGTTCCGACGGATCTGCGCGAGTTCCGGCGCGAGTTGCGTGCCCTGGCGCCGATTCGCGCATCGACAAAGCCCGGCCAAAATGGTGAGATGACACCATGAACGCCGATTCCCCGCGTCTGTTGCCCGTATTCCTGTTCACCGGCGGCTACATGGCGGCCGCGGTCACCGGATCTCTGCTGCAGGGCAATGGCGAGTTTGTCTTCTACATTGCCGTCATGCTCGGCTTGGTCGGTGTCATGACGTGGGTACACCGAGTCGTTCCACTGACACCGGCGCTGCTGTGGGCCTTTTCCGTCTGGGGGCTGCTGCACATGGCCGGCGGCCTGCTGCCCCTGCCTGCAGGGTTGCCGCATGACGGCCGGCATGCCGTGCTCTACAGTCTCTGGCTGGTGCCGGGGCTCCTCAAATTCGATCAGGTGGTGCACGCCTACGGTTTTGGCATCACCACCTGGCTCTGCTGGCATGGCCTGAGCGAAGGTCTCCGGCGTCGTCTGGGGGTGCGGCCGGCGCCCACGGCCGGTCTGCTGACTCTGTGTGCCGCCGCCGGCATGGGCTTTGGCGCCCTCAACGAGGTGGTGGAGTTTGCCGCCGTGCTGAGTCTGCCCGACACGAATGTTGGCGGCTATGAAAACACCGGCTGGGATCTGGTGGCGAATCTGGTCGGCGTCATTGTGGCGACCTTCTGGCTGCGTCGGTGCGCCGCCATCCCCGACTAGGGGGTTTTTCCATAAAATGGTTTTTCAGCTTGCCGAACGGCCGTGGCGTTCTAAATTAAAGCTTCCTTAACCGGACGAGGACTGGCTATTTTGGCAGGAGTGGGGGTTTCCCCGCTCCTTTTTTGTCTGGACACGGCTTTCATTTATGATCAGCGAACTCAAAGCATTATTCGACTACTACGAGAAGGAGAAGGGCATCGACCGCGACAAGATGGTCGAGGCTCTTCAGCAGGCTCTTCTCGCGGCCTCGAAAAAGAGCATCGGCCCGGCGCGTGAGTTGCGCATCGTCATCGATCCTGACAAGGGCACGATCAAGGCCTGGGCACGTCTGGTCGCGGTCGAAAAGGTCGGCAATCCGTGGGAGGAGATCCCGATCGACAAGGCTCGCAAGGTCAAGAAGGACGCCCAGCCCGGCGACGAAATTGATTTGGAAGTGACGCCGAAAAACATGGGCCGCATCGCCGCCCAGACCGCCAAGCAGACCATGCTGCAGCGCCTGCGCATGGCCGAAAAGGAAAATCTCTACGACGAGTTCAAGGACCGAACAGGCGATGTTGTCAGCGGTGTCATCCGTCGTTTCGACAAGTCCGACGTCATTGTCGACCTCGGCAAGTTTGAGGGTGTCATGCCGTCCAAGGAGCGCGTGACCACCGAGGACTACACCCCCGGCGACCGCATGCGCTTTTACGTCAAAGCGGTGGAAAAGGAGGGCGCCCGCGGACCCGAAATCGTGCTGTCGCGCGCTCATGTCAATTTTGTCCGTCGCTTGTTTGAGTTTGAAGTCAGCGAGATCGCCGACCGCACGGTGGAAATCGCCAGCATCGCCCGCGAGGCCGGCTACCGCACCAAGGTCGCCGTGCACAGTGCTGACGACAAAGTGGACCCGGTCGGAGCCTGCGTAGGCATGCGCGGCGCTCGCGTCAAAAACATTGTTCGCGAGCTCAACAACGAGAAGGTCGACATCATCCGCTGGCATGCCGACCCGGCCAGCTTCATCCGCGAGGCGCTCAAGCCCATCAAGGTAGTGAGCATCCAAGTGGCGCCCGATCGCACTTCAGCGCGCCTGACCGTGAGCGAGGAGGACCTTTCCAAGGCCATTGGCCGCCGCGGCCAGAACGCCCGCCTGACCTCGCGCCTTGTCGGCATGGAACTCAACATCGAGCGCGATGAACACGCCGCCGAAGTCTTCGAGGGCCAAATGGACACCGCGGCGCACGATCTCGAAAACGCCCTCGGCATCAACCTCGACACCGCCCGCAAGCTCATTCAGGGTGGCCTCGGTGACATCGGCATGCTCATGCAGGTCGATCTTGAGGACATCACCGACGCCCTGCAGGGCGATGAACAACTCGCCGCCCAGGTATTCGAGCGCATTCAGTCCTACACCCCCAAGGGAGAGCAGCCATGAGTCTGCCTGCCTCGCCAGTTTTTTGTCAACCCCGCCTGACCGCCGCCCCCGCCGTTCGCCCGTCCCACGATTCTCATGCCCAGCCGATCCTCATCCTCGAAATCCAGTCAGCCCACCCCCGAAGCCTCCGCTGAGGAGGTCGTGGAGGCTGGAGAGAGCAAGTCCCGCAAGAAGGCGGACAAGAAAGTGCTCTCCCTGATCGAGGAGGAGGAAAAACCCAGGAAACGCGTGACTCGGAAGGACGCTCCGGCCGTTCTGCCCGCCTTGGGCGCGCGCCCGGCGCCCATGCCCGAGGCTGAACCCAAGCCTGCCGAGCCTGCAAAGAAGACGCTGGACGACCAGAAGAAAGAGGCGCTGAACCTCTTCGAGGAGGATGACAAGCCCAAGGTTCGCCGTCGCCCGGCGACCACCACCGGCACAGCGCTGCCGCCCATTTCCAGGCTCAAGGAGCCGGGGCCCGTGGCCGCCGGACCGGTCGTGGCTCCGCTACCCGCGCCGGTCGAGCCGGCACCCGCCGCCGAGCCGGCACCCGGATTTGAGATCAATGAGGCCGGTGAAAAGGTCATTCACCTCAAGGCGACGACGGTGGCGGTCAAGGAACTCGCTGAGAAAATGGGCTTGAAGCCCTTCAAGATCATTTCCGACCTGATCACCCTCAAGGTCTTCGTCGCCAACGCCGAGAAGTCCATCGACATCGAAATTGCCGAGAAGATCTGCGAGAAGCACGGCTTTCGCCTCGAGCGCGAGAAGCGCGAGAAGGGGGCCGGGGTTCATAAGGTCGAGGAAGTCATCGCCGAGCCGGAACCTGTGGTCATCGAGGAGGTCGAAGTGGAGAAGCTCGAGCTGCGCGCGCCGATCATCACCTTCATGGGTCACGTCGACCACGGCAAGACCTCCCTGCTGGACGCCATCCGCAAGACCCAGGTGGTGTCTGGTGAGGCCGGCGGCATCACCCAGCACATCGGCGCCTACAGCGTCTTCCACGACGACAAGCCGATCACCTTCATCGACACCCCCGGCCACGCCGCCTTCTCGTCGATGCGCGCCCGCGGCGCCCATGTGACCGACATCGTCGTGCTCATCATCGCCGCCGACGACGGCATCATGCCGCAGACGCGTGAGGCCCTCAACCACGCCAAGGCCGCCGGTGTCACGCTCATGGTGGCCATCAACAAGTGCGACCTGCCCGCGGCCAACGTTCTGCGCGTGAAATCCCAGCTTCAGGAAATCGGCCTCGCGCCCGTCGACTGGGGTGGCGATGTCGAGTGCATGGAGGTCTCCGCCAAGACCGGCCTTGGCATCGACAGCCTGCTCGAGACCATGGCCCTTCAGGCCGAGGTGCTGGAGCTCAAGTCCGACCCCAAGGCGCCGCCGCGCGCCACCGTCATCGAGTCGTCGATGGTGCCCGGCAAGGGGCCCGTCGCCACGGTCATCATCCGCCAGGGCACCCTCAAGCCCGGCCAGCCCTTCATCTGCGGCCCGCACTGGGGTAAAACCCGCGCCCTGATCAACGACCGCGGCGAAAACGTCAAGGCGGTCAAGCCCGGCATGCCCGTCGAAGTCATCGGCTTCAGCGACATGCCGCACGTCGGCGACGAGCTCGTTGTCATGGACAGCGAGCGCTCGGCCAAGAAGCTGAGCGAGGAGCGCCATGAGGAGCTCCGCCAGAAGAAGCTTGCCAGCACCCGCCGCTCCACCCTCGAGCACCTCTTTGCCTCCATCGAGGAGGGCAACAAGAAGTCGCTCAAGATCGTCCTCAAGGCCGACGCCCAGGGGTCGGTTGAGGCCATCCTTGGCGCCCTCAAGGAGATCAAGAGCGACAAGATCAACCAGGAGATTCTGCACTCCGACGTCGGTCCTGTCACCGAGTCCGACGTCCTGCTGGCCAGTGCATCGGACGCCATTGTGATTGGCTTCAACGTCAAGGTTGAAAACAAGGCACTCAGCCGCGCCAAGAGCGAGGGCGTGCAGATCAAGCTCTACTCGATCATCTACGAGCTCATCGACCAGGTGAAGGAGGCGATGACCGGCCTGCTCGACATGCTCACCCGCGAAAAGGTTCTCGGCCATGCCAAGGTCAAGCAGGTGTTCAAGGTTCACCGCGGCTACGTTGGCGGCTCGCTCGTCATCGACGGACGCATCGACCGCAAACAGCGCGCCCGCGTGCTGCGCGACGGTCAGCCCGTCTACGACGGCTCGATCGAGACCCTGCGCCGCTTCCAGGACGAGGTTCCCGAGGTCCGCAACGGCCTCGAGTGCGGCATCAAGCTGCAGGGCTTCAGCGACTACGAGGAAGGCGACATCATCGAGTGCTACGAGCTGGAGAAGATCCAGCAGACCCTCTGACCCGCGGCGCCGCGGCCCCGGCCGCGGCGCGCTCCACGCCCTCCGCCCCACCCATGTCACTCCGCCTCCAGCGCGTCGCCGAGCTCATCAAGCGCGAGCTGAGCATGATCCTCGAAAAGGATTACAGCTTCAAGGACTGCATCGTGACCGTTCATGACGCCGTGCCGACCGTCGACCTCAAGCAGTGCTTCATTTATGTCGGCATTCTCGGTCCGGAAAGCCGGCAGGAGGGTGTCGTGGAGCAGCTCAACAAGGCGCGCGGTGCCATCCAGAAGGCACTGTACAAACGCGTCGTCATGCGCAGCTCGCCCCAGCTGCTGTTCCGGCTCGACAAGTCCGTCGAGCGCGGTGTGCGCATCCTCAACGCCATCGACAATCTGCCGCCGCCCGCGGCCGAACCGCCGCCCGACGGACGCTGATTCCGCCGCCGGCCACCACGCCGCCGTGGTTCACCTGTCCCCGGATGGGCTCGTTGAACGACTCCCCGACCCCGAACATGACCCCGCTTTCCGAAATCGCCGACCTCCTGCGCGGTGCCCAGCGCATTGGCCTCGCCTCGCACATCCGCCCCGACGGCGACGCCGTTGGCTCCGTGCTCGGCCTCGCTCTCAGCCTGCGCGCGCTTGGCAAGACCGTCGTTCCGCTGCTCGAGGACGGCGTGCCGGAAAACCTTGCCTTTCTGCCGGGTGCCGACAGCATCCTGCGTCCCTCCGGGCCTCTTGATCTGGATGTCGCCGTCGCCCTCGACACCGCCACCCACGAGCGCATCGGCGCCGGCTGCGTCGAGGCCTTCAGCCGCACGCCCGTGCTGGTCAACATCGACCATCACCCGACCAACCCGCGCTACGGCCGCCTCAATCATGTCGACGGCGACCAGCCGGCGACCGGCCAGATCGTCTACGAGCTGCTCACACGGAACGGCCTGCCGGTCGACGACGGCGTGCGCCAGAACCTGTTCGCCGCCATCAGCACCGACACCGGTTCCTTCCAGTTCGCCTGCACGACCGCGCGCAGCCATGAGATCGCCGCCGAGATGATCCGCGCCGGGCTCGACATCGCCCGGCTCTCGCAGCTGCTTTACCACACCTTCCCGCGCCGCCGCCTGGAACTCCAGCGCGCCATGCTCAACGACATGGCCTTCCGGGCCGGCGACCGCATCGCCAGCTGGCAGCTCAGCCAGGAACTGCAGCACCGCGTCGAGGTGCGTCCCGGTGACACCGAGGGCCTGATCGACACCCTGCGCATGATCGACAGCGTCGTCAGCGCCGTGATCTTTGAGGAACTGCCCGACGGCAAGGTCCGCGTCAGCGCCCGCTCCAAGGATGCCCGTCTCGACGTCTCGGCCGTCTGCGTCCGCTTTGGTGGTGGCGGCCACCGAATGGCCGCCGGAGCGCGCCTTCCAGGTCCGCTGCCGGCCGCCTCCGAAACCTTTTTGACCGCACTCGAACATGAAGTCCGACGACTCTCTTAACGGCGTCCTCCTCGTCGACAAGGGCCCCGACATGACCAGCCACGACGTCGTCGCGGTCGCTCGCCGCTGCCTGCGCACGAAAAAAATCGGCCACTGCGGCACGCTTGACCCGATGGCCACCGGCATGCTCATCCTGGTCATCGGCACCGGCACCAAGCTGCAGGACTTGCTGATGAGCGAGGACAAGGAGTACACCGGCAGCCTGCGCCTCGGCGTCAGCACCAGTACCCAGGATCGCGAGGGCGAGGTGGTCGAGGAAAAACCCGTGCCGGCCTTCGGCGACGACGACATTCGCGCCGCGTTCGATGCCTTCCGCGGCGACTTTTATCAGACGCCGCCCATGGTCAGTGCCGTCAAGATCGACGGTGTGCCGCTCTACAAGCTCGCCCGCCAGGGCAAGGAGGTGGAGCGCAAGCCGCGCTTCGTGCGTGTCCACGACACACAGATCCAGCGCATCGAGCTGCCCGACGTCGATTTTCGCATCGTCTGCAGCAAGGGCTTCTACGTGCGCACCTACGCCCACGACATCGGCCAGAAGCTCGGCTGTGGCGCGCATCTCACGTCGCTGCGCCGCACACGCAGCGGTCACTTCAGGTTCGAGCCCGGCAACCACACCTCCTTCGATGCCCTCAAGGAGGGGCGGCGCGAGGAGGTGCTGGGCGCCATGATGAGCCTGTACGACGTCTCCAAGCTGCGCGGCGCCTGAGTTCCGGCCGCGCGGCGAGGAAAACTTTTCATTGGCCTTCCGCGCGGCGTATCGTTTTGTGCCGCTTGCCCCAGCCGCCATGTCCGACCCCAAGCCCCGTTTCAACCCGCTCGCCATCTGGATCCCCGTCATCATGATGGCGCTGGGCGTGGTGATCTACTACAACTACCTTGTCTTCCTCCAGGAGAAGCAGCGCAGCGAGGACAAGGACCGGCCCGCCTTCCTGGGCCGCCTGGAGCGCGACATGGAGCTGACCGAGCGCGACGGCCGCAAGGTCCACCTCGAGGAGCTGCGCGGCAAGATCCTGATCGCCTCCTGGGTCTACACCCGCTGCCCGCGAGGCTGCGCCGGCGTCATCGCCAAGCTCAAGCAGCTGCAGGAGCAGTACAAGGACAAGCCCGGCATCCACTTCCTGTCCTTCACCCTTGATCCGGATGACACTCCGGAGATGATGCGCAACTTCGCCCGCGGCATCGGCATCGCCGACGACGCCAACTGGTGGTTCGTCAACGGCAACCGCGACGAGGTGCGCCGCTACATGACCCAGTACTTCAAGTTCCGCCCGGTGCAGGACCTGCCCGAGGCCGACCGCCTCTCGCCCGATGACAAGTACGTGCACGACCTGCGCGTGGCGCTGGTCGATGCCAAGGGGCACCTGCGCGGCTCGCTTTACGACCTGATGAACGCCGATCCCGAGTTCCAGAAATACTGGGACGCGCAGATTCGCAAGGACCTCGATTTCCTGCTCAAGGAGAACGCTGCCGCCCAGCCATGACCGTTTACGACCTGCCCAAGCTGTACACCCTGTTCAACGCCTGTGCCCTGGTGCACATCCTTGTCGGCCTGGCAATGATCAAGATCGGCCAGCGCAAGGCGCACATTGCCAGCATGGCCGTGGCCCTGTTGTTTTCGGCCGCCTTCCTCGGCTGTTACCTGGTCTACCACTACCAGGCCGGTCATGTCCGCTTTGCCGGCGACGGGACGGTGCGCACGGTGTACTTCCTGCTGCTGTTCACCCACATTCCGCTCGCCGTGCTGAATCTGCCGATGATTTTCATGACGGTCATCCCGGCTCTGCGCCAGCGTTTTGACCGCCACAAACGCATGGCCAAATGGACCGTGCCGGTCTGGCTCTACGTGTCGGTGACCGGCATTTTGGTCTACCTGATGTGCTACGTCTGGTACGGGCCGCCCATCCGCGGCTGATGCCGCGGTTCAGGGAGCCGGCGGTTCCGGCCGCTTCTCCAGTTCGCGCAAGCGCGCAGCCAGGTTGGGAATGCGGTTGATGCTCGCCAAGCGCCGGCGCTCGTCCATGACCGGCATCGCCGGGAACCCCATGTAGGTGGCGGGGCCGGGCGGGATGTCCTTGGTGACGCCGCTCCGCGCGCCCAGGGTGACCTGAGGTCCGATGTTGACATGGCCGGCGACTCCGCACTGGGCGGCGATGACGACGTAATCGCCAATGACGGCGCTGCCGGCGATGGCCGTGCAGGCGACGATGATGCAGTGGCGGCCAACAACGACGTTGTGGCCGATCTGCACCAGGTTGTCGATCTTGGTGCCCGCGCCGATCCAGGTGCGGCCAAAGCGGGCGCGGTCGATCATTGTGCCGGCGCCGACCTCGACATCGTTGTCGATCTGGACAATCCCGGCCTGGCGCACCTTGCGGTGGCGGCCCTGATCGAACTCGTAGCCGAAGCCGTCGGCGCCGACGACGACACCCGAGTGCAGGATGACGCGCTCGCCGAGTTCACAGGCCTCGTGGATGGTGACGTTGGCGAAGAGCTTGCTGTCGCGGCCAATGCTGACGTTGCGACCAACGTAGCAGCCGGCGCCGATTTCAACCCCCTCCGCCAGTTCGACACCGGCCTCGACGACCGCGTTGGCACCGATGGCGACCTTGGCCGGGTCGCACTTGACGGAGGCGTGCACGACCGCGCTTGGGTGAATGCCGGGTTCGAAGGGGGCGGGATGGAAGCCGTAGGTGTCGACCACCTTTTCAAAGGCGCGCGAGGGGTCGTCGACGGCGATGGCGGCGACGCCGTCCGGCGGCAGCGTGCCGTCGTGCGGCACGAGGACGGCGGAGGCGCGGGTCTTTTCCAGGCGCTCGCGGTAGCGGGTGTCGTAAAAGAAACTCAGATCTCCGGGCTGTGCCTCCTTGAGGGAGGCAAAGCCGGTCACGGCGAACGCGGGGTCGCCGGCGACGAGGGAGCCGTCCAGCAGTTGGGCGAGTTCAGCGAGGGTGATGTGCATGGGCGCCGCTTACTGTCACAGGGCCGGGCGAATGCAACGCCGGATTGCAGGCCTTCTCAGATCTCCACGGCTTCGCAAAGGTCGCGCCAGCCGGGAAAGTTCCAGGTGTTGGGAAAGCCGGAACACTGGACGGGTTTCACAGGCTGGATCCGGCAGGTGTTGAGGCCGTCGAGGAAAAGGCAGCTGCCGTCTGGTTTGTCGATGATTGACAGACCCGTGCGGTTGGCGTTGAGGCGGGTGCACTCCCGGAGGAAAACCTGCTCGGGCATGGCAAGAAAAGCAGCTATGGCCGTGACCTCAGCGCCAGTGATGTTGACATCGCCGGGCCAGCGGCAGCAATTGCCGCAGCGCACGCACTGGTACCGTGGGCCGGGGCTGTCAAGTGGGGAGGCGGAAGACATGCAAACTTTCGGAGTCGCGCGTGGCGCGCGCCGTGCTCTTATGTCGCGGCATGTTTCGCATCTTGCAACGAATGGATGACACGCAGCCCCGACACGCGTCGGGGGGCGGTTCCCTTTCGTTGCTGCCGGTAACGGTCTTGGCCGAGGCGAACGAGGAGGCCCTTGAGGCCCTCGCCGGCTGGGCCCGCGGCCTCGACTGGCTGCAGCCGCTTTTTGCCGGGCATCGGCACCGCCTCTCTGCCCTGCATTTCGACTTCGCTGCGACGGCCGGCAAGGGCTTGTATCCGCGCCCCGCCATCGTGCGCGCCGCCCTCGAGGCCCATTGGCGCGACTTCGTGGACGGCGATTTGACGTGGCGCCTGGCACCACGCTTCGGGAGCATCTGGCAGGCCGCCGGCGAGGGCGCTGCGGCGCTGGCGCTTGCGGATGCGGCCCTGGACTTCACCGGGGAGGAGGCGGCGCGCAGCCGGATGGCCGGTCGCCTGCTGCTGGAACGTCTGCAGGGCGCGCGGCATCTGGGCCGGCTGGGACGGTATCGTGCCGCCTGGCAACAGGGGCGTGCGCCCGGAAATTTCTACGCGGCCTGGGCGGCGGTGGCGCATTGTTTTCAGATCGGTCTGGCTGCCGCCGCGGCGGAATACCTGCGGCTGGAATGGCAGATCGCCGCGGCGCGCCTGCCCTGCGGAGAGGCCGGCATGGTCGGTCTGGCGGCTCCGGTCGCGGCCTTCCTGAAAGCCGCCGGCGTACCGGTGCTGGTCGGGTTCACTGAACCACCTTCATCCAGCGCAGGCGAAAGCCCCGATGTTCTTCCATGAGCTGGGCGGCCACGGCGGCGGAGAGGCTGTTCAGCCCAACGACGCGGGCAAAGACGGCGATGCGTTCCTGGCGGCTGTAGTAATCGGCGCTGTCGGTGGTCTGCGCGGCGAAGGCCTGGGCCGATTCCAGCAACGTTTCCGGGGCCAGGCTATCCAAGGGGAGAGGCACGATGCCGCGCTCGAGACTGACAGTCACCTGTTCTAGGCTGGCGGTGGTGATGCGGCCTTCCAGCGAACCGCCCTCCGTGCGTTGCAGGCGTCCCTGCCAGCCCTTGGCTGCGATGTCGGCAAACCACTGCTCGAGGAAAGCCTGCGCCTGTTCGTAGAGGTATAGCTTGCCTTCCAGAGCGGCCTGCACTTCCGGCGACTGGAAGCGGATGTCGCGCAGCAGGGCGACGACGCGTGCGTAGTCGTAGCCTTGGGCCAGGGAGGGCAGGGCGGAGGTCAGTTCGGCGAGTTGTGCCAGTTCCTTGCCGCGCAGTTCGGAGGAGGCGGCCATCTCGCGGCGTTGTTCCTCCATGCGCAGGCGCGCCATTTCACGGCGCAGGGTTGTTTCACGCTCCTCCAAGAGGGTTGTCCAGCGCCCCTTGGTGCGCAGGCTGGTCCGCAGCTTGCGGAGCGCGTCGAGGGAGGCCTTGCAGGCACCGGCTGTGGTGGGGGCCTGTCCCTGGTCGAGCGCGGCGAGTTTGGTGATGTCGGACTCGTAGTCCGGCAGCAGACTGGCGTAGGGGGGAATCCATTCCGGCAGGTTGGCGCTGCTGTCACGGAGCCCCTTGGCCGCTTCCTTGAGCCAGGCGGCGCCCAAGCGTGGGTCGCCGAGATGCCACTCGGCCAGTCCCTGCAGCAGGCGGCCGAGCACGCCCTCGGGAGTGCCTGCATGGCGTGCGGGGTCGACGGCCTGGCCGAGACCGACATCCCGGCCCATGAAGGTGCCAAGTTCGCGGAAAAAGCCTGCCAGCGCCGGACTGACGAGGTTGCTGCCTTCGCCCGGATCGGCGGCCACGGCGGCCAGGTCATGGCTGGCCTCCTTGCGGCGCCCGAGCACGACGTGGCAGAGTGCCGCGTTGTAGCGCGCCCAGTTCAGCGTCGGCTGGCGGGCTTCGCCGGAGGCGATGATCTGCTCGAACTGGTGGCTGGCCTCGGCGAAGCGTCCGCCGCCCAGCATGAGCTCGCGCGCCTGCAGAAAGCGTTCGGCCAGAGTCTTGCGCCCGGCACGCAGGGAAACACCCTCCTCGGTCAGGCTGCGCTGGGTCGTTTCGTCGGTGTCGGTGATTGCCACCGCGGTGCGTTCGCCGGTGCTGCGCGCCAGCCAGCCGATGAGGAAGGCGAGCGCGAGAACGGCGGCGCCGATGGCCAGCCAGCGGGCGCGCCGCGTGGCGAGGCGAAAACGGTGCGCCGGCTGGCCGATCAGGCCTTCGGCCAGGCGCAGTTCCTCGACCGTTTCATCGTAGTTGGCACAGCGTTCCTGCGGTCGGAATGCCAGCATGCGGTTGACCACATGGACGGTGCGCGGCGCAAAGCGAAGACCGCTGTCCTCGAGGCCCACCCGCCGGCACTTCACACGCCGCAATTCCTGGATGTCATTTGTCTCCACCTTGTGCGGCGGCCGGCCGGTCAGGGCATGGTAGAGACTTGCGCCGAGGCTGAAGATGTCGCTGCGGTAGTCCTCACGGTTGTCGAGCACCTTCTCCGGGGCAACGTAGTAGGGCGTCGCCCAGATCTCGCCGCTTGCGTCAGGCCCGCGGTCGGCAAACAGCGCCAGACCGAAGTCCACCACCTTCGCCGTGCCGGTCTCGGTGAACAGGATGTTGGCCGGCTTGACGTCGCGGTGAATCAGTCCCTGCTGCTGCGCCGCGCGCAGGCCCTCGGCCACCTCGCGGCCGATGCGCAGGGTCTCGGTTTCCCGGATCGCGCCCTCGCGTCGGATGCGCTGCTCCAGGCTGCCGCCGGTGACCAGCTCCATGGCGATGTAAAAGTAGCCTTGGTCGTAGCCCACCGAGTACAGCTTGATGACGTTCGGATGGGTGACGTTGGCGGTGATCAGCGCCTCTTGGCGGAACTGTTCGACACGCGCGGCGTCGCGGCCATACTGAGGATTGAGGATCTTCAGCGCGACCCGCCGGCCCAGGGTTTCGTCCTCGGCCTCAAACACCCGGCTCATGCCGCCTTCACCAATCTGCCGGTGGATCAGGAAGTGGTCGAACTTCCGGCGCACCCTCACCATCTGGCCGCAAAAGGGGCACTTCAATTTGGTGAACGGCTCAAGGGCCGTCACGTCGATCTGGTTCTGGCAGACGGGACAGGTGCTGAGGTAGGTTTGTTCGGGAACGGGAATCAAGGCTGGATCAGACAGCTCTTAACCGCATCGCATTCAAAATGCGAGAAATTACAGATTGCTTAATTTGTTTGAATGTCGACTGTGTAACGTGGAGTGGAGGATAGAACCCTGCGAGAGCGGTCAGCGTCTCGACAAGCATCTCGCCCTGCGTCTGACCGAGCTGTCGCGCTCGCGACTGCAGGATCTCATTCGTGACGGTCATATCACGCTCAACGGTCGGTCCACCAAGGCAAGCGCGGCGCTGAAGGTGGGCGATGCCATCGCGGTGGTCATTCCCGAGGCCGCACCGGTGCAGGTGGTCGCCCAGGACATCCCCTTCGAGGTGCTGTTCGAGGATGCCGACATTCTCGTGCTCGACAAGCCGCCGGGCCTGGTTGTGCATCCGGCGGCGGGCAATCCCGACGGCACCCTAGTCAACGCCCTGCTGCACCACTGCGACGACCTCAGTGGCATTGGCGGCGAATTGCGTCCCGGCATCGTCCACCGCCTCGACAAGGACACCAGCGGCTGCATGGTCGTGGCGAAGAACGACCTCGCCCACCGTCGCCTCACCGAGGCCTTCAGTGAGCGCCGCCTCAGCAAGATTTATCTCGCCGTCATCAACGGCCTGCCGCGCGAGCGCTCGGGTCGCCTGGAAAGCCGCATCGGTCGTCATCCGGTTGACCGCAAGCGGATGGCCGTTCTCTTTGACGGCGCCGGCAAGGAGGCGGTTACGGAGTGGGAACAGGTCGGTGAACACCACGGCTTTGCCCTGATCCGCTGTCGCCTGCTGACCGGTCGCACGCACCAGATCCGCGTGCACATGAAGGAGGGGCTTGGGCATCCGATCCTCGGTGATCCCATCTACGGCCATGTTTCGCGCCAGAAGCTGGCCGTGCCGCGGCTGATGCTGCACGCCTGGAAGCTGGCGCTGAATCATCCGATCCATGACCAGCCGCTCCAGTTTGAGGCGCGCATCCCGGTCGAGTTTGGGCCGTGGTTGCCGGAGCAACTTGCTTGACCGAAGCGCACCCGCGCCGACGTATCTCTCCAAGGCCGCCCTGACGGCGACCTTCATCCTCCAAACCATCATGAGTTCCATCGTCCCCCTCATCTCTTCCGGCGTTGCCGGCCCGCTCGGCGTTCTCCATCTCCCCCGCCTCTGGCAGAAGGCTTCGTTGGCCGCCGCCGGCAAGCTGCATCCCGACTACCCCGGCTGTGGCAAGGGCTATGACGGCATGACGCTCGCTGCCCTCGGCATCACCGAAGCCGATTTCCTCGCCTTCATCCGGACCAAGCCCAGCTACCCGCAGCTCGAGGCTTGGGTGAAAGCCTACCCCGGCGTCAAACTCAGCAAGACCGACCTCTACAAGCACAATCAGAGCATCCTCGGCTACATCCATGGCGACGACGTCCGCAAGGGAATCCTCGACGCCTGCGGCCTGCCCGACGACGGCAGTGTCAATCCTGGCGCGGTCGACCTCAACAACCTCGACGACTGGCAGACGTTCTGGGCTGCCGAGATTCGTTGAGTTCCGTCTGTTTCGAGCCGGTTCCGCCGCGGGTGGGGCCGGCTTTTTCATGCCGCTGAGCGCTCAGCCGATGCTGGCGCCGGCGGACTTTTGGGGGTAGAACTGAACGCAGGCCCGCGTTTTCTTTTCCAAATCCCCATGTCCGCAGCCCTGGAACCCCAGCAACCCGCCGAAGCGAAGGTCGAGAAGACCGAGGCCGGGAACTACTTTGTCTCGAACTACCCGCCCTTTTCGTTCTGGAAGCCGGAACAGATCCCGGCGGTCAAGCAGGTGCTGGCGCGACCGGCCCCGGCCGATGTGCCGCTCGGCGTGTACTTCCACATCCCGTTCTGCCGCAAGCGCTGCCACTTCTGCTACTTCAAGGTCTACACCGACAAGAACGCCCAGGAGATCAAGGCCTACATTGATGCCGGCCTGCGCGAGATGGCCCATTACGCCGCCCAGCCCTACCTGGCGGGCCGCAAGGCCCACTTCGTCTACTTCGGCGGCGGCACGCCGAGCTACCTGAGCGTGCCTCAGCTCAAGGACCTGACCTCGCGCATGAAGGACCTCGTTTCCTGGGACAGCGCCGCCGAGGTCGCCTTCGAGGCCGAGCCGGGCACCCTCAACGAGAAGAAGCTGGAGGGCATCCGCGAGGTCGGCGTCACCCGGCTCAGTCTCGGGGTGGAGAACTTCGATGACCACATCCTGGAAACCAACGGCCGCGCCCACCGCAGCGGCGAGATCGAGAAGGCCTACCGCTTCGCCCGTACGCTCGGCTTCGAACACATCAACATCGATCTCATCGCCGGCATGATGAACGAGACCGAGGAGAACTGGAAGGTCTGCGTGGAGAAGGCCATCCAGCTCGGGCCCGACGCGGTGACGATCTACCAGATGGAGGTGCCCTACAACACCACCATGTACCAGCAGATGAAGGCCGAGGGCAAGGTCACCGCCCCGGTGGCCGACTGGCCGACCAAGCGCCGCTGGGTCAGCTATGCCTTCGACGAGTTCGTCAAGGCCGGCTACACCGTCACCAGCGCCTACACTGTCGTGAAGGACCCGCAGCGCATCAAGTTTGTCTATCGCGATGCGCTTTGGGAAGGCGCCGACCTGCTTTCCTGCGGGGTCGCCTCCTTCGGCCACCTCGGTGGCGTCCACTACCAGAACCAGGCTGAGATCGGGCCCTACCTGCAACTGCTCGACGCCGGTCTGCCGCCGATCTTCCGCGCCTATGAAACCAGCGCCGAGGAACGTTTCGTGCGCGAGTTCATCCTCAAGATGAAGCTCGGCCGCAGCGAGTTCGCCTACTATGAGACGAAGTTCGGCATCAACCCGCGCCGCTTCTTTGCCCAGCAGCTTGAATGGCTCGCCCACGAGGGCTTCGCCCGCCTCGACGACGATGCCGTCATCCTCAGCCGCGACGGCCTGCTTCAGGTGGACCGCCTGCTGCACGACTTCTTCCTGCCACAGCACCGCCAGTATGCCCGCTACACTTGAAAGTGCCGCCCGGCCCGCCGCGGTCGAGGACGAATTCCTGGCGCCGCTGGTGTTCTTTTACGGCATCGGCAGTGCCCGCCCGCGCGTCAGCTTCATTCCGGCTGCCGAACTGCCGGAGCACGAGCGCTGGCTGCTGGACCATGACATCGACATGACCCCGCGCCTGCGCGAGGGCCACGGTGGTGAGATCGATCTCGACGTGCATGCCCGCGCGCGCGTCGGCGACTACCTCGTGCGCGCTTCGGTGCTCAACAGGCGCAGCGACGGCAAGCCGGTTGAGTTTGGCGCCATCGGCATTCATCTGGACCTGCTGCCCGAGGAGGCGCGCGCCCAAGTCGTCGAGGGTCGCGTGCCCTTTGGCGCCATCCTTGAACAGCATCGCGTGCCGCACAGCAGCCACCCGCGCGGTTTCTTCCGCATCGCGGTCGATGCCCGCCTCGCCGAATTGCTCGGCGCCACCAGCGGCCAGATTCTGTTTGGCCGCTGCAACGAACTGCGTCACGGCAGTGGTCGCGTGCTCGCCGACGTCGTCGAGGTGCTGCCGCGCGGCGCCTGAGGCGCGCCGCGTTCAGGCCGACGCAACGTGGCCCATGGCCGCCTCCATGAGGCGTTCCTGCGTGGCTTCCTCGCGGCGGAATTCGCCACCGATGCGGCCCTCGTGCAGCATGAGGATGCGGTCGCTCATGCCGATCAGTTCCGGCAGCTCGCTCGACACCAGCAGCACGGCCTTGCCCTCTGCGGTGAGGCGGTTGACCAGTTCGTAAATCTCCAGCTTGGCGCCGACATCGATGCCGCGTGTCGGCTCGTCGAGCATGACCACCCGCGGGCCGGTCATCAGCGCCTTGCCGAGCACGACCTTCTGCTGGTTGCCGCCCGACAGCCGGCCGACCACCGCCTCCAGGCCGGTGGCGCGCACCTTCAAGGAATCGAAGAACTCCTGGTTGCGCCGGCGCTCGCGCGCGTGCTGGAGCAGGCCGAGGCGACGGAACTGGTCGAGTGAGGAGAGCGACAGGTTGAAGCCGATCTCCTGGTCGATGACCAGGCCGTAGCGGCGGCGGTCCTCGCTGACCAAGGCGAGCCCGGCGCGCAGGATTTGCGCGGGCGTCAGGCCATCGAGCGTGCGACCGTCGAGTTCGACCGTGCCCGCAGTCCGCCGGCCCCAGGCGCCGAACAGGTGCATGAGCAACTCCGTGCGACCCGCCCCCATCAGACCACCGATGCCGAGCACCTCGCCGGCGCGCAATTCAAAGCCGATGTCGTGCAGGCGTGCCTGGCCCAGTTCATCCTGCACGCTCAAGCCGGTGGCCTTCAGCACGACGGAGCCCGGCGTGCCGGCACGGCGCGGGAAGAGATCGCCGATCTCTCGCCCCACCATCTCGCGGATGACCTGAGCTTTCGAGGTCTCTGCTGCGGCACGTGTGCTGACGGTGGCGCCGTCGCGCAGCACGGTGATGCGGTCGGCCAGGGCGAAGACCTCGTCGAGCTTGTGGCTGATGTAGATGCAGGCGATGCCGCGCGCGCGCAGGTCGCGCAGGATGTCGAGCAGGATCAGCACCTCATGTTCGGCGAGTGCCGCGGTCGGCTCATCGAGGATGAGGATGCGCGAGTCCTTGGCCAGGGCCTTGACGATTTCGACGAGCTGCTTTTGGCCAACCCCGAGGTCGGCGACGTGGGCGCGGGCATCGAGCCCGACCTTGAAGCGGTCGAGCAGGACCTGCGCCTCGCGGAACATCCGCGGCCAGTCGATCAGTCCGCCCCAGCGCTTGGGTTCGCAGCCGAGGGAAATGTTTTCGGCGACCGTCATCTCGCCGACCAGTGCCAGTTCCTGGTAGATGACGGCGATGCCGGCGCGGGCGGCGTCGGCGATCGAGGCGAAGCGCGCCTCGCTGCCGCCGACCTTGAAGGTGCCCTCGTAGCTGCCGTGCGGATGGATGCCGGAGAGCAGCTTGATGAGGGTGCTCTTGCCGGCGCCGTTCTCGCCGCAGAGCGCGTGGATCTCGCCGGCACGCAGGTCGAAGAAGACGTCCTTGAGGGCGGTGACGCCGGGAAACTTCTTGGTGAGCTGGCGGGCGGCGAGGATCATGGCGCGAAGATGTCAGACTCCCTGCGGAAGCCGTCTTTGACGACAGTGTCGCGCAGGTTGTCCTTGGTGACGGTGACGATGTCGAGCAGCACGGCGGGCACGTCGGTCTTGCCGTTGGCGACCACCTCCCGGGCGATGATCGGCTTGCCGCCAGCGAGCTTGACGGCGAGCTCGGCGGCGCCGGCCGCGAGCTTGGCGATGGGCTTGTAGATCGTCATTGTCTGGCTGCCGTGGGCGATGCGTTGGCAGGCGGCGAGGTCGGCGTCCTGGCCCGTGACCAGCACCTTGCCCGCCAGGCCCTCCTCGATGAGCGCCTGGACGGCGCCGCCGGCGGTGCCGTCGTTGCTGGCAAGAACGGCATCGATGTTGCGTCCGGCCTTGGTGATGGCGGCGTTCGTGATTTTCTTGGCGTTCTCCGGTTTCCAGTCCACCGCCCAGTCCTCGTGCACCACCTCGACCCGGCCGGCGTCGATGAGCGGCTGCAGAATGTTGTCCTGGCCCTGCTTGTACAGTAGCGCATTGTTGTCGGTCTTGGCGCCGTAGATGCGAATGATGCGCATTTTGCCCTGAGCCGGCAGCCGCTCGGCCAGATAACGTGCCTGCAGCTCGCCGATCCTCAGGTTGTCGAAGGTGATGTACAGATCGACCTCGGCGCCGGTGATCAGGCGGTCGTAAGAGAGCACCGGAATGCCCTCGGCATGGGCCATCTCCACCGCGCGCGCCATGGCCGCGCCGTTGTGCGGGATGATGACCAGAGCGTCGACCTTGCGCGTGATCAGGCTCTCGACGTCGCGCAGTTGGCGGGTGTCGTTGCTGTTGGCCGACTCCACCAGAACGTCGGCGCCAAGCTCGGCGGCGCGCGCGCTGAAAAGATCGCGATCAAGGATCCAGCGCTCCTCCTTCAGGGTGTCCATGCTCAGGCCGATGAGCGGTCGCGTGCGCGCGACATCGGTGTCGCCGCCAGAGCCCCGCGACAGCACCAGGCCGGTGACCACGCTCAGCACGCAGGAGATCAGGACGAGAAGGAGACGAGCATTCATGCCGCCCCCGAATTAGCCGGAACGCGCCGCTGTGGCCAGCAAAAAAGCCTGCCTTCAGCCCAGCCGGTCGGTCGCGGCGCGGCGTGCCCAGACGTCGGCCTCGATCAACTCGCCAAGACCGGGATGGGCGGTGACGGCATGCGCGTCCATGACGGTGGCGACGGTGCGCCAGATGGCCGGAAAATTGAGCCGGCCCCCCAGGAAGGCCTGCACCGCCACCTCATTAGCAGCGTTGAGCACCGCCGGCAGGGTGCCGCCGGTTTCGCCGGCCTGGCGGGCCAGGTCGAGCGCGGGGAAGTCCTGCGTGCGCGGCGCCTCGAAATGCAGGGCGCCGAGCTGGGTGAAATCGAGCGGGCGCAGGTCGTTCGGCACGCGCTTGGGCCAGGTGACGGCATACTGGATCGGAAAGCACATGTCGCTGTGGCTGAGTTGGGCCAATACACTGCGGTCGCGAAACTCGACCATGCTGTGGATGATGCTCTCGGGATGGACGACGACCTCGATGCGGCTCATCGGCACGTCGAACAGCCAGCGCGCCTCGATCATCTCGAGACCTTTGTTGAAGAGGGTGGCGGAATCGATGGTGATCTTGCGGCCCATGCTCCAGGTCGGATGCTTGAGCGCCTGCGCCACTGTCACCTGCTCGAGATGTTCGGCCGGCAGGGTGCGGAAGGGACCGCCACTGGCGGTGAGCAGCAGCCGGCTGACCTCTTCGGGCCGGCGGCCCTCGAGGCACTGGAAGATGGCGTTGTGCTCGCTGTCGACCGGCAGCACGTTCACCCCCTCACGGCGCGCAGCTTCCATGACGGCCTCGCCGGCCATGACCAGGATCTCCTTGCTGGCGACGGCCAGGTGCTTGCCCGCCTCGATGGCGGCGAGCGCCGGTGCCAGGCCGGCAACGCCGACAATGGCGACCAAAACAAGGTCCGCGTCGCTGGCGCGCACGAGGTCGACCAGACCGGCTTCGCCGCTGAAGACCTCGACACCAGCCGGCAGCAGACCGCGCGCCTGCGCTGCGGCTGCGGGATCGGTGAGGGCGACGTGGCGCGCACCGGTCTCGCGCGCCTGCTCGACCAGGGTTTCGACGCTGCGACTGGCGGCCAGACCGACGATTTCCATGCGCTCCGGGATGGCGCGCGCGACCTTCAGCGCGCTGGTGCCGATGCTGCCGGTGGAACCGAGTAGGACAA